>JAQXIP010000038.1 GCA_029007845.1 Clostridiales bacterium
TGCAGAATATCAGGTACCATGAAATACCCGCTTTCGCTCCGTTGAACACGTAGCGGTACTAAGGTTTTGCAAAAAACGCAAAACCAAGTGCCGACGTGTTCAAAGGGATATTTCATGGTACCTGATATTCTGCGTGCTTCCTGCGGCTGTGCGCTCGCCACGGCTGATCTGTTACCTTCTATCTGAAAAAGGGTGGCAAAAAATGTTGACAATTGAGTAGATGTTCAATTATAATACAAACGGTTGAACGTTCGTTCAATTATAAAGGAGCGATATCATGACAAGGAACGAGTATACATGCGATTGCAAGCCAATAAATGAGGAACAAGTGTTGTCAGCAAAGGAAAGTATGCTTTCATCTGGTACATATGAGAAGGTAGCGGGCTTTTTCAAGATTGTTGGAGATCAGACAAGGTGTAAAATAATATCGGTTTTAAAGGAAAACGAAATGTGTGTTGGAGATATTTCGAATGTGTTATCTATGACGAAATCATCTATCTCGCATCAGCTAAGTAAGATGAAAGAGCAGGGTGTGGTGAAAGGCAGAAAAGAGGGGAAAGAAGTGTATTATTCCCTTGATGATGCGCATGTGGCAGAGATTTTTGAACTTACTGTAGAACATATTACACATATACATCACGAATTGGAGGATCGGGAATCATGAATTCTGTATTATTCTATAAAGTAATGTCAGGTTTTTACGATTTGTTAGATGTAATCTACTTTAGAAAATATGATACAAGTCCACGCAGAGTCGCAAATGAAGCAATAAATGATCATGATAAAATACTTGATTTATGTACCGGAACAGGAACAAATGCGGTTAATATTGCAAAGAGAAATGCCAGTGTAAAGATTGTAGGTGTTGATCTGTCAAAGGATATGCTTATCATTGCCAGATCCAAGGCAAAAAAAGAGAAACTTTCGAATATCAAATTCTGCCAGATGGATGCAGCCAATATGAAGTTTAAAAATGAATGCTTTGACAAGATCTTATTATCACTCGTTCTTCATGAGACAGAGGAGTCTCTGGCTGCAAGTATGATGACCGAAGCTATCAGGGTTTTGAAGCCGGATGGCGAAATTATTATTACCGAATGGGAAAGAAGCAAAGAATTTATGAAAAAGATCCTTTTCTTTCCGATAGAGGTTCTGGAGCCGAAACCATATAAATCTTTTATTGTAAAGGATCTGGATTCCTATTTTAAGGAGTTTGGCCTTTCGGTTGTAGAAGAAGTGCATTGTGATTATTCCAAAGTATTGATATTAAAGAAGCAGATGGAGAAGGGTTCTTAAACCTGGAAAATCTTTTTATAATGTGGTTTACACAAAAGAATGGCTAGATAAATCATCCTATACAAAGAAAGGATTTAAGAAATATGAGCCAGAAGAGCTTATTCAACTTGGAAGACTGGCAGGTTTTGAGAAGGTAGAAGTGAAAGATATTGTAAAAGGGAAAAGCTTTGTTGTTGTCTACACAAAGAACCCAATAGAGTTCAGCTTGCCGAATGTTGGAGAATCATAAATGGTTTTGCTTCTAGAAGGAGAAGCTTCATTTGTTCACACCTCCCTGCTTTGCGGCACATGGTTGGGATTGCAGTTTTTTACATTTGGAAAGAAAAGAAGAAATCAGAACCACTGGCTTAGCAGGTGGTTCTGATTTCGATTCTTGCCTCTGTTATTTCCCAAGATTCTTATTAGCGGTAGCCAGCATTAATTTAATCCGGTTCAGCTGGTTTACTTCACTGGCACCTGGGTCATAGTCCACCGCAACGATATTGGACTGCGGGAACTGGTGGCGCAGTTCCTTAATGACACCTTTTCCTACCACATGGTTTGGAAGGCAGCCAAATGGCTGGGTGCATACGATATTTGGAACGCCGGAGTGGATTAATTCAATCATTTCTCCTGTTAAAAACCATCCTTCCCCAGTCTGGTTGCCGAGGGAAACAATTGGTTTGGCATAATCGGCCAGCGTTTCAATGTGCTGCATTGGTTCAAAACGCTTGCTTTCAGTCAATGCCTTTCTTGCCGGTTCCCGGTACTTCTCGATAAACCAGATGATAAAATTGGAGATGGCGGCTTTCTTTTTGCTTTTTCCGAGGTATTCTGCCTGGAAATTATTATTGTAGGCACAATATAAGAAGAAATCGAGCAAATCCGGACAGACGGCTTCTGCACCTTCTGATTCAAGTAACTCCACTAAATGATTGTTTGCGTCTGGATGGAACTTTACAAGGATTTCGCCTACAATTCCAACCTTTGGTTTCTTAATGTCAAGCAGAGGAATTTCATCAAATTCCCGAACGATCTCTTTTACGTTTTTACGGAATGTGGATTGTTTTCCCGTTAATAAATCTTCGGATACCTTCTTTTTCCATTTCTCATGAAGAGCATTCACAGAACCGGGCGTGGCTTCATAAGGGCGGGTTGCATAGGTAAGCCGCATAAATAAATCGCCGTAAACTAATGCCTGAAGCGCTTTATTTAACATAGAAAGGGAAACCTTGAATCCAGGGTTCGTCTCTACCCCTACACTAAGAGAGATAACCGGAACCTGGCCCATGCCGGCATTTTCCAGGGCACGGCGCAAAAAGCCAATATAGTTTGTAGCACGGCAGCCGCCCCCGGTCTGGGTAATGATAATGGCTGTCCGGTCCAGATCATGTTTTCCCGATAATAATGCTTCCATAAACTGTCCTACCACAATCAGGGACGGATAGCAGGCATCATTATTTACATAGCGGAGTCCATAATCCACGGATTTTTCTGAAGTAGGCAGCAGTTCCACTTTATAGCCACAGGAAGCCAGGGCAGGCATCAGAAGTTCAAAATGAATCGGAGACATCTGAGGTGCAAGAATGGTATACTCCTTTTTCATTTTTTTGGTAAAATATACCCGGTGGTAGGAAGCATCCTCTGGGTGGGAGCAGATGTGCTTTGCCTGGCGGTCTTTGATGGCGGAGAGCAGGGACCGGATGCGGATCCGGGCGGCTCCCAGGTTATTTACCTCATCAATCTTTAATACCGTGTAGATCTTATTGGATTTGGTCAGGATATCTCTTACCTGGTCGGTGGTAACCGCATCCAGACCACAGCCAAAGGAATTCAACTGAATCAGGTTCAGGTTCTCGTTGGTGCATACATAGGTTGCCGCCGCATACAGACGGGAATGGTACATCCACTGGTCCATAACGATGGTCGGACGGTTTACCGGTGTCAGGTGGGAGACACTATCCTCAGTAAGAACAGCAACACCATAGGAGGTAATCAGTTCCGGAATACCGTGGTTGATCTCCGGATCCAGATGGTAAGGACGTCCGGCAAGAACGATTCCCTGAATCTGGTGCTCATCCATATACTGTAATACTTCTTCTCCTTTTTTCCGGATATCATCACGCACAAGATTCAGCTCTTCCCAGGCGGCATGTGCCGCTTCCTTTACTTCCTCAGCAGGAATATGGTTTTCTTCCCCAAAGAAAGAGACAAGCCGTTTTGTCAGGATTTCTTCTGATTCAAAGGAAAGGAACGGATTCTGGAATGTGATGGATTCGTCCCGGAGTTCTTCTACGTTATTCTTAATGTTTTCACCATAGGAGGTAACGATCGGGCAGTTATAGTGGTTGCCTGCCCCTTCCACCTCTTTCCGTTCATATGGAATACAAGGGTAGAAAATATAGTTTACTCCCTGGTGGAGCAGCCAGGAGATATGGCCATGGGCAAGCTTGGCCGGATAGCATTCGGATTCGCTTGGAATGCTGTCAATACCCAGTTCGTAGATTTTCCGGCTCGAAGCAGGAGATAACACAACCTCATATCCCAGTTTGGTAAAGAAGGTGTGCCAGAATGGGTAGTTTTCGTATAGATTCAGAACCCTTGGAATACCAACTTTTCCCCGGACAGCTTTATCTGCACGAAGCGGTTCATAAGAGAACAGCCTGTTTAATTTGTATGCGAACAGATTTGGCACATCGCTGTTTTTCTTTTCCTTTCCAAGTCCCCGTTCACAGCGGTTGCCGGAGATAAACTGGCGTCCGCCGGAGAAGCGGTTAATGGTCAGAAGACAATGGTTCGTACATCCTTTACAACGTGCCATACTCGTTTCAAAACGAAGGGCGTTGATCTGATCAATGGAAAGCATGCTGCTTTCGGAATGACCGTCATAATGATCTCTTGCGATTAAGGCCGCGCCAAATGCCCCCATGATTCCGGCAATATCCGGACGGACGGCTTCACAGCCGGAGATTCGTTCAAAACTGCGCAGAACGGCATCATTATAAAAGGTACCACCCTGTACCACAATATTTTCTCCTAAATCTTTCGGGTCGGTCAGCTTAATGACTTTAAATAAGGCATTTTTTATAACAGAGTAGGCCAGACCGGCAGAGATATCTGCAACACTGGCACCTTCCTTTTGTGCCTGTTTTACCTTGGAATTCATAAAGACCGTACACCGGGTTCCAAGGTCAATCGGATTTTTTGCGAACAACGCAGCTTTTGCAAAATCTTTTACTTCATAATTTAATGATTTGGCAAAGGTTTCGATAAAAGAGCCGCATCCGGAGGAGCAGGCTTCATTTAGCTGTACGCTGTCAACACTGTTATTTTTGATGCGGATACATTTCATATCCTGTCCGCCGATATCCAGAATGCAGTTTACGTCAGGCTCAAAAAACGCGGCGGCATGGTAGTGGGCAACGGTTTCTACTTCGCCTTCATCTAGCATGAGTGCGGATTTAATCAATGCCTCTCCATATCCGGTAGAACAGGAGCGTACGATACGGGCACTGTCCGGCATATGGGCATAGATTTCTTTGATTGCCTTCATGGTAGTCTTTAATGGGCTTCCGTTATTATTGCTGTATACGGAATATAACAGGGAGCCGTCTTCGCCAACCAAAGCGGCTTTTGTTGTGGTAGAGCCTGCATCGATCCCAAGGAAACAATCCCCTTCATAATCCGAAAGAGGCGCTTTCTTAACACAGTGTTTTTGGTGGCGGGCGGTGAATTCTTCATAGGCCTTTTCAGAAGCGAATAAAGGCTCCATACGGGTTACTTCAAATTCCATCTGAATCGGAGTGGCAAGGGTTTCAGTCAGTTTTGCCAGAGAAATGACATCTTGTTCTTTGGCATTCATGGCAGAACCGGTAGCTGCAAACAGATGGGAGTGTTCCGGTGCGATGATCTGGTCGCCTTCCAGATGAAGAGTACGGATAAATGCTTCTTTTAATTCGGTTAAGAAATGAAGCGGACCGCCTAAAAATGCTACATTTCCACGGATTGGCTTTCCACATGCAAGACCGGAGATGGTCTGGTTAACTACGGCCTGGAAGATCGAGGCAGCCAGATCCTCTTTTGTGGCTCCTTCATTGATCAGCGGCTGGATATCGGACTTGGCAAATACGCCGCATCGTGCGGCAATTGGATAGATTGCCTGGTAGTTTTTGGCATATTCATTTAAACCAGCGGCATCTGTTTTTAACAGGGTAGCCATCTGGTCAATAAATGATCCGGTACCACCTGCACAGATGCCATTCATACGCTGCTCGATTCCTCCGGTAAAATAGATGATTTTGGCATCTTCTCCACCAAGTTCAATGGCCACATCCGTATGTGGCGCAAAATCCTTTAGGGAGGTTGCAACTGCAACAACTTCCTGTACGAAGGAGATATGTAGATGCTTGGAAAGAGTCAGTCCACCAGAACCGGTAATGACCGGGGCGATTGCTACATCGCCAATCTGGTCATAGGCCTTTTTTACGATGGAATAGAAGGTTTCCTGTATGTTCGCATAATGTCTTTGGTAATCAGAAAAAATAATCTGGTTATCCTGATCTAATATGGCAATTTTAACGGTAGTAGAACCGATGTCAATGCCCATTGTGTAATATGTTCGATTCATATGTTCCAGTTATAATAACTGTTGCCTCCTTAATTAATACAGTATGAATAGTAAACGTACCAAGACATTATATAGGAAAAACAGTACGGTGTCAAAAGGTAACAGAATAGAATATATTATATAAGAATGGCTAAGGAGATATTACATGGAAAGCGAATGTAAAGGAATTGTATATACGATTAGCAAAGGGGATACGTTATATAATATCAGTAGAAAGTATCAGGTGCCTCTGGCATGGATCCTTCGGGCAAATCCTTACATTGATGTCTATAATCTACAGGTTGGGGAAACGATCTGTATTCCGTCTGCAGAGGAGATGAATCAGCCAATGCGGCCGAACCGGCCACCACAGCGGCCCCAGATGCAGCGTCCGCCGGTACAGCAGCCATCGGCGTCCAGACCGCCAATGAACCAGCCGCAAAGGCCGGTATCGCCGGGAATGCCTAATCCTCCTTCCATGAACAGACCGGGAATGGAGCCGGGAGAAATGGAATGCCCGACCTGTATGCTTGTTTCTTATGTGGTGGAGGATGGAGACAGTGTGGGAAGCTTGTTACAGCGCTTTGGAATTACTTTGGCAGAACTCCTTGAGAATAATGCCTTGGAGGATTTGAAGCTTACGGAGGGAACGGTATTAAAAATTATGGAAGATGCACGGGATTAACCGAAAACAGCGCAAATGATTGACAAAACAGCATAAGAAAATTATAATGAAATTTCAGAGACATGGTGTCATGTTGGTTGTTCCGGACAAAAAACGGGATAACAAGATAGGCACCATGTTTTCATAATGAGAAGATTAAGAGGTGCAGAATGAAGATAAGCAGATTCTTTCGTAAATTAGAGAATAAAGTGGGAAAATATACTATTCCCAATATCATCCGCTATGTGCTGGTTCTTTATTTGCTGGGGGCATTTATTGGTTTGCTGCCGGGAGGATATCTATTTTATTATCAATATCTTTCTCTGGATTTTAACGCTATTTTTCATGGACAGGTCTGGCGTCTGTTCACATTTGTGATTACCCCGAACCTTCCCGAGGCAAGCAGCACCGGAGCCATGGACTTGATCAGCCTTTTCTTTTTTGTCTATCTGTATTACCTGATTGGAACACAGCTGGAGCAGGTATGGGGGAGTTTCCGGATGAATCTGTTTATTTATTTCGGATTATTCTTTAATCTGCTGGCGGGACTGTTTTTATTCCTTGTTACAGGGGACAGTTATTCCATAGGGTTCAGTTACCTGTTCCAGTCCATGTTTTTTGCATATGCCATGTTTTTCCCGGATCAGAAGTTTCTGTTATTCTTCCTGATTCCGATTAAAGTAAAATATCTGGCAATTTTTGACGGAATCTTTCTAATCCTGCAGGTTGGGCTTACTCTTTTGTCCGGATCCTATGCAGCTGCATTCGCCATTGTGCTGATGTTTGCTAATTTTATTATCTTCTGGCTGGAATTCCGGGAATACAGAGGAAAAACGTTTACCCAGAAGAGACGGAAACAGGCATTTCAGAAGGCAGTAAAACGTCCGGCAAATGCCGGTGCAACCAGACACAAATGTTCGATATGTGGAAGAACTGAACTGGATGGGGATGATCTGGAGTTTCGATATTGCTCAAAATGTAAAGGAAATCATGAGTATTGCAGAGACCATTTGTTTACCCACACGCATATCAAATGAATGATGAGGCAGTAGGATATGGAAACATTATGTGTACTTGGAATTGAAATTGTCATTGGTCTGGTTCTCTTGTATACAGAGGGAATCATCCATCCGGCAAAAGAGGGATATCTGGTAAAACAGGAGCCGGGAGAGACCATTGCAAAGCATGACAGAAAAGAAATGGTTTCTGTCATTGTTATGTTTTTGGCAGCAGTGGTTGTCCGGGTTCTTGCCCACGTCATCTGTCCGGGGCATGACGTTGACCGCAGCTGTTTTACCGCTTGGGCCACACGATTATCGTCAGAAGGTTTTCATGATTTTTACCAGTCAGGGGGATTTTCAGATTATCCACCGGTTTATCTCTATATTCTGTGGTTGATCGGAAAAACAAAGGAACTTTTAAAACTTTCGGCAGATTCGGTACTGTTTGGTCTTTTACTGAAGATGCCTGCGCTGATTGCGGATCTGGCATGTGGTTTTCTTTTATACCGTCTTTCCTGTAAGCATCTGAAAGTTCACCGTATTGCTATGGTTTTAATGGCCATGTATCTGTTTAATCCAGTGGTCATATTGAATTCTGCTATGTGGGGGCAGGTGGATTCCATACTTGCTCTTTTTATGCTTTTGTTATGCTATGCATTGACAGAGAGGAAGATGCTCTTTGCCTATATTATATTTGGATTCGGAATCCTGTTCAAACCCCAGATGATTTTTCTGGCACCGGTCATGCTTGCAGGGTTTATTGACCGTGTCTTTTTTCATCAGTTTACATTAAAAAAACTTGGACGGGAACTAATGCAGATTATTTTGGTGGCTGTATCCGGATTGCTTCTCTGTATGCCGTTTCAGATCAAAGAAGTGGCAGCCCAGTATATGGATACGCTATCCTCTTATCCATATACATCGGTAAATGCCTTTAATTTGTGGGGGATTTTTGGAAAATGCTGGGTAAGACAGGATCAGACCTTTTTCTTTCTGGAATATGAAACATGGGGGATGATTTTTGTTACGCTGGTCATTGCTGCAACCTTGTACCTGTTTATCCGTTTCCGGAAAGAGCACTGCCGTTTTTTTCAGGCATCTGCATTTGCAGTGGCGGGTATTTTTTTGTTTTCTGTCCGGATGCATGAACGGTATTTATTTCCGGTTTTATTGCTTTTGCTTGCTGCATTTATTTACAAACCGGCGAAGGAGATCATGTGTTCCTACATTTTCTTTTCTGCTCTTCATTTTTGCAATGAGGCGTATTCCTTATATTTGTATGATCCGGATCATTATCAGCCACATAAAATCTGGACAGCTGTTTTTTCGGTACTTACCCTTGGAGTGTTTATCTATTTCAGCCTATATTGTGCAAGGCAGAAACAAGAGAAAACATCGGAAATATCGGTGTCCGGTCTGGCATTATTGCCGGAAGGCTGGTTTGGCGGCAAAGAATTCTATAAGGAGCGTATGGTATCCGAAAAACATCTCCGGTTTCAGCGGTCAGATCTTGTAGCGATCATTGCGATTACCGCAGTTTATTCTTGCTTTGCAATGTATAATCTTGGAAGTACAAAAGTTCCACAGAGTGCCTTCATTTATGATGACTATGAATGTAATATCCAGCTTTTACTTCCGGAAAATACAAGAATTAAGGAGATTGCAGTTTACAATGGAAATTATGAACAGCGCAGATATAATGTGTCTGCATTTTTAGGAGAGAGGTTTACCGGAGACAGCAGTAATTTTGAAGTGGATGAAGTGTTTGCGTGGCATAAAAATGAAGTTTTGCTGACCGGAAACCGTCTGGATATCCATGGATTAAATGAAAAGGGAAGTATTCTTGAACTAGTGCTTCTAAATGAAGATGGCGAACCGGTCTGCCCGGAGAATGCCGGGGATTATCCGGGATTATTTGACGAGCAGGAATGCTTTGTGAAGGAATCTACGTTCCGTGACAGTACTTATTTTGATGAAATCTATCATGCGCGGACGGCTTATGAATATATTCACGGATTATACAGCTATGAAAATACCCATCCGCCGCTTGGGAAAATATTGATCTCTGCCGGCATACGGATCTTTGGGATGAATCCATTTGGATGGCGGTTTATGGGAACCTTGTTTGGCATATTAATGGTTCCGGTATTTTATTTGTTCTCTAGAAAGCTGTTTCGCAGTACATGGGTGGCAACGGTGGCAACTTTGCTTTTTACCTTTGATTTCATGCACTTTACCCAATCCAGAATTGCCACCATTGATGTATTTGTAACCTTTTTCATTATTGTAATGTATTATTTCATGTACCAGTATATTACGGTAAGCTTTTATGACCGGCCGCTTCATAAGACGTTCATCCCGCTTGGATTATGTGGTGTATTTATGGGGTTTGCCATCGCATCAAAATGGACCGGGATCTATGGAGCAGTGGGACTTGCGGTTCTTTTCTTTGTAAGTCTGTACCACCGCTTAAGAGAGTCTCTTTCTATGGAGCTGGAAACAAGAAAAAAGAAGGCATTTGTTAAGAAAAGTGTGATTACCCTTTCCTTTTGCGTTCTGATGTTTTTGATTGTACCGGGAATCATTTATCTTGGTTCCTATATTCCGTTTGTGAATGCGGATGGGGACGGGCTGGTTAAGCGGATGCTTTTAAACCAGACATCCATGTTTTCTTATCATTCCGGCTTGGAGGATACCCATGCTTATGCTTCCCGATGGTATACCTGGCCGGTAATCTGGAAGCCGATGTGGTATTATGCCAAAACGTTAAGCAGTACCATGGGAGAAGGCATTACAGCCATGGGTAACCCACTTGTATGGTGGGCGGGCATTCCGGCGTTTTTCCATATGATTTATCTCTGGCTTCGCAAGCGGGATCAGAAGGCAGGTTTTCTCATCATTGCCTATTTGTCCCAGTTAGAACCGTGGATGTTCATATCAAGGACAACCTTTATTTATCACTATATGCCAAGTACGCCGTTTGTGGCTTTAATGGTTGCCTATTCGCTATATCAGATTTATCTCTGGCGGAAGGAGTGGAAACCGGCAATCTATGTGTATACCGGTGCTGCCTGCGTTCTGTTTTTCATGTATTATCCGGTGCTTTCCGGTGTGCCCGTATGGAGAAATTATGTATATATGGTTCTTCGGTGGCTGCCAAATTGGCATTTTTTGTATAGTTAGAAAAAAGAAACACTGTCCTTGTTTTTTAAGCAGTTGGCAATTGTGGAATTTCGTGCTAAAATAGAAAACAATTGATTGTTGAATGGGAGGTTTGTAATGGCACAGAATCTGAAACGAATGATTTCGATGATAAATAAAGGAAAGGATCTGGATGTCTGGCTTCCACAGTATACGGGTGCATTAGGACAGGTGTATTGTGAAAATGCGATTGTTCATTTTCTTATGAATTACTATGTGATGTTTGAGCAGACGGCAGAGCATCAGATGGATCAGACTGAGAAAACAGCGGTGGATGCAATTAACCGTGCTGTGGAGATCTTGTCTTATGAGAGAGAGGAACAAGAGATTCGTGAAGCAGTAGAAGCGTTATCCCAGATCCGGACTTCTGTAATGAATCGGATGGATGTACTGACTGCCTATGCAGACCGGCTTCAGATCTATGAATATCTGCTGAATCGGATGGAATACTCCTATCAGGAGAATGTGTGCGTACCAGATGAGTCTGTTTTCACACAGAAACTGCTCCAGTTTATTTTTTCTTCCAAGGAAAATGTGGTGGTCAACGAGACAATTCAGGAAGTGGTTGGGCAGCTACCGGTTCGCATGGCCAGATCCAGATTTTTTGAAATATTGAAGAACAGCATTGCTTTGTATAAGGATTCGGATAAGGAATCGCTGAAAAGCTTTCAGTATATGCTGGAAACAAGCGCAGGAATCTATGAGCCTGCAGGACAGTCTGAGTATTTTACCGAACTTGGTGCAGAGATTGATGCATTCCGTACCGTAGATTATGAGACATTATCAGAGGAAGAATTTCATAACATGCAGGAAACACTTGCGGATCTTACCGGGCGGCTTCTTTTGGCAACAGACCGGTTCATGATCCTTCAGGAAGTGATTAATCCGCTTCTGGCTTATGCAGAGGCACTGCCATATGCCAAAGAAAATGAAGTGATGGAGAAAGCAAGAGAGATTACGACTGCCATATTGGATTTATTTGGTCAGAAGGATGCAGCACAGATTCCAGATGAAATTGATGCAAAACTAATGGAACTGGAAGGAATTCAGGAAGAGTTAAATGAGAAACAGCAGCTTTTGGAGGCTGTATTGGATCAGATTCTTTTGTCCAATAAAGACCAGGCACAGCAGCTGGGACTATTGGAGGCACTTTTGGTATATCAGAAAATATCCAAGCTTCTTTCTACCAGTATTTTCATTGACACGGAAGGAACGGAGGATAGCCTTCCAGTGGAAAAAAATGACATAGAAAAGGCACAGGAAGAATTAATTGAAAAAATGGCAGTTCTGTTTAAAGAAAGACCGATCCGTTATTTACGTGCGGTTATCGCAAACACGCTGCCAAATGTACCGGTATTTTTCCAGAACAGTGATGAAGTAAAACAGTATATTGAAGAAGCACTGGCACAATGTCACGATCCGTCAGAAAAGAAGGTATCAATGGAGTTACTGGAACAGTTGATGGAAGCGGAATAAAGGAATCTAAGACAGGGTGAATAATATGATTAAATGGAGCAGTAAATTGTATGTGGATGAGTTCCTGCAAAAAAAGCTGCATCGTACAAAACGGCTTCTGGAACAGAATAAGGGTGACCTGTTTGTCTACTGCATAACATTGTCTGAAAATGAGAATAATCTGTTTGATATCCTGTCCGGAATGGAATTAAGATTTTCCTATTATAAAAACAAGGAAATTGTAGTAGTGGGGCTGGCTGGCAGCAAAAAATCAGCGGCAAAGATCGTTGCACAGATTGTGGAAGAAATGTATAATCAGACGGGAGAATTCAATGTAAAGCAATTTTTCCAGACGGGTTAACTGGAAGGTAGGATGAGGGTAGAATCGAATGCATCTGTTTTTAAAAATACTTGGAGTGGCTGGAATGATATTCGGCTCTTTGGTGGGCATTTTATTTCTTGTCATTCTTTTGGTTTTATTTGTTCCGGTTTTTTACCGGATATCGGGAAATAATAAGGATGAAAAGCATCATATTCTTGGAAAAGTGACCTGGCTGTTTCCAGCATTCGCTGGGAAAGGCGGCTATGAAGACGGACAGCTTTTTTATCATTTTCGGATCTTCGGATTTTATCTGATGCGTTATCCGGATTATAAGTCTTCCACTTCAAGAAGGAAACCGAAGATGAAACCAAATCCCAAAACAAAAACAAATCCCAAAACAGATTCCGAGAAGAAAAATCCGGAAAAGAGCTTAATCAGGGATTCTGATTTTGAAAAAGAGTGGGAAAAGGAGACTGAAAAGGAGACAGAAAAGAAAGCAGAAAAGAACCAGATAGAGAAAAAGGAAGAGCAGGAAAGAACAAAAGAGAAGGAAGAGAAGAAAAACGGTCTCTGGAAATCATTCCGCCAGATCTTGTCATTTTTAGAGGAAGAAGAAAACAAACTGGCTTTCCGCAAGCTGAAACATACTTTCATCCGGCTCGCAAAGGTGCTTCGTCCAAAGAAAATAAAAGGTTGCGTTCTGTTTGGGATGGATGATCCGGCACTTACCGCACAAATAGTTGGCATAATTGCCATCATTTATGGTATGATAGGTTATGGGATCGAGATACATCCGGATTTCAACGGGAAAAGACTTGACTATGAATTTGAGATCGCTGGACATATTTCGGTATTCTCATTAATCTGCCCACTGATCTCACTATGGAAAAGCGGACAGCTTAAGGTATTGAAACATAATTTTGAGAACATAATGAATGAGGAATAAACAGGAGGGTACAAAGATGGGTAATCAATTTAATGAAACAGTAGAATCGTTATTCCGGGGCATGGATTCTTTTATTTCTGCCAAAACCGTAGTTGGCGATGCAGTCCGCGTGGATGATAAGACGATTATTCTGCCACTGGTAGACGTATCTTTTGGTGTTGGCGCAGGAGCATTTTCCGATACGAACCAGAAACAGAATGCGGGCGGTGGTCTTGGCGGAAAAATGTCACCAAGTTCCATTCTTGTGTTACAGGACGGAAAAGCAAAACTCGTAAATATTAAGAATCAGGATACCGTTACAAAGGTGCTGGATATGCTGCCGGATCTGTTAGACCGGTTTAAGAAAAAAGATGGGGAAGACATTGAAGATAGTCCGGAACTGGATGAGGCAATTCAGAAGGCATCTGAATAAAAAAAATATTTTTTGCTTGCATTCTTTCTATTGTTCTGATAGAATGGGTTTGTTTGAGTTATGTTTAAGGAGGTGCTATCATGGCAAAATGTGCAGTTTGTGGTAAGGGTGCTCATTTCGGAATCGCAGTGAGCCATTCCCATAGAAGAAGTAATAAAATATGGAAACCAAACGTAAAGTCTGTTAAAGTCAAAGTAAATGGCGGCGCTAAGAAAATGAACGTTTGTACTTCCTGCTTAAGATCTGGTCTTGTTGAGCGTGCATAATTTTTATGCGTCTGTGTTGATAACAGATATGATAAGAAAAGTTAAGTATTAATTACTTAACTTTTTTTATGTTGCAGGAAAATTAACAGCAGAACAGATGATACCCAATTAAAAGAAACAGGGCAATTAACAGGCATAGGATAAATGCATTTTTAATGAACAGGCCAAGGACCATTCCAACAGCAATCCAGATTAAAATAAAACCGGTTACTTTTTTCATACATATCCGCCAAATTCAGTTTATCTATAATATTATATGATAGGAATGTGTAATTCATGCCCGGCATATTTTCCTGTTTCTTTTTTATAGAAAAAAGGGTATAATATTGAAAGGGCGATATGCCAGAAGGAGGTATGCAGATGAAAGGACATGTAAATACTCAGATGGGGGATATCCAGATCAGCGAAGATGTTCTGGCAAAATATGCCGGTTCTGCTGCAGTTGAGTGTTTCGGTGTAGTTGGTATGGCATCCATTAATATGAAGGATGGAATTGTAAAATTACTAAAAAAGGATAATATCAGCCGGGGAGTCAATGTCATTATGGATGAGGACGCGATGGAGATCGGGCTTCATATCATAGTTGCCTATGGTGTCAGCATTGCTGCGGTTGCGGAGAATCTGATTGAAAATGTGAAATATAAAGTGGAGGATATGACTGGAATCCAGGTGAAAAAGATCCGCATATATGTAGAAGGAGTAAGGGTAACCGAATAAGACCGGTTCGGAATTCGTATTTGTTAAGGAGGACACATTTGTGGGGATAAAAGAAATCGATGCGAAAATCCTGCAGACTGCGTTTCTGGCAGGAGCACAATGTATCGAGTCAAAGAAAGAATATATTAATGAACTAAATGTTTTTCCGGTACCGGACGGTGATACTGGTACGAACATGACCATGACGATTATGGCGGCGGCAAAAGAAGTGGGGTTGTTGGAAAATCCTGATATGAAGACCGTGTGTAAGACCATTTCCAGTGGATCGTTAAGGGGTGCAAGGGGAAACTCTGGTGTGATTTTGTCCCAGCTTTTACGCGGACTTACAAAATCGCTGATGGAGAAAGAAACCATTACGACGAAGGATATGGCAGAAGCCTTTGAAAAAGCGGTAGAAACTGCATACAAAGCGGTTATGAAGCCAAAGGAAGGAACCATTCTTACGGTTGCAAAAGGTGGCGCCAAAAAAGCAGCAGAACTATCCGAACAGGATCTGGACTTTGAAACCTTTGGCGAACAGGTTATCGCATATATGGAGGAAACGCTTCAGAAGACTCCGGAAATGCTGCCGGTATTAAAGGAGGCAGGTGTAGTAGACTCCGGTGGACAGGGACTTTTAACAATCATTATGGGAGCCTATGATGCAATTACCGGTAAAGTTACGGATGTCAGGATTCCATCCGGAGAGGTAAAAGCAGCCGTTTCCACAAGGAAAGTCGATAGTTCTAATTTATCCACATCGGATATTAAATATGGATATTGTACGGAGTTTATTATTCTTCTGCCAGAGAATTCGGATTATAATATTGCAAAAGAAAATGCTTTTAAACAGTATCTGGAAACAATTGGGGATTCTCTTGTAGTGGTGTCTGATGAGGATGTGGTAAAAGTCCATGTTCATACAAATGATCCGGGACTGGCGATCCAGAAAGCCCTCACATATGGCGCACTTTCCAATATGAAGATTGACAATATGCGTTTGGAGCATACGGAGAAATTATTCAAAGAGGAGCAGGGCAGTCCTGAAATCACCCCGGATTTCAAGCAGGCAGACGAAGAGATGCATAAGGAAGCAAATCCCCGGAAAGATGTCGGGTTTATCAGTGTCTCCATGGGAGAAGGAATGGATGAAATCTTCCAGGGACTTGGTGTGGATGTGATTATTGAAGGCGGACAGACGATGAATCCAAGTACAGAGGATATGCTGAATGCCATTGCGAAAGTAAATGCAGATACCATCTATATTCTGCCGAATAATAAAAACATTATTCTTGCGGCGGGACAGGCAAGAGATCTGACCGAAGATAAGAAGATTATTGTGATTCCTTCTACTACGATACCACAGGGGATTACAGCAATGATTAATCATGTTGTGAATCATACTCCGGAAGAAAATGAAGCACATATGATTGAAGAGATGAATAAGGTTCATACCGGACAGGTAACGTATGCAGTCCGGGATACGAGTATTGATGGAATGAGTATTGAAAAAGGTAATATTATGGGAATCGGCGACGGAAAAATTGTTTCGGTTGCCAGTGATGTTGCATCTGCAGCAAAAGAGATGGTCGCTTACATGATGAACGATGAGGCAGGGCTTATTAGCATATACTATGGAGAAGAAGTAACAAAAGAGGATGCAGAGGCTTTGTGTGATACATTATCCGAACAGTATCCGGATTGTGAAGTAGAGTTGAATTATGGCGGCCAGCCAATTTATTATTATGTGATTTCCATTGAACCTTAAAAAGTCTGTGTGAAAAACGGTTCCGGCGGATTTTGCCTGGAACCGTTTTTTTGACAGAAAGGATTCATGTTAAAAAAGGAGAATAGTATGAAGTTAGGGGACTCACTTTCTTCCATAAAAGGGATCGGGGAAAAAACCGAAAAACGATATGAAGAAATGGATATTCATACAGTGGGTGACCTGTTAGCCTGTTATCCGAGAAGTTATGAAATGTATGGTGACATTATGCCCATTGGACAGTGTCCCATCAACGAAAGAATTGTGATAGAAGGTTTCGTAGAGGGAAAACCAGTTCGGAGAAAAGGCAGACGAAGCAGTTATCTTACCTGTACGGTAAAAGATGCTACCGGAAGACTGGAATTGTTCTGGTTTCATATGCCGTATCTGGAGAAGATGCTGAAAATCGGAAACCGCTATCTGTTTCTAGGAAAAGTAAATATAACAAAAAGTGGAAAAAAATGCATGAGCCAGCCACAGATCTTAAAACCAGAGGACTATTATAATCAGAAAAATAAGCTGATTCCGGTATATCGTGTTGTCTCTGGTTTATCCAGCCGTCAGATGCAAAAACACATAGAGCAGGCACTCGATGATGTGGAAGATCTGGACGATTATCTGAACGCTTCTGAGAGAAAGAGGCTGGATGTTCCGGCATTGGCAAAATCCGTCCGGACGATCCATTTTCCGGATGATAAAGAAAATGTGTCCCTGGCCAGAAAGCGTCTTGTATTTGATGAACTATTTTTGTTTTTGTCAGAAATGAAAAAAATAAAGGAATCGAAAGGAAAAGGGGAGAAGGGGCTTTTATTTCAGTCTTATGAGAAAGAGATGGATGCGTTTGTGGCATCTCTGCCATTTTCTCTGACAAATGGGCAGAAAAAGGTGTATGAAGAAATATTAGCCGATTGTACCAAAGGGAATACCCCGATGAACCGGCTCATTCAGGGAGATGTAGGCTCTGGAAACACTGTTCTGGCAGGTCTGGCGCTCTACCTGGCTGTGAATTACGGTTATCAGGGTGCTATTATGGCACCGACCGAGGTGCTGGCAAAGCAGCATTATGAAACCTTATGTCAATGGATGGAGCCTTACGGAATAAAGGTTGAACTGCTTACCGGTTCTATGACCGCAGCAAAGAAACGGAATGCATGCCAAAGGATTGCATCGGGAGAAAGCCAGATCATTGTGGGAACGAATGCATTGATCCAGGAGAAAGTGAGCTACCATTGTCTTGGAATGATTGTAACGGATGAGCAGCATCGTTTTGGAGTCCGCCAGAGAGAAAATCTGGTTGAAAAAGGAAAAAAAGACGGGCTGACGCCCCATGTTCTTGTCATGAGTGCCACACCGATTCCAAGGACGCTGGCATTGATTTTATATGGAGACTTGTCAATCTCGGTCTTAAAAGAACGCCCTGCAGACCGGCTTCCGATTAAGAACTGCGTAGTAGGCCAGGCATATCGGGCAACCGCCTATCAGTTTATAGAAAAGGAAATCAAAAGTGGGCATCAGGCCTATGTGATCTGTCCTATGGTAGAAGAAAGTGATTCTATGGATGTAGAAAATGTAGTGGGTTACCGGGATATGCTTGTAGAAAAGATGCCGGAAGAGATTACGGTCACCTGTCTTTATGGTTCTATGAAGGCTGAGGAGAAAAACCGGATTATGGAGCAGTTTTCCAATGGAGATATTGATATCCTTGTTTCGACTACTGTTGTAGAAGTTGGAATCAATGTGCCAAATGCCACCGTTATGTTGATTGAAAATGCAGAACACTTTGGACTGGCACAGCTTCATCAGCTCAGAGGCCGTGTTGGCAGGGGAAGCGCCCAGTCTTATTGCATATTTATGAGTGGAAACAACAGCAAAAAAACGATGGAACGTCTTGAAGTATTAGGAATGTCAAATGACGGTTTTTATATTGCACAGCAGGATCTTCGTTTGCGGGGACCAGGGGACTTCTTTGGAATCCGGCAGAGCGGAGATCTGGATTTTTCATTGGCCGATATCTATCAGGATGCACCGGTCATTGAACTGGCAGAAGGATTTCTTGAAGAAATGCCAAAGGAACAACTCGAAAAGCGGATTCGGTCAAGTTCCTATCTTTCTTCACAGTTCCATCCAATTCGATCCAATGTGACATTATAAGAAGATTTACTTTTTCGATTGGATTCGTTATAATAAAAAAGAATGTTTGTCAGAAAAGAGGTGTCACATTTATGCCAATGCCCCATGTATCCAATGACGGTCTGTATGGAATCGGACGGGATAATTATGAAAGACTGGTGAATGTGTGCAGGCTGTTAGAACAGGAGGCGTACTGGGAAAATCCCCGGGAGATTCTTCATTTTTCCATATTTGAAATGCTGGACCGGTATATTCAGTCTGTTCTTGTATGCCAGATACTGGAGGGACAGCGTGAACGGATGGAAGAATATCACTATGCAAGAGTCATTACAAACCAAAATGTACTGATGCTTCCGGAATCTCTCACACCAGAATGCCCTCTATGTCAATTGACGGATATCTGTGAATATGCAAAGAAAATGGTTGGTGCACCTCCGATTCTGATTCAGTTATGTGGATTAAGAGACCGGGAAAAGGATTCCTGCCTGTCCGGAGTCTTTTTGGACTGTATGATTAATCTGGTTATGGTTATGGGTTATCTTGGTGAGGGGAAGAGTCTCCATGTTATGCCCTGCCTTGAAAATTATTACCGGAAAGTGCGTCCGTTTTTAAATCAGGATGACAAGAACAAATTGTTTGATGACCGGTATTTGTTCCGTAAAATCACAACCGATTCCTATGAGAACGGCTATTACGAAAAACTATTGCAGGAGTATTCCCAGATTAAGGAAAATGTTGGAAAAGCAATGGAAGGTGCAGAAAGCTTAGCGGTTGATTTTTCTTCTCTGCGTTTTTCAGAAGAGCAGAAAAAAGAGGAAATTGCCCCGGAATATCTTCCACAAGAGGAAGACACTGAGGACGATGGGGAAATAAAGCCGGAAACCGATTTATCAGAATATAAGCTGGAAAGTCTGTTAGAAGAGTTAAACAGTCTGGTAGGACTTAGTCAGGTAAAGGAGCAGATTCATACGCTGATTAATCTGATCAAAGTCCGTAAAATGCGGGAAAAATATCAGATGCCGCAGCTTGATATGACATACCACATGGCATTTACCGGAAATCCGGGAACCGGAAAAACCACCGTTGCAAGGCTTGTGGCCGCCATTTATAAAGAACTTGGGATTCTATCCAAGGGAACCTTCATTGAAACAGACCGTTCCGGGCTGGTGGCTGGATATGTCGGACAGACTGCCATGAAGGTGCGGGAAGTGGTTGAAAAAGCTTTAGGCGGAGTTTTGTTTATTGATGAAGCTTATTCCCTTGCTAATCCAAATACGGCAAATGATTTTGGAGGAGAAGCCATCGATATGCTTGTGAAGCTGATGGAAGACCACCGGGACGACCTGGTTGTCATTGTGGCCGGATATACCGAAGAGATGGATCGGTTTCTGCATTTTAACACAGGTCTGTTATCCCGTTTTAATACATTTGTTGAGTTCCCGGATTATACAAGTGGGGAATTACTGGAAATATTAGACTATATATCCTTTCAGGCCGGTTTTATTATCGAAGAAGAGGGAAAGAAGATGGTATTTGACTATCTGGAACAGATGGAAGATGCTGGAAAAAAACAGTTTGGAAATGGAAGAGGAATCCGTAATCTTTTTGAAAAAATCGTGATGCATCAGGCAAACAGGCTGATGCAGCAGGAAAAAATGCCAGATAAGGAAGAACTTATTTTACTTAAGAAAGAAGATGTTTCTATTGAAATCTTGCCATTTATGAGATATGATGTAATACGGAAGTATGCTGATTAAGAATCAGGTATAATCAGTAATCTTATCAGGAGGCGGTTATGAGAGTCATTGCAGGGACTGCACGAAGGATTGTGCTTAATACACCTAAGGGGAAGCAGACAAGACCTACTACAGACCGGATTAAGGAAACCTTGTTTAATATATTGCAGCCGGAGCTGTATGATGCAGTTTTTCTTGATTTGTTCAGCGGAAGCGGGGCAATTGCCATTGAAGCATTAAGCCGTGGGGCAAAAAAGGCGGTTCTGGCAGAACAGGATAAAGAAGCCCTGGCATGCATCCGGGATAATTTGTCACGAACCCACCTTTCGGAGCGTGCGGTTGTTATGCAAAGAGATGTGTTTAGCTGTCTTTCCGATCTGGAAAGAGGAAAAGAAACATTTGATATTGTATTTATGGATCCCCCTTACAGGGAGAAGATGGAACAGCGTGTATTATCCGTTTTAAAAGATGCCTCATTTATCTGTGAGGATACGATGATTGTTTTTGAAGCTTCAATTGATACACCGGTCATGGAGGAAGATTTCCCAGGTTTTATCATAGACCGTATCAAAGAATATAAGACGAATAAACATGTGTTTCTACATCGGGGACATTGATACGAAAGATACGGAGGAACAGAATGAAGACTGGGATCTATCCAGGGAGCTTTGATCCGATTACATTAGGACATCTGGATATTATCAAAAGAGCTGCACTTGTTGTGGACAAGCTGATTATTGGCGTGTTGAATAACAGTGCGAAAAAATCGCTGTTTACACCAGAAGAACGGGTGGCGATGATTCAGAAAGTTACGTCGGATATTCCTAATGTGGAAGTGGAAAGCTTTAACGGATTATTAGTGGACTTTGCGGATCAGAAGCAGGCTCATATCATTGTCCGGGGTCTGCGGGCAATATCCGACTTTGAATACGAACTTCAGATTGCTCAGACAAACCGGAAAGTGAATTCAAAAGTGGACACCATGTTTTTTACAACAAGTGAAGAATATTCCTACATCAGTTCCAGTATTGTAAAGGAATATGCCATGTATGGCGGTGATGTATCACAGTTTGTGACACCATATGTAGAGACATGTTTGAAAGCAAAAATAAAAGAAAACAGATGAAAGAATTTATTCATCCGTTCAGGAGGCTATTATGGGAGCAAGTAAGATTGAACAGATAATTGATGAAATCTATGATTTTGTGGATGGCTGTAAATCAAAAGCATTTTCGGTGAATCAGATAGTTGTTCCGAGAGATGAGATGTATGATCTTTTGGATGAACTGCGTTTAAGAACACCGGACGAAATCAAGCGTTATCAGAAAATTATCGCACAGCGGGATGCTATTTTAGCGGCAGCTCAGGAAGAAGCAGATCAGATGATCGAGGAAGCACAGCAGCGCATGAATGCACTTGTAGATGAACATGAGATTATGCAGCAGGCATATGCTCATGCAAATGAAGTGATGGAGGATGCGGCAAACCAGGCAAATGAGATGCTTTCCCAGGCACAGCGTGATGCAGATGAGATCCGTTCTGGTGCACTCTCATACGCGGATTCATTGATGGAGAATATTCAGGATCTGCTTACTCAGGCGCATGAGGCTTCTAAGATGCAGTATGAAGCGGTAATTGGCTGTCTGAAGGACAATCTGGACGTAGTGGTGGCAAACCGGAAAGAGCTAACTAGCACGAGTGCTGAGGATCCGGATGCGGCTATTGAGCCGGAAGAAAACGAAAACATGGGAGCCGCTGCTGCCACAGAGGAAGAGAATGAAGACGTGGACTTTGTATTTGATGCCAATACCACATTAGAGGATCTTGATTCGGATGAGTAAGAGCAGAAGAAAAGTGAAAAGTACACTCTGCAGTAGTTTCAATAAAAAATAGTAAGACCAGGACAATTCATAATGGCTGATGATACTGGCGGTCTGGGCAAGGCTTGACAAACCTCCCAGACCGTTTGCAAATCCGCCTAGAATTGTCTTTTTTACTTTCGATATTGGAAGAAGTTTTAGGTTCAGTGTTCCGGTTGTGATTTCCATAATACTCTGGAGAAAAATGCGAAGCCACACCGGAAGAACCGATAATCTGGCAAGAAACATTCCAAATGTGGTAAAGCAGGTTACGTAGCCTGCGATGAGAAGAAGTGTTTTGGCGGTCTGGATGACCGCATCGTCAAAAGCGCTGGTAAACGATCGGTTTGGGAATGGAAGAGGAGAAGGATGCGTTTTTTTTGATGCGTCAGACTTAAAACGTTTTTTATGATAAAAAAATAAGAGTAATGAAACAACCAATCCACTTCCAATCATACAAAGCCATACAAGGATAGAAAAATGGCGTACCCCAAGTGCAGGTGCCAATAGACAGATACAATACCCCATGCTTGGATTATTGCAAAGTGGCAGCAGCCATTGTCCCTCTTCTTTTGACAGATTGCCCTGTTCGATGCAGTCGCAGATGATTCTGGCTCCGGCAGGAAAACCGGAGAAGATTCCGAGGAAAACCGGATAGAACAGCCGGTGTCTGGAGTTTCCTGCGATTTGATAGGTTTTTAACAGGCTGCTGTAAAGAAGGAAAGGAGCCAGTGCAGGGACTAGTGTCTTGTACCAGAGAATTAAACCGTTTGAAACTCCTGATAGAATGGTTTTGGAGTCAAAGATATATAAGAATAAAAACAATGCAAATATCACATATTTCATCGTGTACCCTGCCCGATTTTGATTCTTTATAGTTTATGGGACCGGGAAAAGATTTAGAAGTGTTAAAAGAAAGAGAGGAAAAAATGAAGCGGAATGAATTGAAGACAGAAGATACCTGGAGACTGGAAGATTTGTTTTTAAGCTTGGATGATTGGGAAAATGCTTGTAAAGACCTTGAAGAACGGATTCTTAAAATTCCGGATTTTTATGGAACACTGGGACAGGGGGTAGATTCGTTATATGCGTATCTGTCTTTTCAATCGGATACCGAGCAGCTGCTGGAAAGAATCTATATTTATGCCAATTTAAAATATCATGAAGATACAAAGAATGCAGATAGCCAGAAACTCACTGACCGTGCGGACTATTTTATGACTGCCTATAATCAGGCAGATGCTTTTTTTGTGCCAGAGCTTCTTTCCATTCCGGATGAGAAACTGGTACAATGGGTTCACATGCCGGTTCTTGCGGATTATGAAGGTTATCTGTTGGAGATAATGCGAAAAAAAGAGCATATGTTGTCGAAAACAGAGGAGGAATTACTGGCAGGTGTCTATGAGATTGCAAATACACCATCTACCGTGTTTTCAATGTTTGATAATGCAGATCTGAAATTTCCGGATGTTGTGAAAAAAGATGGGACAAAGCTTCCACTTACCCACTCTACCTATATGGTGTATATGAAGGATGAAGATCAGAACATACGGAGACAGGCATTTCAAGGTCTTTACCACACGTATCAAGCATTTGAGAATACGCTTGCGTCCCTCTATGCAGCAAATGTAAAACAAGAATTATTCTATGCAAAAACAAGAAAATATGGTTCTTCCCTGGAAAAAGCGCTGGATTCCAGCCAGATTCCGGTAAGTGTATATGATAACCTGATTGAGATGGTTGAGAAACACCTAAAACCAATGTACAAATATATGGATATCCGCCGGAATGCACTGGGGCTTTCCAAGCTTCATATGTATGATATTTATGTGCCATTTGTAAAGGAACGGGAAGATACTTATACTTTTGATGAAGCGAAACAGATTGTATTGGAAGCTCTTAAACCAATGGGAGAAGAGTATGTGGGGATTCTGGAAGAAGGATTATCAAACCGTTGGATCGACTGTTATGAAAATGAGGGAAAACGAAGCGGAGCATATTCCTGGGGAGCCTATGGAACGCATCCATATGTGCTGCTTAATTTCCAGGGAAGGTTAAATGATGTTTTTACGCTGGCACATGAGATGGGACATGCCATTCACACCTATTATTCGAATCAGAACCAGTCCTATCAGAATGCGGGGTATAAAATCTTTGTTGCAGAAGTGGCATCTACATGTAATGAGGCACTTTTAATGCATTATCTTCTGGAGCATACAAATAGTGAGGAAAAAAAGGCATGTTTGGTAAACTATTATCTGGAGCAGTTTCGAACGACACTGTTCCGTCAGACGATGTTTGCGGAATTTGAGCAGATTACCCACGGAAAACTGCAGGAAGGGGAAGCACTGACGGCTCAGAATCTGAAACAGATCTACCATGAACTGAATGTAAAATATTATGGACCGGATGTGGTTATTGATGATGAGATTGATATGGAATGGGCAAGAATCCCGCATTTTTATACGCCGTTTTATGTGTACCAGTATGCAACCGGATATTCTGCAGCAATTGCATTATCTTCTAAAATATTAACAGAGGGGGCAGCAGCTGCCAAAAACTATGTGGATGGATTTTTAAAAGGAGGTTGTTCGAAAACACCGCTTGAACTGCTAAAAAATGCAGGCGTGGATATGAGCAGCAAAGAGCCGGTTGAAGCTGCTTTGCGGGTGTTTGAAGAGCTTGTTGACAAAATGGGGAATCTAAAAGGATGAGAAGAGGTCTGTCAGTATATGATTGGAGAACATTCCAGTTCCAGAATAGGTCTATTGTGGTACTTTAGGGCTGGAATCTGGTAGTATAGGGAGTTGGCTGACAGTTCTTTGAAACCCTCCTTATATTTTTTCATATGTGCCGGTTTGGATATAATTGGAATGGAAGCCTTGCTTAACAAATGCGAGGCTTCTTTTTTCATGCCAAGCAGGCGAAGATACGGAAGGGAAGGCAGGGCATTTTGATCCGTTATGGTAAGATGTGGCTGATCCAGGATAATCCGAAGCATTGCCCGGCTGATTCTTGTGTAAGCGTATTGCTTGGATTTTACACGGTGGCAGAAGGAAGTAAAACCGGAAAAACCAGGAAGATTCCGGTAGATTCTTGCTGCTTCATCCTGAGACAGAATACAATTATCGGTATAATACTGTGCATTATGGGTTGTTAAGGCGTAATAAAGATAGCAGGAGTAATCGTCTGCTGTGACTGGATATTGATCGTTCCATTGTTGTTTTAATATCGTAACGGCATGTTCGGGCATCCATTCCGATAACGTGGATAAATCAGGGCTTTCTTTTGTAAGGATTTTGCGGATGCCGCTTGCTGTTTCATGGTGTCCGGAACCGTTTCTGGGAATCATGATTGGAATCAGAGAGGAGTGAATCCGGTTGATTCCTTTTATATACTCAATCCCTAAAAGGTTGTTTGGTGAATCCAAAAGGCTTAATTGTTCCGGGGGAAAGAGTCCGAGGCTTAAAAGAGCTTCTTTTCTTGCAGCTGGATAGGACATGCCCTGAGAAAGCCTTTTTTTGATCGCTTCCTGGAAACTGGCAGGTTCTTCTATGAGAAAATGGGCAATTGAGGAAAAAATATCTGGATCAGGCTGTGTTTCCTCACATCCGAACGCAATGTGGGTAACGGTATTTAAGGAGGAGAGAGCCATGATGCCGCCAAGCCCAAATAGTTCGGCACTGGAGATGGCAAATGGAAGTGGGAGTTCTAAGACAAGATCTGCACCTGCTTCCAGAGCCATTCTGGTTCTGGAAAATTTGTGTATGAGGGCAGGTTCTCCCCGCTGTACATAATTGCCACTCATAATAACAACCAGATAGTCGGCTTCATAGATGTTCCGGATTGTATGAAACAGATACTGGTGTCCATTATGGAAAGGGTTAAACTCAGCGATCACTCCCACAACTTTCATGATATTCCCTCCTATTTTTTTCTGTAACCTGAATTGTAACCTTCCTTAGAAAGTTTTGTCAATCCTCTTGTCTTTTTCTTCACAATCTCTTATAATAAACCATGTGTCTTGTACATTTATTTGCGTTTTGGTGCAAAATTATACTTTGAAAGGAGTCCTTGTTGTGGGATTTATTGAGACAATCAAAGAGAGAGCTCGAAAAGAAAGAAAGACAATTGTTCTGCCTGAGACAGAAGATGTACGGATTCTTCAGGCTGCAGTTAAGATTATGAAAGAGGACATTGCGGAAATCGTTCTTCTTGGTAATCGTGAAAAAGTGTTAAAGAAAGCAACTGCGTATGGTTATGATTTATCAGAAGCAACAATCGTGGACCCGAAAAAGACAGTAAAATTAGATGAGTATGTAGAGTTATTAGTGGAATTGCGTAAGAACAAAGGGATGACCACAGAGAAAGCAACGGAGATTCTTACGACGGATTATATAACATTTGGTGTTACGATGGTAAAAGCAGGGGATGCAGATGGAATGGTTGCAGGTGCCTGCCACGCAACCGCAGACGTACTTCGTCCTTCTCTTCAGATTTTAAAAACAGCTCCCGGAACAAAGCTCGTTTCGGCTATGTTCGTAATGGTCGTTCCGGATTGTGATTATGGCGCAAATGGAATCTTTATTTTCTCTGATGCAGGGCTTAACCAGGATCCGACGGCAGAAGAACTTGCGATTATTGCCGGAACAACTGCTGAAAGTTTTGAGTTATTAGTTCAGGAAGTGCCGAAGGTTGCCATGATTTCCCACTCTACTAAGGGAAGTGCAAAGCATCCTCTTGTAGATAAAGTCGTTGAGGCTACCAAGATCGCCAAAAAGCTGTATCCGGATGTGAAGCTGGACGGAGAGTACCAGGTAGATGCGGCAATTGTTCCGAGTATCGGTGCATTTAAAGCTCCTGGAAGTGAGATTGCTGGACATGCTAATGTTCTTGTATTCCCGAACCTGGATGCAGGTAATAACGGATATAAACTGGTTCAGAGATTAGCGAAAGCAGAGGCATATGGTCCGTTAACCCAGGGAATTTCAAAACCAGTTAACGATCTGTCCCGTGGCTGTTCTGCAGATGACGTAGTCGGAGTTGTGGCAATCACTGCTGTTCAGGCTGCAGCAGCAGAGAGAAGATAAGCATTCAATAAAGATACAAAAGAAACCTTCGTTCATAAGGAGGCAGTTAAGATATGGACGTATTAGTAATCAATTGTGGGAGCTCTTCACTGAAATATCAGTTGATTAATTCGGAGACAGAATCAGTGCTGGCAGCAGGAGCCTGTGAGCGCATTGGCATTTCCGGCGGCTTTTTAAAACATAAAGCATCTGAGCGTGATGAAGTAATTATAGATGTCTCTATGCCGGATCACGAAGCAGCAATCAAATTAGTCCTTAAGACATTGACGGATAAAGAAAACGGTGTAATTGCTTCCCTGAAATCCATCCATGCTGTGGGACACCGGGTGGTTCATGGTGGAGAAAAGTTTACCAGTTCGGTTTTAATCACCAAAGAGGTAATAGAAGAGATAGAGTCTTGTAATGATCTGGCACCGTTACATAATCCTGCGAATCTCATCGGGATTAAGGCTTGTGCCAAAGCATTGCCGGGACGCCCAATGGTTGCTGTATTTGATACGGCTTTCCATCAGACTATGCCGCCAGAGGCATATCTATATGGTCTTCCACACCGGTATTATGTGGATTACAAGATTCGAAGATACGGATTTCATGGCACAAGCCACAGCTATGTTTCAAAAAAATTATGTGAAGCAGCAGGGCTTTCCCTGGATGACTCGAAATTAATTGTATGCCATCTTGGGAATGGTTCAAGTATCAGTGCTGTCCTGAATGGAAACTCAATTGATACGTCCATGGGACTGACTCCTCTGGCAGGACTGATTATGGGTACCCGGTCCGGAGATATTGATCCGGCAATTATTGAGTACATTGCCAGAAAAGAAGGCAAGACGTTAGAGGAAGTACTTTCTGTTCTCAATAAGGAGTCAGGTGTGCTTGGAATGTCGGAATTATCCAGCGATTTCCGGGACCTGGAAGAAGCGGCTGAAAATGGAAATGAACTTGCGGAACAGGCTGTAGATGCGTTTTGTTACCAGGTGGTCAAGTATATTGGTGCGTATACGGCTGCAATGGGAGGTGTGGATGCCATTGCGTTCACTGCGGGACTGGGCGAGAATGGCTGCCGTGTCCGTCAGAAGATTATACAGAGGCTTCATTATCTTGGAATTGAATTAGATGATCTTGCCAATCAATTCCGTGGGATTCCCATGCGGATATCGACGGAGTCCTCGGCTGTGGCTGTATTTGTCATACCTACAAATGAGGAACTGGCAATTATGCGTGAGACGGTTGCAATCGTTGGAGATCATATTGAGAAACCAAGGACAGAGAGTTTCTGATAAATTGGCAGAATTTAGTTGACATTATGTGAGTGTTGTGGTATATATAGAAAAGTGTGGTTTTAGAGTATGAAGATAAACTTAACACAATTGCTTTCTACTGTTGGAAAACAGGAGGAAAGAGAAGTGCCGGTTGAGATGGCACAATTTTTGCTGGAAGGTACAGAATATCCTTTCGCTAAGAAGTCTGATGTATCACTTTATCTTGAGAATCTGGGTGAGAATAAGCTTCTTGTGAAAGCATCTGGTCAGTTTCTGCTTACTATTCCATGCACAAGATGCCTTGATGAGGTTTCGTATCCATTTTTTGTGGATTTTGAGAGAGAGATCCATATGGATTCCGTTGATCAGAAGCCGGCAGAGGAAGAAGAATATCAGTTTATAACAGGGTATGAGTTGGATGTAGACCGTTTGGTTTATGAGGAGATACTGGTTCGTTTTCCCTATTCCGTTTTATGCAAAGAGAACTGTAAGGGGATCTGCAGTGTCTGTGGAGTTAATCTCAATCATGAGACCTGTAGCTGTGATCGCTTAGCCGGTGATCCGCGAATGTCGGTTATCCAAGATATCTGGAAAGAGTTTAAGGAGGTGTAAAAATGTCCATCTGTCCAAAGAATAAACATTCTAGAGCAAGAAGAGACAGTCATAGAGCACATTGGAAAATGAGTGCTCCAACACTGGTGAAATGCAGTAAATGTGGTGCTTTAATGATGCCTCACAGAGTTTGTAAGAACTGCGGTTCTTACAATAAACGTGAGATTATTGCTCAGGAGCAGTAAAAATAATCGCATAAAATTACAGCCAGATCACTCCGATTTGGCTGTAATTTTTTGCGATCGTTTTTAATCAAAGAAATGAGCTAACAAATGATTGATATACCGTGACTGTTTTGCGGTATCTTTTTGAAAGGAATCATCCAGAAGGATATAGGATTCTTTTGAACCGTATTCTTCATAAAAGAAAGGGAATTCTTCGAAAACAGGCTGTAATGGAAGAAATTTTCCGGATTTTTTTACATAACAGTTGCTTTTTTTGGCTTTTTCCCGATGCTCTTTGTCCACGAATATAGCAACATCTTTATGGATTGCGGTGTCTTCTTTTGGAAGATAATAATAATCCTTGTAAGGGGAAAGAAAATGTTTCATTTCCATTTCTTTAAAGCGGACTTTGACGCACAGCGTTTTTTCAAAAGCAGACAAGGACTGGTTATGCCGGGTATATTGGATTTTTTTTGCAAGATAACCGGAAGATTCACAATAAAAATAAGCATGATGCCCGGTCAGTTCCATTTTCTGGAATGTGAGATTTCCGGAAAAAAGATCAGCATAATGAAGAATCTGGCAAATCGTAATAAGACCTTCCAGGTCACTTTTGTTATGGAGCAGCAGTGCATCTAGGAATACTTGCGGGTCTTCGTTTCTTGTATACTTTTCAATCATATATTTGGAATAAACTTTAATCAGTTCACCACCGTTATATGGGTCTATCCGATTCACGGAGAAGAATTCTTCTATTGTTTTCTGTTTAAGATTTGGAAGAGAAAACATTGCTTTGAATGGTAGAATTTTCTGATACAGATCAAAGCTTTCTATCTGGTCAAAGGAAAAGTCTAAATGATGGGCGGATACTTTTGCTGTCAGATATGGAATATCAAAGCCGTTTCCGTTATAATGAACAAGGACGCGGAACCGTTTGCTAAACGCAAAAAAGCTTTTTAAGATCGCTTCTTCGCTTTCGTAGTCATCTGCGAACCACTGGATAAGCTGCCAATGGTTATTTTCAAAAAAGACGCACCCTATCATATAAAGACTGGATACCGACGCAGAAAATCCGGTTGTCTCTATGTCAAAAAAAAGAAGATCGTGAATATTATATTGTAAAAACGGATAGGAAAGAGTTGCCTGAAGTGGCTCGTTGATTGTAAGCATAGTCATTTCCTCCTTTTGACTCTCATCTCATTATGATGTTGGGGTCAAAAGGTCTTTTGACCCCATGATGCCTACGAATTGCTACGCACTTCGTGCTCTCGCAATTCTAAAACATTCGAAATCCGCCCTGTTCGGGCTACTTTCTCATGTTTTACGGGTCACAAGGTCATACTTTTTCATGCAAGCATGAAACGTATGACCTTTTGACCCTGGCATCATCATTATATAGCCTTAAAGGGGGATTGGTCAAAATATATTTGAATGTTTTCAAGAAGGTATGGTAGAATAGGCAGGTAGGAAAGGAGGATGAATACGTTGCATGAACATTTTCAGAATGCCGAAAAAACAGATGCAGTGAAACATCCTTATATTGCAGGACTGAAAGGAAGAGTACAGAATAATTTAAGTGGTTTTTTAAGGGTACTGCTTGTGGCATGGCTTGTGATATTGCAGGTTGGGCTGATTCTTGTTCTTCCATTCATGTTAAAGAACGTTACGGTATATATTTATATTGTGATGGAGATTGCCAGTGCAATTGTGATTTTGAAGCTGGTGAATGAAAGTGGAAGTCCGTCCTATAAGATTGCGTGGATATGTATTGTTCTGATTCTGCCTATATCCGGACATATTATGTATATGCTCTGGGGAAAATCCGGAACGAAGAATAAATTAAACCGGAAAATTATGAGCATTATCCAGGAAGGACGTAAGTATGCTGTGGAGACAACGGACGTTCAGGAGTTTTACGAGAAAAGACCACAGCAGGCAAGAATGTCAAAATATATGTCTGAAGAGGGATTTCCGCTCTATAAAAATAATCAGATTATTTATTTTCCAATGGCAGAAGATGCGTTTGAAAAGATGTTTGAAGATCTTGATTCTGCAAAACATTTTATATTAATTGATTTCTTTATTGTTGCAGAAGGCGGTCTGTGGGATCAGCTGCATGAGATTTTGTTGCGTAAACAAAAAGAGGGCATTGAGATTAAATTTATGTATGATGACTTTGGAGCCTCAATCAGGACGGGAAAATATTTCAGCCAGCGGCTTCAGGAGGAAGGAATCGAAGTGCGGATCTTTAATCCGATTCATAAATACACGGAAAAACTGTATATGAATTTCCGCAGCCACCAGAAGATCGTTGTAATTGATGGGAATATTGGATATACCGGAGGCTTTAATCTGGCGGATGAATATGCCAATCTTGTCAGCCGGTTCGGAGTATGGAAAGATAATGGTATCCGGATTGAAGGGGAAGGCGTGTATGGCTTGACTCAGACGTTTCTATCCATGTGGGAAGTGTGTGGGTTAAAATCGGAGATTGATTACTCACGATATATGCCAACAAAGCATTTTCCGGAAAATGATGTGTACTGTCATATGGTATATGATGGACCGGCGAATAATCCGTCTAATCCAATCGAGAATCTCTACCAGCAGATGATTGACCGGGCAGAATCCTTTGTATACATTATGACGCCTTATCTTATCATAGAGAAGAATCTGGTTGATGCACTTACAACGGCAGCACAAAGCGGTGTGGACGTTCGGATTATCACCCCTGGAATCCCGGATAAAAAAGGGGTAAAACGTCTTACCGAGTACAATTATGGGGAACTGTTAAAATATGGTGTCCGGATTTTCGAATATGAGCCTGGGTTTGTTCATGCCAAAACGATCATTAACGAATCCAGCGGAATTGTTGGAACTGCCAATATGGATTACCGGAGCTTCTACCTTCATTATGAAAATGTTGTATGGATCTCCGATGAGGATACCGTTCACACCATTCGGGAAGATTTTGATAAAACACTGGAACAGTGCCGGGAGATCTCTCTTTTGGAGTGGGAAAAACGTCCGCTTTACCTGAAGGTTTATCAGCATGTTCTGAATCTGTTTGCCACGTTAATGTAGGAAAAGGAGGAGAATGTATTGCTTTATACCTGTGTATGTAAACACTGCTTTAAAGTATTCCGTTCGAGAATCCAGACAATGTGCTGTAAGGAATGCCGGGGAACGGATGATAACCAGTTTGATGATATCGAGCAATATTTAAAGCGGTATCCAAACAGCAATGCCTTGCAGATATCAGAAGAACTGGGGATTCACCCTTATGTGATTCTGAAATATCTGGATGAGGGAAGATTAAATGTTTCTCATGGCACATTTCAAAAACTTGAAGATTAACAGGATGATGAGGTGAACACGATGATATCATATATAAAAGGAACGATTGAAGAGATTGGTGAGGATGAAATCGTGATGGAAAGCCAGGGGATTGGCTATTCCATACGGGTGCCACAGTCCGTGATCCGTTCGGCGGTGGTATCGGGTCAGGTTGTGAAAATTTACACTTATTTATATGTGAGAGAAGATGCGTTAAATTTATATGGCTTTTTAACAAAGGATGACCTTTCAGTCTTTAAAATGCTGATAACCGTAAATGGAATTGGTCCAAAAGGAGCAATTGGGATTTTATCCAATCTGTCTGCAGATGACCTGCGTTTTGCGGTACTTTCAGATGACGCAAAAGCAATTGCAAAGGCGCCGGGTGTAGGAATCAAAACAGCGGGAAAAGTCATTCTGGAATTAAAGGATAGGATGAAGCTGGAAGATGCTTTTGAGAAGAAATTAGAGCATACACTGCAGGGGGAAGGAGTCTCACAGACAGCGGAAAGCCAGATGTCAGATGCTGTTTCTGCACTGGTGGCACTTGGATATGGATCTACAGAAGCCATGAAAGCCGTGCGAAGCGTTCAAGATGGAGGAGCAATGGATGCAGAGCAGCTATTGAAGGCTGCTTTAAAGAACCTGATATAGTAAGGCATGTACAGTAGAAAGGATGTTGTGCTTTGGCAAAGCGAATCATTACAACCGAAGTGACGGAAGAGGACAGACGGATTGAAAACAGCCTCAGACCGAAATTGTTATGTGAATACATTGGACAGGAGAAAACAAAAGAGAATCTACGGATTTATATTGAAGCGGCAAAAAGCCGGAATGAATCTCTGGATCACGTATTGTTTTACGGACCTCCGGGATTAGGAAAGACTACTCTGGCTAGTATTATTGCGAATGAAATGGATGTGAATCTGAAGGTGACTTCTGGCCCGGCTATTGAGAAACCGGGGGAGATGGCGGCGATCCTTAACAGCCTGCAGGACGGGGATTTGTTATTTGTAGATGAAATCCACCGGCTCAACCGCCAGGTAGAGGAAGTTTTGTACCCGGCTATGGAAGACTATGCCATAGATATTGTGATTGGAAAAGGACCAACCGCCCGTTCGGTCAGACTGGATCTTCCGAAATTTACACTTGTAGGTGCAACTACCCGTGCCGGCATGCTTTCGGCACCTTTAAGGGATCGTTTTGGGGTTGTAAATCGTTTGGAATTCTACAATCAGAGGGAATTAGAAGAAATCATTCTTCGATCGGCACATGTATTGAACGTTGAGATTGAACCGGAAGGGGCAGTTGAGATGGCAAAACGTTCGAGAGGGACACCGCGTCTTGCAAACCGGCTGTTAAAACGGGTTCGGGATTTTGCCCAGGTGCAGTATGACGGTGTTATTACAAAGCAGGTTGCATGTGAAGCACTGGATCGGCTTGAAGTGGACAAAATGGGGCTTGACCGGGTGGACCGGGAACTGCTTCTTACGATGATTCACCAGTTTCAGGGAGGACCGGTGGGTCTGGAGACGCTGGCAGCCGCTATTGGAGAAGATTCCGGAACGATTGAAGATGTCTATGAGCCGTATCTCATTCAGAATGGGCTGATTCAGAGGACACCAAGAGGGCGGGTTGCGGCCTCGCAGGCCTATCATCATTTTGGAATTGCCATGCCAGAGAAGAATTAGTCTTGTACCAAAGTAAAAAATAAGGTATAATACGGTAAGTGATTGATTGGTTACGGGAGAGGTTTGGATACAATGAATAAGAAAAATGATACCGAGGTATTAATTAATAATAAACGATATGTATTATGCGGATATGAAAGCAGTGAGTATCTCCACAAAATTGCCAATTACATAAATGAAAAATATCAGGAATTCCGTGGGAAAGAGTCATTTTCCCATCTGGAACCGGATATGAGGCATACTTTGATGGAGATTAATCTGGCAGATGATTATTTCCGGGCACAGAATAAAGTAAAAGAACTGCAGGATGACAATGAACGGAAATCAAAAGATATGTTTGAGCTGAAACATGAAATGATTGCGGCTCAGACAAAAGTGGAGGAGTTATCGAAGGAGCTTCAGTCATTAAAGTTTGAATATAATGAGGCACAGAAAAAAATTATCCGTCTGGAGACAGAGATCGAAGAGCGCAGCAAAAAAGTATGATAGAATGATATGGATAGAGTGGGGTCGTGTTAAGGAATACGGCTCCTTTCTTTTTTGACAGGAGGAGATTATGAGAAAAACAGAAATACTTGCTCCGGCTGGTTCCTATGAGGGAATCCTTGCAGATGTTGCCGCCGGTGCGGATGCAGTATATGTGGGAGGAACGCGGTTTTCTGCCAGGGCATATGCGGACAACCTGTCCGGGGAACAGCTTTGTGATGCCATTGACTATGTGCATCTTCATAATAAAAAACTATATCTGACGGTTAATACACTGCTTCGCTGTGAGGAGCTGGAAGAAGAGCTGTATGATTACATCTGTCCATTCTATGAGAAGGGGCTGGATGCAGTCATTGTACAGGATTTTGGGGTCCTTTCGTTTCTTCATGAGCAGTTTCCGGATCTTCCAATCCATGCCAGTACACAGATGACCATCACAACACCTGCCAGTGCGGAACGCTTAAAGGAATATGGGGTTACCCGGATCGTTCCTGCAAGGGAATTGTCGATAACGGAAGTCCGGAATATGAAAAAAAAGACTGGACTTGAGATTGAGTGTTTTACGCATGGGGCGCTTTGCTACTGTTATTCCGGACAATGCCTTATGAGCAGCCTGATTGGCGGAAGAAGCGGGAACCGGGGAAGATGTGCCCAGCCTTGCAGAAAACGGTATCAGGATACCGGTGGAAAAAGCGGATATTTTTTAAGTCCGAAAGACATGATGACATTAGAACTCATTCCGGAACTGATCGAAGCCGGAATTGATTCCTTTAAAATTGAGGGGCGGATGAAGCGGGCAGAATATGGTGCATTTACTGCTTTCCTCTATGGAAAGTATGTGGATTTATATGAACGATTAAAAAACAAAGAAACATTTTATGACGAGATTCAGAAGAATCAGAAGGAATGGGAAGAAGAACTTCTTTCTTTAAAAGATTTGTATAATCGGGGCGGTTTTACAAAAGGATATTATCAGGAGTATCATGGGGCAGATATGATGAGCTTGAACCGGCCAAACCATAGTGGCACTTATGTTGGAACTGTGCTCAAGGTGAAAAACCAGAGTGCGTTAATCCGGTTTGAGAATAAGGTTCACTCACAGGATCTGCTGGAAATCCGGGACGATCAGGAGAGAATGGTATATGAGTATACCAATAAAGAAGAACAGACAGAAGGAAGTGTGGTAGAAGCCAGATATCAAAAAGGGTTGAAGGTTAAGGCCAGGCAAAAGGTTTTCCGTATGAAAAACCAGCAGTTGTTAGATCAGATTGGAGAACGTTTTCTTCAAGGAAAAGTGAGAACGAAACGGGTGGTAAATTTCCTGTTTAAAGCAGAGTCCGGTCAGCCGGTGAGACTTATCATAACCGGAAAGGAAGGAACGATAACGGTAGAAGGTGCTGTGGCGCAAAAGGCACAAAAACAGCCTCTTTCTGAAGAAAAAATCAAAAAGAACCTTTCCAAGCTAGGGGAGAGTCTTTTGGCACTAAATGAAGTAGATGTGATTTGCAAAGATGCGGTATTTCTTCCAACTTCCCAGATCAACGAACTAAGAAGAGAAGGACTCTGTAAGTATGAAGAAATGGTTTTAACCCCATATCACCGTAAGAAAAAAACGTTGAAATGCCGGTTCTTGCAAGGCTTCGCACTCAGTAGTAAGCTGTCCAAACCGGATGTAACGGTTTCGGTTTTATCTGCGGGGCAGTATGAGGCCGTCTGCCAGGCTCCGGGAGTTCGCCGGATTGTAATGGATTGCAGCTATGAATCCAGGGAACAGATTCTCTCCATCGTGAATAATCATTCCGGGGACAGCCAGCTCTTTTTGCAGCTTCCTCATGTGTTAAGAGAGTCTTTTTTTAAGACAAATCATCCGAAAGAGCCAGGCTATGAAGCTTCCTTTCTCCATCAGCTTCTAATGACTGGAAAGGTGTCCGGTTTTTATGTGACTACATTTGACCAGTTATGCTTTTTAAATCAGGTGAGGAAGGCTCAACAATCGGCAGACTTTTCGTTAAGAGGCGATTACAGTCTGTATTGTATGAACAATAGAGCGAAGGAATTCTATATCAGACAGAATGTGGAAGCACTGACGGCACCGATTGAGTGTAATAAAAGAGAATTATCAGAACTGGGAATCGAAGGAATGGAACTATTCGTATATGGACATCTGCCGGTAATGAAGTCCGTGCAATGTGTCAATCTGTCCCGGGGCATGTGCCTAAAGCAAAAAAAAGAGAAGGATGTTCTGATGGATGGAGGGACGTTATACACCATTCTAAAGGATGAAAAACAGATGGAATTCTATGCGATTTCCTTCTGCCCGGAATGCTATCAGGGACTATATAATGGCGTGGTCTATGATATCCGGAATGAAAAGGATGAGATCAAGAGTCTTCATCCGGCTTCGTTAAGATATTATTTTACCGTTGAAAGTGGAGAGGAGATCTTAAGAATACTTGGCAATGAACCATTTCCCAAAAAAGAGATTCAAAGAACGTTTGGGCATTTTCACCGGGGAGTGCAATAAGCATCTGTTTTAGAAAGGAAACCATATGATAAATCTAATCTATCAATGTTCCAAATATATCATTGTAATCTTAATGATATTATATACAATGTTGTCATTTACCGCTTTCTTGAAAAAAAACAGGGACAAGCAAAATGCAATATTCCGGAAGCAGCGGGGGTACACCCTGATGATTCACTTTATCCTGAATCTGCTTTTACTATTAAGTGATAAAGATGTTATTGTTCTGGAGTTATATGTCTGCCAGCTGGCGTTATATATTACGATGGTTTATGTCTATCAGTTTGTTTACCGGAAGCTGTCAAAACTGGTTTTAAATCATATGATGTTTTTGTTAATGATTGGTTTAACTGAACTGGTGCGGCTGGACTGGAAAATCGCGGTCAGGCAGATGGTTTTTGCTGCAATTGGGCTCATGATCTGTCTGTTTGTGCCGTTGTGCATTGAGCGCATTCACTTTGTGGGACAACTTGGGTGGCTCTATGGCATTGCGGGAATTGGCATACTGCTGTATGTGTTAAAATTTGGCGTGACAAAATATGGGGCAAAAAACTGGATTACGGTTGCCGGATTCAGTTTACAGCCGTCGGAATTTGTGAAAATACTGTTTGTGTTTTTTGCTGCATCCCTTCTTGCTAAATCTACAAAATTTAAGCATGTAGTGGCAGTAACTGCAGTTTCTGCTTTGTATGTACTCATTCTTGTATTGGAAAAAGATTTGGGAAGTGCCATGATTTTCTTTATTACCTATCTTTTTATGCTATATACGGCGACAGCGAATGCCGGATATCTGATAGCTGGATTTGGCTGTGGCGGAACGGCAGCCTTTGTAGCTTACAAGCTGTTTTCCCATGTAAGGGTGCGGGTTTCGGCCTGGCGTGATCCGTGGGGAGACATCGACCAGGGTGGTTATCAGATTGCTCAGTCCCTGTTTGCAATCGGTACAGGTGGATGGTTTGGAATGGGCTTTTGCAAGGGTCTTCCCACATCGATTCCGGTTCGGGAAAGCGACTTTATATTTGCCGCCATATCCGAAGAACTGGGTGGAATTTTTGCCATCTGTCTCATATTGATCTATATAAGCTGTTTTATTATGTTTATTAATATATCTGTAAAAATGGAGCATCAGTTTTATAAACTATGTGCCTTAGGGTTAAGTGTACTAACGTTGTTTCAGGTATTTGTCTCAGTAGGGGGCGTAACCAAATTTATTCCATCAACCGGAGTTACGCTTCCGCTGCTAAGTTATGGCGGAAGTTCTATACTTAGCACGATTATCATTTTTGGAATTATTCAGGGACTATATGTGTTAAACCAGGACGAGGAGCGAAAGAATGAGAAAAGAAAAAGGAAAGAGAGACAGAAAGAAAGACAGAAAGAAAGCTCTGCCGGCCGGTTATCCGGCAGAGGAGAACAAAGAACAGGAAATATCCGATAAGCCGGGGAAGAAGACAACGAACCGGGAAATCCTGTTTGTCACCTATTTTTTTGTTGCCATATTTACCGTTTTGATGGGATATTTTGCTTTTTTTATCGCATTTCAAAGTGACGAAGTGATTAATAATTCTTATAATCCAAGACAGGATCTGCTGGCTTCCCAGGTAATTCGTGGAGAGATTCAGGGAAGCAGGGGGGAAGTTCTTGCTGAAACGGTGACAAAAGAGGATGGCACAGAAGTTCGGAACTATCCCTATGACTGCATGTTTTCTCATGTTGTTGGCAGCTTTGACAAAGGTAAAACAGGAATTGAATTATCGGAAAATTTCCGGCTGCTCACTTCCCATACGAATGTATTGAGTCAATTTGTCAAACAGGCAAAAGGGGAAAAGGTGGAAGGGGATAACGTGATTACAACACTGGATGTAGAACTCCAAAAAACGGCTCATGACGCACTTGGTACAAAAAAAGGAGCTGTTGTAGCGATAGAACCTGGCACGGGTAAAATTCTTGCCATGGTTTCAAAACCGGACTATGATCCAAATGAGATTCTATCTCAATGGGATCGTCTTCTTGATGATGAAGAAAATGAATCCGCATTAGTAAACCGTGCAACCCAGGGCTTGTATCCGCCTGGTTCTACCTTCAAGATTATAACGGCTCTTGAATATCTTAGGGAGCATCCGGGGGACTATAAAGACTATTCCTATAGCTGTACCGGGAATGGAGGATTTAGTGGAATCCAGATTAAATGTTATGGCAATGAGAGGCATGGGACTGTGGATCTGAAACAATCCCTTGCAAAATCTTGTAATACGTCCTTTGCCAATATTGGAACAACGCTTCAAAAAAACAGATTCCGAAGCCTTTGTGACACTTTGTTATTCAATAAGCCACTGCCAATCAATATGGCTTATAAGAAAAGCAGTTTTGTAATCAACAAGTCTTCCAAAGATTCTGAGATGCCCCAGACGGTGATTGGACAGGGAAAAACCCAGATTACCCCGATTCATAATTGCATGATTACGGCGGCAATTGCCAATGGCGGGACGATGATGAAGCCATATGTGATTGATTCCATTGAGACATCTGGCGGAAGTAAGGTGAAAAAATACCTGCCGGAATCCTATGCGGATGTGATGACTGCAGAAGAGGCAGAGATTCTTACGGATATGATGAAAGAAGTTGTAAACAGCGGAACCGGTAGAAAACTCTCGGATCTTGACTATTCTGTGGCAGGAAAAACCGGTTCTGCAGAGTATAATTCGAGTAAATCGTCCCATGCATGGTTTGTGGGATTTGCCCCGGCAGACAAGCCTCAGATTGCGGTATGTGTAATTGTAGAGGGGGCAGGAACCGGAAGCGAGTATGCGGTACCGATTGCAAAACGTATTTTTGCCAGCTACCTTGGAAATTAAAATAGTTGTTTTTTTCTATCAGAAGGGGTATACTAGAAACAGTATATGGTAAACACGATAAAAGCACACCAGACACATTTGTGAATTGCTCGCAAATGATGTTACAGGAGGAATTGCGATGGTTGAAGCAACGAGCTGTGGCGGTGTGGTTATATTCAGAGGGAAGCTTTTACTTCTTTATAAGAATTATAAGAATAAGTACGAAGGCTGGGTTCTGCCAAAGGGAACGGTAGAAGAAGGCGAGGAGTACAAGGAGACCGCACTTAGGGAAGTAAAAGAAGAAACCGGTGTAACGGCATCCATTATCAAATATATCGGAAAAAGCCAGTACACGTTTAACACCCCTGTGGATACTGTTATGAAGGACGTTCACTGGTATTTAATGATGGCGGATAGTTACTATAGCAAACCACAACGTGAAGAGTATTTTGTGGATTCTGGTTATTATAAGTTTCATGAGGCATATCATCTATTGAAATTTTCCAACGAGAAACAGATCCTTGAAAAGGCTTATAACGAGTACTTGGATTTAAAGAAAAGCAATCTTTGGGGTAACCGGAAATACTTTTAACTGAATTTGATATGAACATGAATAAGAAACAATGTTACGAAAAAAAGAGACTGCCTGCCAGTCTCTTTTTTCATTCAATCACGGGAATGGTAAAATTCTGCAATGCATGTACCATTGTCGGGTGCTCAATGACAAAGTGGATGGACGGCGACTTAATCTTGGAAACAATCACATACTGTTCCTGCACAATTTCAATCTGAATATTCCGGAAAGCGGATATATCATTCCGTTTGAGATGATAATTCTCATGGTTTTTGGCATACAACTGTGTTTCCTTTAAGTGATTCATCATATCCTCGTAAGAATACAACAGCGGATGTTCGTAAAAGCAACCAGAAACTGACAGGAGCATCGGGTGATCGCTATAGTTTTGCTCAGAAGGCAGGGCAATCTCGTCTGTAATGGTACAGTGTTCGAGTTTTTGCTGCATGCGTTTTGCCTCAGATGCCCGGTAGTCACGGATTATCTGAGCATCTGAACCGTTGATCTGGTTCGCTGCAAGAATGTGGTCAAGCAAATTCTCACTGATGGTATAAATTGGCAGGGATGACAAAATATTTTTCCGTTGCCCCGGTGTCTGGGCATCTTTCTTAAGAAATTCCTGATATTTGTCAGGATGGGTCTTGTCAAATATTTCCATCAATGGCTTGGCATGGGAAAGAATATGCTTTGCCTTTCTATGAAAATAAGCAAGATCTTCTTTATTGTTGGTCAGGGTGTATTTTCCATCTAAAGGCGTACCCTCAATGGATTCCCCACACAGTGCGGCAGCACCGGATACATAATTCAGATGGTGATACACCGGATTGGCCTGGTCTGGGATATAATATGGGGAAATCTGTCCGGTCATGTAGATGGGAATCCATGCCTCGAGTCCCAGCAGCAATTCTTCAAATGGACGATCTAAAGAGTGGATAATGTTTAGGTGCAGCCCCTTTTTGATGGAGCAGGCAATGGCAAATATCCATTTTTTGTTAAAATCATTGCTCTCTGCCATGTCGATCATAGGCATATCGGAATACATAAAAATTGGCTCGGTTGTTTTGGAAGTTACCGTTATTTTGAAGAAATCCAACTCCCCTTCACGCATTTTTTCAATTCCATAATAGGTTTTCGTAGAAGGGAGATGAAGAGGTAAAGTCGGAACCTTAATCTTATCAAAATGGATCACGCGGATGTAGTCCTCCAGATCAAATGCATCCATCTTTACCAGAAACTGGGAAATGTCGCTTGCGGACGACTGCTTTATTTTTAATGGAGCTGTAGATTTGTCACAGCCCGGCAGCAGCCATTGGCAAATAGCCGAGTAATAGCTGTTGGGTTCGGTAATGCTGCCATAGTTCACACCTAATAAGCCGGCCATCTTTTTCTTATCCTCATAGGAGGAATAAAAGGTGGAAAGATAGTTTGCTATCATATCGCAAAACGAAGGAAGATCGGAAGTCTTTCTTTCTCCGGATTTAATCCGGTATAGAAAGGAAGTGTCAAAATTTGTAAAGGCTGAGATTTCCTTCATGTTAAGGTGCATTTCTTCATACAGAATATTAAATTTATCCAAAAATTTTTCATAATCTCTGGATTTGGAAAGAAGAACCTCTTTGAAAACAGAAAGGATCGTTTCCTCCGACATGTTTTCGATGTTTTTTTCTGCAGCAATTGCAGCTAACGTATGCGCTAAGGTGGTTACCGATTCGGAATCCATCTGGGGTTCCCGCTCGCTATTCCGGTAGCGGCTGATGATGGAAGAAGATATTCCGGAACGGTCAGATAATTCCTTTCCAGTACAGCCCAGCGTTTTCATATACTGATCTAATAATTCGCCAAATTTCATGGTGGAAACTCCTTTGTGTATTTTCTTTGTTATTATATCAGAAAGCAACGTGTTGTAAATATTTTTTTGCCAAAATAAGCAAATGTCATTTATGGCAATTGTGTTTACAGAATAGGGCAAAAGTATGATAATAGGTATAAATTTGAAACCTGTATTCGGCAATTGTTATAGAGTTTCGTGAATGGCGCTGGCTGAACTGTTACGTATTGTCGAAGGCAAATTTTGAATGGATTGACGTTAAAAAAGGAGGTAATTTTTATGAAGAAAAAACTTTGGAGTTTATTATTGGCGTTATGTGTCTGTCTGGCAAGCCTGTTATCACCTGAATTGGTATTTGCTGAGACGGAGGGAACAACGGTTCTGACCATTCGTATCGGGGACAAGACCTACGAAAATGTCACAAACGGTACAACCATTATCGGAGATTTCGATTTGAAGGATCTGGAGTTCTGGGTAGAATCGGTGAACGGTAATAAGCTTGAGAATGTAGGCAGCAAGTCGACGGCAAAGGACAGCCAGGGTAGAAATCCTCTTGAGATTGCATCTGTTCCGGGAGATGGCCGGGTTGCGGTTACTTTGATCTATCACGCAGAGGATGATCCGGTTGCTGACAATCAGGCTTATGGCTTTTCTGTAGCCGGAATTGTTTTTGCAAATTCTGAGGAAGGTGTTATAACAAAACCGACCGTTGGCAAGGTAAGCGGTCTGAAGGCAACTGCTGGAACAAAGGCAGTGAAGCTTTCCTGGAAGAAGAGCTCTTCCATAAGTGGGTATGAAATTCAGTACAGCACAAGCAAGAACTTCGATTCTGCGAAAACAGTTAAGGCTTCTAAGAGTAAAACCAGTTACACCATCAAGAATCTGAAGGGAAGCAAAAAATACTATATCAGAATTCGTGCCTACAAGAATTACACCGATGAACTGGGACAGAAGGTCAAGGCTGAAGGCAAATGGAGTAAAGCTGTGAGCACCACAACGAAGAAATAATATCACTGGAGGGTTTCAAATGAAGAAAAAACGAAAGAAAGCAGCAGCCAGCTTCCTAAGTGTATTCGTCGCATTTTCCATGATAATCGGTATAATCAGTGGACAGATGCCGATGCTTGTGAAAGCGGCGGAGGGTGATCTTGCGACCATAACGGTAAGTTTTCAGAATGCTTCGGATGCAACAGAGGGTTTGGTACAAATTTGCAATGAAAGCGGTCAGTGGGGAGAATATTCAAGCACTGAAAGTGGCATGCAGGCTAAGGCAGTTAGGATTGTGCCAAATCAGGGATATCGTATTGACTGGACAGCAACGAATTTGGGGATTGGCACTGGTAGCTCAATTGCAGTCATAGGCGACAATGAAATTCAAACAAAACTTGTCAGTGATACGGGGTATGTATTGGAAGCTGGTCAATCCTATCAGCTTACTGGCGTTGAATTTGCAGAGGATAATCCCGGTGGCGGTGATAACCCGGATCCGCCGGAACCGGGGATCAGTGAAAATTTTACTGTAAAAGTTGGTGAAATTACCGTATATCAGGCAATTGCAGCTGAGGGTGAGAAAATTACTGTTCCAGATGATGCCCCATATGAAGTGGAAGAAACTAGGGATGGTATTGCAATTAAGCCTAAGAAGGGAACAGATGTAAATCATGATCCGGAGCAAAGCATCGAGAGTAAAACAAGCATTACTCTGGATCCTATTGTGGTTACAGGATCTGGAAAAGTGGAGGTGCATGCAGGACTTAATTATACACCGGATGGTGTAACAGATGGTTCCCATATAGAAGAGGATGTGCCGATTATAATTAGTGCTTCTGATACAGGTTATTCCTTTGAAGCTACAGGTGATGCAGAGTTTTCTATTTGCTGGGGTGGTTCCCGTTCTACGGCGACACTTCTTGGAGGTGTCAAGGCAAGAGGATTCTCTGTAACGGATTTAAAAACACTGACTGTTGGAACAAGCGCTAATCCGGTAAAAGAGGCATTTTGTGCTCCATTAAGAGAAAGTGGTGGAGGACGTGTTATATATGAGAGCAGTTATGTAGAATTTAATCAGGCAAAAACCAATATTTATGCTGAAAAGGCCTTTACGAACTATAATCAGGTTCGGGCGTGGGACGAGGCAGATGTAACGGTGAATTTGTCAGGGGGTGCACCAACTATGTTTGACAATGTGTCTTCCATGCAGGTGCAAACCGGTGGTAAGTTTGATCTTACTTCAACCAGTGAGATTACAGTTCCGAATACGGTTCAGGCAGGATATTATACAGAGATTGGCCAAATTCTTAAAATTGAAAATGATGGAAGATTTCAGGATAAAGTCAATCTTGTTACCTGTGAAAAAGGTGATCATTCTGATGCAAGTGGACGTTATATCTATACCGTAAGCGAGGATAAGAAGAATATTGTTTTAACGTCTACAACAAAAACACTCTGGGCGCTTGGTTACAGCTTCCTGCCTGATAGTGGTGATCAGTATGTAAAAAATGGTCATTTCGAGATTAGTGCCGGAAGCGGACTTGTTCGCGAAGACACGACAAAGGGCGGCGAGTACTGGTTTGAAGCCGGCACGAAGGTAACATTTAAGCTGGTTCCAGATACAGGATACCGGTATAAGGAAGATACGTTCAAGTTTAACGGTAGTGCCAGTGCGGAGATTGTAACACCGACCGAAGAACCAGGTGTGTATATCTTTACCATGCAGGACAACCCGATTCATGTTTCTTGTGAATTTGAAAAGGCAGAGGATGAGATCGTAGCGGAATCTGATGCAGTAAAGGCTGCAGATATTAATGTTCCGGATGGAGTGATTAATGGAGTAGCTAAGTTTGGTGTTAAGAGTACAGAGCTTACACCTGAAAAAGAAGCGGAATTTACTGTAGCAGCAAGTGACGGGGCAGAAAATGATATGGTATTAGGTGCTGCGCTTGACCTGTCCATGAATCAGGTAATTGATAAGATTGGTACAGCAGGGTCTTGGGTAACACCAGTCACAGAATTGAATAAACCTATGACAGTTATTTTGGGTCTTGAATCGTCTCTTGGAGGATATGAAGATTACAGAGTTGTGCGTCAACATGGTGATAAGATTGAGTCATTGGTTACCCAGTATGATGCAAATACAAACAGTATTATATTTGAAACAGATAAATACTCAACTTATGCCATTACATATAAGAAGAAAGGCGGCTCCTCAGGCGGTTCAACGGGTGGTTCAACCGGAGGCTCAACCAGCGGTTCAACGGGTGGTTCAACCGGTGGCTCAACCAGCGGCGGTTCCACAGGCAGCTCAACCGGTAACACCACAACTGAAACCAAGCCGGACGGAACCAAGACAGAGACAACAATCGAAACCAGACCGGATGGAACCAAGACAGAGACGATTGTTGAAACCGCAAAGGATGGTTCTGTAAAGACAACCGAGAACGTTACCAATGCAGACGGTTCTTCTACGAAAACAGAGAAAGAGACCGTGACAAATGCCAAGGGCAAAGAGGTTGCGGTTACCATAACTACCCAGAAGGATGCTAATGGGAACGTAACCGGAATTACAGAGAATTCCATCATTGAAAAAATTACAGGAAGTGCATCAGCTACAATCAGCGTAGAGAAGAATGCAGCAGGTGATATTACAAGCGCCCAGGCAGAAGTGAGTAAGAAGGGGGCAGACACCAAATCCGGTGTAAAAGCAACACTTTCAGGTTCTGTAGTATCTCAGGTTACAGAAGCAGCGGGTACGGATTCTGTTGAAATCGTAATGACCGTTACTACAGGTAAGAAAGAGTACATTGTTAAGGCAGATGCCCAGGATATTACCACAGGCAAAAAGCTGAAGGTTATGGCAATTGATGAGAAAACTGGTAATTATGTTCTGGTAAATGCCAAGACTTATACAGTAAGTAATACAGGCAATGTCAAGGTGATACTGCCGGAGGGTGCAACCTATCAGTTGATGGACACAGTAAAAGCAGCTTCAATTGAGAAAGAGATTCTTTCAACCGTTAAGGTTATGAATACTTCTGCAACAGTGGAAAAGGGCAAGAAGACAAAGCTTCAAATGAGCAGCAAGCTGGATATGGATAACGTTGCTAAAATCACTTATTCTACCAGCAAGAAGTCCGTTGCGGCAGTAAGCAAGAGCGGTACGGTAACAGCTAAGAAGGAGGGAACCGTTACCATCAATGCAACAGTTTGCTTGAAAAACGGAAAGACCAAGACAGTAAAAATGAAGGTAAAAGTAAGTAATTAGACAAAGGTAAGGCGTTGCTACCGTTTAGCAGCGCCTTTGTAACAGTTCAGCCGTAACGGGCGCACAGCCGCTGAAAGCATGCATAATATCAGGTATCATGAAATACCCGCTTTCGCTCCGTTGAACACGTAGCGGTACTAAGGTTTTGCAAAAAAACGCAAAACCAAGTGCCGGCGTGTTCAAAGGGATATTTCATGGTACCTGATATTCTGCGTGCTTTCTCCGGCTGTGCGCTCCCCACGGCTGAACTGTTACGCGCCTTTTCGATATTTGTGGAAATGATATTTACAAATAGGGAAAAAGTACGTAAAATAAATATAGATAACTCAAACTTCTCACACCCGAATCAGACGGAATGCCTGACGTGTAGCGGGACTAAGGTTTTTTATACAAAAAAGGAGCGTGATGTCAATGCTGGAAAAAATTGATTTGACGAAAAAATGTTCGAAACAGGAATTCCGGGAGGCGATGAAGCAGTTAGAGCCTCAGTTTGCCAAATTGCAGAGGGAATGCCAGAAAAAGAAGATCCCGATTATGATTGTGTTTGAGGGATGGGGAGCTGCCGGAAAGGGAACCTTGATCAACCAGCTGATTCATCCCCTTGATCCAAGGGGATTCCAGGTTTTTTCTACCCAGCGGGAATCGGAAGAGGAACGGCTTCGCCCGTTTATGTGGCGTTTCTGGACGAAGATTCCTCCAAAAGGTAAAATGCATGTATTTGACCGGAGCTGGTACCAGAAAGTAATCTTAGAGCAGGTAGATGGTTCCTTAAACCACATGGATGTCACCAATGCCTATAATGAGATTGTGAATTTTGAACAGAATCTTACGGTAGATGGGACATTGATTATTAAGTTCTTTCTGCATATATCCAAGGAAGAGCAGAAGAAACGGTTTGATAAACTGGAATCATCCAAAGAGACTTCCTGGCGGGTGACGAAAAAGGACTGGAGCAACCATAAACATTATAAAGAAATCCTGCCCATCATGGATGATATGATGCTCCACACAGATACGGATTTTGCACCATGGACCATAGTGGAGGCGAATGATAACCAGTATGCCCTGGTTAAAGTAATGTCCCATGTAATCCGATGTATGCAAGAAGCACTGGGGAAAGAAAGTATTCTGGAAAATAAGAAAATAGAATGGACGGAACCAGGGAACATCAACCTGAAAAACGGCGCGCTGGCAGCGGTTGATTTATCAAAGAAGCTGACGAAGACAGAATACAAAAAACGTTTGAAGGAGCTTCAGGATAAGATTCGTACCATGCACAGTGAAATGTACCGGGAGAGAGTACCGGTTGTGCTGGCATTTGAAGGCTGGGATGCTGGTGGAAAAGGTGGTGCCATAAAGCGAATTACAGAATGTATGGATCCCCGGGGATACGAGGTGATTCCCACCGCATCCCCGAATGCTGTGGAGCGGGAATATCATTATCTGTGGCGGTTCTGGAGAAAGATGCCGAAAGCAGGTCATATGGCGATCTTCGACCGTACCTGGTATGGCAGGGTTATGGTAGAGAGGATTGAAGGTTTCTGTACGGAAGCGGAGTGGAAGCGCGCTTACAATGAGATCAATAAAATGGAGCAGAATCTGGTAAATGCAGGATGCGTGGTGATAAAATTCTGGATGCATATTGATAAGGATGAGCAGAAACGCCGCTTTGAGGAACGCCAGCAGAATCCGGAGAAACAGTGGAAGATTACAGAAGAGGACTGGCGTAACCGGGAAAAATGGGATCAGTACGAGGAAGCGGTGGATGAAATGCTTGTCCGCACTTCTACGGCAAATGCACCTTGGATTATCGTGGAAGGAAACGATAAACTGTACGCCCGGATTAAGGTTTTGGAAACAGTGGTGGATGCCCTGGAGAAAGCGTTGAAACGGAAATCATGAATTTTGTGGTTGCATTTACTGGAAAGATGTGTTAAAATAACATTCGTCTTGAGTGATTAAGTAAGACAGGCGGATGTGGCGGAATGGCAGACGCAGCAGACTCAAAATCTGCCGGTGGTGACATCGTGCGGGTTCAAGTCCCGCCATCCGCATCATAAGAAGAAAGATACAGCCAGTGCTTTTTGAAAAAAAGTTATGGCTGTATTTTTTACAAGCAAAGCGGGATATTGATGCGGTGGCAGAAAAGAAAAGACCTTATTCAAACCGGATTTTAAGGGATCTGGACCTTTTGAAAAAGATCTTCCATATAACAAGATAAATTAGGAAATATCTTGAGTTTTATTTTTTGAAATGATATACTGAAACCGAATATTACTTACGGAGGTATATATAAACATGCAGAATCCAGTTGTTACAATTGAAATGGAAAACGGAGATATCATGAAGGCAGAATTATATCCGGAAGTGGCACCGAATACGGTTCGCAACTTTATTTCTCTTATTCAGAAAGGGTTTTATGATGGTTTGATTTTTCACCGCGTCATCAATGGGTTTATGATTCAGGGCGGTTGTCCGGACGGAAATGGAATGGGTGGTCCCGGGTATTCGATTAAAGGTGAATTTAAAAGTAATGGCTTCAATAACCAGTTAAAGCATACAGCAGGAGTGCTTTCCATGGCTCGTTCCATGATGCCGGACTCTGCTGGTTCCCAGTTTTTTATTATGCATAAAAATGCACCACATCTGGACGGTGAGTATGCTGCATTTGGCAAAATCACAGAAGGTATGGATATCGTCGATAAAATTGCCACGGTAGACACGGATTACTCCGATCGTCCACTAACAAAACAGCAGATTAAGACGGTAACGGTTGATACATTTGGAGAGACTTATGAGGAGCCGGAAACCTGTTAGGAATCAGTTCTAATTTTATAATGAAAGAAAGTTTCAAAAATAAGCGGTAGGACGAAAGTTTTGCCGCTGTTTTTGTCCCTTTTTTATTTGCAAAAGATAGTGTATAATAAGTCGTACGATAGAAAGAAACGTGGGTGGTTAAATGAACTGCGTAGAAGCACAAGGAATGGTAAGTGCCTTTATTGAACAGAAAATGGATATCAAGACAAAAGAAGCATTTCTGGAACATGTGGATTCCTGCGAGGAATGCATGGAAGAACTGGAGATTCATTTTATTTTTTATACGGGTATGAAGCAATTAGACCAGGAAAAAACGTTTTCCGATGATTTTCATCTGGAACTGATGGATTTTTTGGAAAAGGAGCGGGAGAAAATAAGAAGACACCATATTATAGTAGAATTGAAACGGGATTTGCTGGCGGCAGGGGCAATACTGACTATGCTGATCCTGACTTAGAAGGAGCGTAACATGAAAAAAATTGTATTAATTGACGGAAACAGTATTATGAACCGGGCATTTTACGGGGTGCCGGATCTCTCCAACTCCAAAGGACTCCATACCAATGCAGTCTATGGTTTTTTAAATATTTTATTTAAGATCCTGGATGAAGAAAAACCGGATTATGCAGCAGTTGCGTTTGACTTAAAAGAGCCAACCTTCCGACATAAAATGTATGGTGAATATAAAGGGACGAGAAAACCAATGCCGGGAGAACTGAAAGAACAGATGCCGGTAATCAAGGAAGTTCTTGCGGCAATGAAGATTACGATTATGGAGCAGGTCGGATTTGAAGCAGACGATCTTCTGGGAACCCTTGCAAAGAGGGGAGAACAGGCTGGAATGGAGGTCAGTATCCTGTCAGGAGACCGGGATTTACTGCAGCTAGTAACAGAGCATATTAAAGTGCGGATTCCGAAAACCAAACAGGGTGGAACAGAGATTGAGGATTACTATCCGAAAGATGTGATTGATAAGTACAATGTAACACCAATTCAAGTGATTGACTTGAAAGGACTGATGGGAGATGCGTCGGATAATATACCCGGAGTGCCTGGTGTGGGAGAAAAAACGGCGGTCAAACTGCTGGCTCAGTATCCAACGGTAGAAGAGGCTTATGAGCATCTGGAGGAAGTAAAGCCGCAGAGAGTACAGAATCTTTTGAGAGAACACAAAGACATGGCATTTTTAAGCAAACAACTTGCTACCATTAAAACAGACTGTGCACTTGCTTTTGACCTTATGGATTGTGTATTGAACCGGGATACTGTATATACGGAGGATGTATTCCGGATACTGAAAGAACTGGAATTTAAAAGCCTGTTAAATCGTTTTTCTTTAAAGATGGATCAGTCCAAGACGGGAGATGATCTGAAAAGAGAACTGATCATTTGTAAAGACCGGGATCAATGGGAGACGTTTGCAAAAAAGGCACAGTCTGTTTATGGAGCAAACGATTCCATCATTGGGCTTAGTATGTATCAGATGGATGATGCCGTATGTTTTGGCATAGGAATGTCCTGTTCCAATGATAAGAAGCATGCGGTGTATATCTCGATCGGAACGAGTGGAATTACCACACAGGACGTGGCAGGACTTCTTCGAAATGCAGTTCAAAAAGGGGCTTTGATTGCCGCAGAGGAAATAAAAGAAAAATGGCAGTTTTTTGCGTCTGATTCACAGGTGGCGGCTGTTCTGAAACCAGCTATGAAAGATGTGTCTATTGCGGCGTATCTTCTAAATCCCCTGAAGGATTCCTATCATGCGGATGATCTGGCGCGTGATTACCTTGGAATGACGATCCCTTCTTTTCAAGAGGCGTTTGGAAAGCGGACTTTGCTGGATGTTTCCTTGGATGACGTATTTCCGGAATTTGCCGCAAGAGAAGCGGTATCGGTACAGGAGGCTTATCCGGTTCTTATGAGTCAGCTTTCCAGACAGGATATGACCTGGCTGTATGAAAAGGTAGAGCTTCCACTGTTGTTTGTTCTGTATGACATGGAAAAAGAAGGGGTTTTGGTGAACCGCCAGGCTCTGGAAGAATACGGAGAAAAGCTTGGAAAACGGATAATAACACTCGAACAGGAGATCTATGAAAAAGCTGGGGAAAAGTTCAATATTAATTCGCCAAAACAGCTTGGGGTTGTTTTATTTGAGCATATGCATATGCCGTTTGCCAAGAAAACCAAGACCGGATATTCCACATCAGCAGATATTCTGGAAAAACTGCGCTGTGAACATCCGATTGTATCCGATATTTTAGAGTACCGGCAGCTTACAAAGTTAAAGTCCACTTACGCTGATGGATTAAGTCATTTTATTTCAGCGGATGGGAGAATCCATGGTAAAATGAACCAGACGGTTACTGCAACCGGGCGTCTCAGTTCCACCGAGCCGAACCTGCAGAACATTCCGATCCGGATGGAACTTGGGCGGGAGATCCGGAAAGTTTTTATCCCGAAAGAGGGCTTTGTCTTTCTGGATGCGGATTATTCCCAGATTGAACTGCGTATTCTGGCTCATATGTCTGGTGATGAAAAACTGATTCATGCATACCAGCAAAATGAGGATATCCACCGGATTACTGCTTCCGAGGTCTTTCATGTACCATTTGAGGAAGTAACGGAACTGGAACGGAGAAATGCAAAAGCTGTAAACTTCGGCATTATATATGGAATCAGTTCCTTTGGACTTGGACAGGATCTGAATATTACCCGGAAGGAAGCAGAGACGTTCATCAAGAAATATTTTGAGACATACCCTACGGTAAAGACTTTTCTGGATGAACAGGTAGCCATGGGAAAGGAAAAAGGATACGTGGAATCTCTGTATCACCGGATCCGGCCGGTTCCGGAACTTTCATCGAGTAATTATATGCAGCGTTCTTTTGGGGAACGGGTTGCGATGAATTCTCCAATTCAGGGAACTGCAGCAGATATTATGAAGATTGCCATGGTAAGAGTTGCAGGACGTCTTGAAAAAGAGGGGCTTCAGTCGAAACTGCTCTTACAGATTCACGATGAAATTCTTGTGGAAACCGAGCAGAGTGAGATTGCAAAGGTGGCTGCCATTATGGAAGAAGAGATGAACCGTGCAGCCAATCTTCGTGTCCCTCTGGAAGTGGAAGTAAAGCAGGGAAATAGCTGGTTTGAGGCAAAGTAGGGAACGATAGGTTCTCTTTTATCAGTTGGCAGAGGATGATTTGATATGAAAGTAATTGGATTAACCGGAGGTGTGGGCAGTGGAAAGTCCACAGTTGCACATATACTGGAACAGGATTATCATGCAAAACTATTAATTGCAGATGACATCGGATATGCCCTTTCTTTAAAAGGAGCACCTTGTTTTGAAGCAATAACAGCTTTGTTTTCGGAAGAGTATGGGAACTCGGTTCTTTGTGAAAATGGAGAATTAAACCGCAAAAAAATTGCGGGGATTGTATTTGAGAAAAAGGATTATTTAGATCAGATGAACAAAATCATTCATCCTGCCGTGAAAGAAACGATCAAGAAACAGATTTCACAATACCGGGAGGCAGGAGAAGAACTGGTAGTGATTGAGTCCGCTATTCTAATTGGTGCGGGATATGAACATATCTGTGATGAGTTTGTTCTGGTTACGGTTCCATATCACATCCGCAAACAGCGTTTAATGGAAAGCCGGGGCTATTCAGAAGAAAAAATCAAAGAGATATTAAAAAATCAATTACCAGAAGAAGAAATGAAAAAATACTGTTCTCATGTGCTGGTAAATGACGGGGATTTGGAAAAAATCAAAAAACAACTGGATTTTTTGCTAGTGTAAAGACGGTTCCTATGCTATAATGAGTATGGATTTTTATGTGATGTTTGATTTGGAGGGAACCGTATGGGACAGGAAATGGTTCGTTATCCGGAACAATTAGTGTTTGGACTGGATATTGGTACAAGAAGTATTGTTGGAACTGTTGGATATAAAGAAAAGAATACATTCAAGGTTGTCGCACAGGAAACGAGACTTCATGAGACAAGGGCTATGCTGGATGGACAAGTTCATGATATTGGTGCGGTTTCAGGCACAATTCGTGAGATTAAGGAAGCATTGGAAGTGCGTCTTAACAGAAAGCTAAAAGATGTTTGCATTGCGGCTGCCGGACGGGTGCTTAAGACCATTAACGTGAGGACAGATTATGAATTTCCGCAGGAGACGAAAGTTACCAGTGAACAGGTCTATTCTCTGGATCTGCTTGGCGTAGAAAAAGCCTATGAACAGATACGGGAGGAAAATAAAGATACGGATATCAAGTATTATTGTGTAGGATATTCGGTAATCCATTATTATCTGAATGATTATGTCATGCTTAATCTGGAGGGGCATAAAGCGGATCGGATAGGAGCAGAACTGATTGCAACGTTCCTTCCGGATGAAGTGATTGACGGGTTATATGCTGCAGTAGAAGGGGCTGGCCTGTATGTGGCAAACCTTACGCTGGAGCCGATTGCTGCTATTAATGTGGCAATACCGGAACAGTTTCGCCTGTTAAATATTGCATTAGTGGATGTCGGAGCTGGAACATCTGATATTTGTATTACGAAAGATGGAAGCATTATTGCATATGGGATGATTCCATATGCAGGAGATGAATTGTCCGAACAGCTTGCTAAGCATTATCTGGTGGATTTTGACACGGCAGAGAAGATCAAACTGTCATGCCTTAATCGAAAAAGTGTGACATATAAGGATATTATGGGAATCTCCCATAAGGTTTCGACAGAAGAAGTGTTATCGGTAGTAGAAGATACCGTGAAGATGATTACCCGTCATGTGTCAGATAAAATCAAAGAGTTAAATGGCGGCAAGGCGGTCAGTGCAGTGTTTGTTGTTGGTGGTGGCGGTAAAATTCCTTCTTTTACTCCACTTCTGGCAGAATTTCTGGAACTTCCTCAGGAACGGGTGGCAATCCGGGGTCCGGAAGTAATGCAGAATATTGAATTTTTGCAGGAAGGAATTAAGAAAGATTCCCTTCTGGTTACACCGATTGGAATCTGCCTGAATTTTTACGAGCAGAAGAATAATTTCATATTTGTCCAGGTAAATGGTCAACGGGTAAAACTGTATGATAACAATAAGCTTACTATTGTAGATGCCGCAGTACAGATTGGATTCCCGAATGAAGACCTGTTCCCTAAGCGGGGAGACGCTATCAGTTATGAGGTGAATCAAGAAAAACGGATGCTGCGTGGAGAGGCTGGAGAAGCTGCCGTGGTGAAACTGAATGGAAAAATAACAGGTATCAGCGCAGAGATTGTACAGAATGATATCATTGAGATTCAGCCGTCCACCAAGGGCGTTTCTTCCAAGCTTCTCATTAACCAGCTGCCGGAATATAAGGACACCATCTGTTTTGAATGGAATGGACAACCGGTAAGCTGCCCTTGCTTTGTGGAAGTAAACGGTAATCTTGTATCCGGTTATTATGAGATCAAGGATCAGGATCAGGTTGTAGTAAGAAATTATTATACATTGGAACAGGTGCTTGACTTTATGGATGTAAAAGACTATGCAGCTGACTTTAAAGTGAATCATGTAGAGGCTCAGATGGATACAAAGGTTTATGATAATTTCTCGGTGGAATGTGTGATGAAGAAGCCGGAAATGCCGGGACAAGAGGTATCAGAACTGGAGATGCCGGAACCGGAGGAACCGGAAAAAACAGATTCCGGATTCCATGTTACCCTTTCCGTAAATGGTACAGCAGTTGTATTACATACCAAGACTCCACCGATTTTTGTCAACATTCTGGATGTATATCCGTTCCATGTGGAAGAGGGCGGCAACCGTACTCTTGTAAAACGGGTAAACGGAGTAGATGCGGAATTTACGACTCCGGTCTCCGATGGAGATCAGATTGACCTATACTGGGAGGAGTAAGATTTGGAAGAAAAGAAAAAACTTGAGATTCAAAAAAGGTTTCTCGATTTTCACAGAACGTTATTTGTTCTGGTTGCTATTTTCTGCCTGATCAGAAAGATGGAAACTTCAGAGTTATATACCTGGTCTCCGGTTTTGTTTCTATTAGTTGTGGTTGTTGTGGAGACCGTTTTTAAA
>JAQXIP010000039.1 GCA_029007845.1 Clostridiales bacterium
GGATATTGTCCTGTTCAAGTGGATGCTTCTGGTCATAAACCACGTTCTCCCTTGCAGGATATGTACTGTTTACCTCAACAATCCGATACGCTGCCACTCCTTGCAGAACCAGCAGCACCACCAGAAAGGAAGCCGCTCTCCATTGTTTCTTCATGTTCCCGCACCTCCTATATCAAGTCTGGATTTTTCCGAAGCCATAGAAACCAGATCCCTTCTAATCCACCCAGCAATCCCAGCATAGAAAGATAAGCAGACAGACTGTGCATGCTGTTTGGAAAGAAAATGTAACAGGTCATCCAGTCAATCCGTCCCAGAAAATCCGCCAGATTATTCCATGTAAAGTAGAGAATGAATGGAAAAAGCTGAACAATGAAATGATTGTCAAGAAATTCTGCGCCTGCAAGTGATAAAGTTCCCCATAACCCTGCAAATATAAAATCAAGTACCAGATACACACAGGTATATAGCATAGGATGCCCATAATAAAATGCCCCTCCCAGATCAATTCCCTGAATAGTGGACTTACATGCAGTCAGTTCCGGACGAACAGCGGGAAGAATCATTGCATTCAAAATCAGATTTAAAATCAGCGGCAGACACACTGCTGTCCCAGCCGTGAGAAATACCGAACAAAATTTGGCCTGTAAATATTTTTTATGACTGCTTCTTAAACAGATACCCTGCATATATCCCGTTTTTTTATCCATAAAATAAGGGCCCCCGTATGGCATAACTGCTAATATGGGGACAATCATGTAAAAAATCGCTGTAAATACGCCAAATGGATTTCCACCAAGCCAACAGTCATACAGAGAAATTAAACTTGTCTGTCCTTTTACCTGCAGCATTTTTGCCCGTTCCATACCACTTGTAGCCATCTGCAGAACAGCCAGTCCACCACCCGTTAAAAGTGCAGCAAGCATTCCTTTGCTGGTAAATGCTCTCTTGCACTCATTACAAAATATCTTGTTTTTTTGCATAATATCAATCCTTTATTCCGTTTTTTCATCTTTTTCTTTTCCTGAATCCAAATATTCCCAGTGAATCCTGCTATTCTCTAATAATGTCCTCCGTTGTTCAGAGGTCAGCCGCAGTTTATAAAACAATGTGCCAGAATTAACATCCCATGTAGAATCAGCCATTGGCGTGATCAGCAATTCTGCACCGTTATCTTCATCCAGATACGCCCGTGGAAAATCCAAAGCAACAATCATATGAAGTTTCTTCCGTTCTTCTCCTTCAAAACAGATTTCTCCGTCCTGATCCGTATCTTCGACCACTCCGTTCACAACACCTCCGGAGATGTAACTTCCCACTCTTTTTCCCTTTTTTCCTCCAGTAAAATTTGCAATAAATGGAAGATAAACCCCTTTTTCTTTTTCCATATTTTGAACCTCATATTCCACACATAAAAGTCCACCGGTTTCTCTTGCATCTAATTCTCCATTCTCCATAAAAAAGGCATTGTAATCTTCAAAATTTTGTTTTCCGTTAATGATTTTTTCTAATGCGTCCACATTTTCCACAAAATAATAGTCCAATAACTTGTAGGAAAGAAGACCGGAATGTACCCTGTCTGTATACTGCATGGTATCATTGTCTGGAACGATCTGGTATTCTTTAATTTCAGGCTCAGGATCATGTACCTTCTTGTCTGTAATCAAACCTTCATAATTTGATTCATTTTCAGATGTTTCATTTGAATCGGAGTTCTCTGTAGCCGGACTCCAGTTCTGTTTTTTTAAAAGTTCAATTTCTTTTTGTCCCAGAAACAGGCAGTTAAAACATATAATTAAAAAAAGTACACCCACAATCTTCTTTCTTTTCACGCAATCATCCCCTTAAAACGTCTATTAACTTCCGGTATTAATACTCATTAATAAACACTAACAGTGTCAGTGGTTGCCCATTTTCCTGTAAATACAGAAGTACTTGACATTGCCTTTTCTAAATGAAATCTTGCTTTATGAGATTTTGCAGCACTTGCCGAAAAAGAATAGGTCTTATTTCCACAATATACTGTGTCATAGTCCGTGTTGTACCAATCATTGTCAAAATATTGCGATGTTGCATTAAAATAACCTCCAGATACTGTAGACGTTGCACAATGAATTACCATATCATTAGCATCATTTTTAGTAGTTCCGGCTGTATTTGCATATGTTGATCCAGAACCCAGTGTATATGAATATGAAATTGCTGATGCAGCACCAGATACTGTATACACGTTCAGCCCCAAAATTCCGGCTACTGCCAACCCACACACTGCTTTTTTAATTTTCTTTGCTTTTTCTTTTCTCATAACGCGTTTCTCCTTTTTCGTGTTTTTTTAATTTCTTTTCTTCCTACTTTCTGTTGCTTTTCGGTCGTTTAGGCTGATAAGTAATCGTAATACATTTTGGCGGCCATTCATCAAATATGTAGCCATCTGTAAACTTCGCCACTTTTCCTGCCATCTTTAGCAACTCTCTCTTAACTGGTTCCGTTTTTTTCGCCATAATTATTCACCTCCTGTCGTAATCCTTTTGCCATTATGATTAAAACAGCGCACATGATCATCCCCATAGCGGATGAAGCCAGGTAAACCATGGATAATTTCATCATATGCCCTATTAGAATCCCACCACATTCCAATAATAAAATTTCTCGTGCACTTTTTCGGCATCCCTCCACTTCTTCGCTGTCCAAATTCAGATTCGGATGATTAACCGGAGACAGAAACCATATCACAAGCGAAGCACCTGCTAACAAAATATAGGTAATACACATGTACCGCAGAAGCCACTTTAGCAAAACCTTCATGCTCATTACCAAAATAATAATTGAAGACAAGAGACACGCTTGATAACTCGATGCATGATACCCTCCAGTCCTTGTCCTTATGACAAAAAAGAACCCCAGGAAAAGCAGACTTGGCATCAGCATATGCATCCATAATGCCAGCACAAAAAGAATCCCATAGGAAACAATCTTTTCTGCAAACACCTCCAACCCATATACATATTCTTCCTTTTTCTCCTTTTCTAAAAAACCATATAAAATAATTTCCTCTGTCAGCCGCTCAACTATGTAATGCATAAAATACTCCTATTTCATTTCTCAAATTTGTACTGTAATTGAATATCCACACATATTTTATACAGTTTTTCAAGGCAAATACAAGACGGACAGCAAAAAAAGACGGTAACTCAACAAAAAAAGACGGTACATTAGTAAACCGTCTTTTTTGAAACCTCTATGTAACCTAAAATTAATTGACCTCACCGCTATTTGGAATCACCGCTGTGAAAATAAATTCCCCATTTCTGCATTGCATCGAAAGGATACCATCATATTTTTCAACCGCCTCTTTCACATTTTCCAGACCAATTCCATGGTCATTTTGATCTTTCTTTGTAGTTGTGATGTGATTCTTCTGTATCACTACATTTTCTAATACCGGATTTTTTACCGACATCACAATCTGCCCTTCCTCCTTTAACATCTTAAAGGTAATCAGTGGTTTTTTCCCTGTGTTCAGCTTTTCACAGGCTTCTATCGCATTGTCAAGAACATTCGACAATAAAACCACCAGATCTTTTTTTGCAATCTGGATATCTGACAAATCATTCACCAATAGACTGATAGAGATTCCCTTCCTCTGGGCATATTCATATTTCTGGTTCAATATTACATTGATAATATTATGTTTTGTATCCACTACAGGCATGCTGTGACAAAGTTCCTGGGATAAACTGCGGACAACCTCCCTGACCTCTGATTCCTTTTCTTTCTCCAGTAACCCCTGGATACACAGCATCTGATTTTTATAATCATGAATCATACTCCTTTGTCTCTGATACTGGGACTCCATGTTTTCATATAGTTCCAGCTGATTCTGCACCTGTTCCTGCTTTCGCTGGTAGATCTGGATTTGCCGCTCTTTTAATATACTGTCCCGGATCAATAAGAAAATAATCAGATTCATAATGACCATTCCAACAGAGATAAAAGATAAAGTCCCCGCTGCCTTCGGTTCCACCATCAGTTCCGGTTCCAACACAATAGAAAACAGAACAACAATTGTGAACAATGGAAAATATAAAAATAAGAACCATTTTCTTCCAAGATTCCACTCCATACCGTCGGTTCGTTTCCATAATCTTCGAATACATAAAACGAATAAAAACACAAAGACTCGGTTCAGCAAAAATAAAATATTCTGAACCTCCCAGTTTTCTTCTGCCATCTGGAAAAGTTCTTTTGGCAGATGAAAAACAAAGTAATTTCCTATGGAATCAACTGCAAGCAGGATTCCATAATATCCAATTGCTGAAAGTAGCGCAGGAATTAGTCCCGTCTCAAAATTCAGAGTGACCACTGCACTAAAGATTGTAATGGTGCAAAACACTTTCAACAGATAATTAGAATTGCCAATCCATGATACACCAGATAACAGCAGTATGGACAATACCCCCGCTGCATATCGTTTCCACCTTCCGATATTGAACCGGTGCCTGAAAAAGCCTTCAAATAAAAGCATTCCACAGCACCAGTCCAAAATAGCAAACAGTAGCACCTGGACATACCCCATCATGTTATTCTCCCCCTTTATAGGCAGCATATCTTTCCTTAATCTGGGGAAAACGCACTTTTGCCACTGGAAGTATTCTTCCGTTCCATAAAAAAACCTGATAATTACTAATTTTCTTAATATACTTCATATGTACCAGATAGCTTTTATGGATCCGCAGGAATAAATTTTTATCAAGTTTTTCTTCCAATCTGTCTAATTTTTCATATACAAATTTCTCGCCTTGTCCCGGATTTTTCAAATGAAATACACATTTATGAGCTTTGCTTTCTATATAACAGATTTCTTTGAGAAGTATCTTCTGCTTTTCCTTTCCAAAAGAAACTTCCACACTTGCACTCTTCTCTTTCATCTTTCCCATAACATAATCCATACATTCTGTTATAGATACATCCATACTATCTTTCATCAGGTAACGGGCAGCACCCAATTTATATCCTTCCGGTGCATACTGTATATGTGCTGTCACAAAAACAATACATACATCCGGGTACATCTGACGTAGCTGCTCTGCTACATTCATTCCATTCGAATGTCCCATCATAATATCCAGAAAAATCAAATCAAACGGCTCTTTCATCTCCTGTCCATCACATAATGACTTTCCATCCGGGAATATCCTGATCACGGTATCAATTCCACGCTCTGTGGTATATTTTTCAACCAGCATTCTCAGATGCTCCTGATAATATGGCTCATCATCGCAGATTGCAATTCTCACATCTCTCACTCTTTCTCATCGTTCACTGCTTCTGAAGCGTTGTAACCTTCCCGCTTTCCGCAGTTAACACAAGTGTATCCCCGTCCACTTCATATCCTACCGAATTGGTAGTCTCACCATCTCCGGAAGATGCTTCCTTTGTAATCAGGATTTCCTTATCTTTTACTTCATATGTAAATGGAATCTTAACACTCTGATCCTCCATCTGGCCTAAACATCCGGTTCCATCTTCCTTGAATTCGTAATAATAAGTTACCCCGTTCGGGCTGTCAATCTTCCAGCTCCAGGTTCCAAAAAGCTCCGAATCCATTGCTTCCTTTGTATTGCCAGCCGTACTTCCACATCCAGCCAGGCATACTGCTATCATCATAACCAAAAGTCCTACTTTAATCTGTCTTTTCATATTTTCATTTCTCCTATTTTTTATGATGTGAGTGTCAAAAGTACTTTTGACACTCACTGTTATACTTGTATAAGAAAAAGGAAACCGCATGACCAGAATGCGCCACACTGTTTCCTTTTTTACGTCGTCTATCACTTAACTGCAATAGCTGGATTCATCAAGCTTTTCCAACAGAACCGAATAATTCCATTTTCTCTTTTACGGTTGCTTTGATTGCATCGAAGCCTGGAGCCAGTAACTTACGTGGATCAAAACCTTTACCTTGAAGATCTTTGCCCTCTTCAACATATTTCCGTGTAGCAGCAGCAAATGCTAACTGGCATTCGGTATTTACGTTAATCTTAGCAACGCCAAGGGAGATGGCTTTCTTGATCATGTCTTCCGGAATTCCGGTACCACCGTGAAGTACTAAAGGCATGTCTCCGGTTAACTTCTGGATTGCATCCAGAGTCTCGAAGCTGAGACCAGCCCAGTTTTCCGGATATTTACCATGAATGTTGCCGATACCGGCAGCTAACATCGTTACACCAAGATCTGCAATCTTTTTGCATTCTTCTGGATCAGCACATTCGCCCAGTCCAACAACGCCATCTTCTTCACCACCGATGGAACCAACTTCTGCTTCCAGGGAGATTCCAAGAATGCTGCATGCATTTACTAATTCCGTTGTCTTTGCAATGTTCTCTTCAATTGGATAGTGGGAACCATCAAACATAATGGATGAGAAACCAGCATTAATGCAGGCCTTTGCACCTTCAAAGCTGCCGTGGTCTAAGTGAAGGGCAACTGGAACGGTGATGTTCTGTTCTTCAATCATTCCCTTTACCATGCCAACGATGGTTTTATAACCAGCCATATATTTTCCAGCACCCTCGGATACACCAAGGATAACAGGAGAATTCAATTCCTGAGCGGTTAACAGGATTGCTTTTGTCCACTCTAAGTTATTAATGTTAAACTGGCCAACTGCATATTTTCCGGCCTTTGCTTTTGTAAGCATCTCTTTTGCTGATACTAATGGCATAATTATTACCTCCGTATTCTTCTGATTATTTCATGTTTCTTCCAATAACAGCCATCCGGCTGTCCATTCTTTATAAGAATACCATATTCTTGGGAAAATGAAAACCTTTTTTATGAAAACATTGCACCAAGTATCCGGTTTACTTCTTTTCCGTCTGCCTTGCCCTTTACCTTTGGCATCAGCTCCTTCATAATCTTTCCTTTGTCGGATGGTGCCGGTTTCTCAATTCCAAGCCCGTTAAGCACGTCTTTTATCACTGCCTGAATCTCCTCCTCAGACATCATCTTCGGGGCAAATTCCTCAAACACATTCATGCGGCTTGTATACTGCTCAATCAGATCGGTACGATCCTTCGGCGTGAGATCGATGGATTCTTTCATCTGCTTTACTTCTTTTAATACAATGCTGTTTTCTTCTTCCTCCGTAAGATCCCGGCGTTCATCGATCCGTTTCTTCTTTAAAGACTGTAACAGCATGGACAGGGATTCCTTACGCTCCTTATCTCCTGCCTTCATCGCCTGTACCATGGCACTTCTGACTTCTTCTTCCTTAGACATATTTACTCATCCTTTCTAAATTGTTACATTTTTTAATACTCATACATTTGTTAATACTCATACATCCTTAATGACAGCCGCAGCCACAGCCGCAGCTTTCTCCTTCGGCATGCCCCTGGCAGTTGTATTCTGTCTGTACACCCGCACTTCCATCCAGATATGCGGCTACCGCAGCATCCGCATCTCCTTCCTGGCCAGGCACGACAAAGATTTCATTTTTCATGAGTACGTCCATGGCACCAGCGCCAATTCCACCGCAAACCAATACTTTTATCCCCAATTCTTTCATCAGGGCGCCCAGCTCATCATGACCTTTGCCTTCTGGAAGGACTTCCTTTTTCTCGGTTAACTGTCCCTGGTCAATTGTGTATATAAGGAATCGTTCTGCAGAACCAAAGTGTGGATTTACTTTAGAACTCTCATCTACCGGAACCGCAATCTTAAGTGGTCCCTGTTTTTTCTTTTCTTCTACCGGCGGAAGGGTTTGTACAATATAATCTGCGGCATGGTCAAGCCAGTCTCCTTCCAGCTCTTCAACTTTTTCTTCATCAATGGCTTTTGCAATCGGCTGTGCCAGAGGAAGACGTCCAAGGATGTCCAGATGATACTTCTCAGCCACTGCCTCAAGCTTGCTTTCCCCAAATACTTCAATCTTTTCCTCGCAATTTGGACACTGGACATAGCTGTAGTTCTCAATCAGCCCAAGAATCGGCACTTCCATCTTCTTGGCCATGTTCACTGCTTTTCCAACAATCATGGATACCAGATCCTGAGGGGAAGTTACAATGATAATTCCATCCAGCGGAATGGACTGGAATACCGTTAACGGAACGTCACCAGTTCCTGGAGGCATATCCACAAACATATAGTCTACATTCCCCCAGACTACCTGTGTCCAGAATTCCGTTACGCTCCCGGCGATTACCGGTCCTCTCCAGATTACCGGGGTATCCTCGTCATCAAGCAGAAGGTTAATCGACATAATCTTTGTCCCAAGTCCGCTTTCTGCCGGGAAGATCCCCATCTCGTTACCGGTTACTTTACCGTGGATTCCGAATGCCTTCGGAATGGACGGTCCGGTAATATCTGCATCCAGAATCGCAGTCTCATATCCTTTTTTCCTTAATAATGTTGTCATATAAGAAGTGATGAAGGATTTTCCAACACCACCTTTTCCACTTACCACACCGATTACCCGCTTTACCTTACTGTAGCGGTTCACCGGCTCTAACATCTCTTCTCTGCTTGGCTTTCTGGAAGCACAATCCTCTGAACAGCTTCCACAGCTGCCATTACATCCTTCGCTCATAAGAACCTCCTAAAATATATTTTATGACATTTTTACTGCTGCAATTCACACCTGGGAATCACGCAAAACACCTGCGGCACACAGGTGTGAACGGTAACTTTTTACCATGTTGGGATTATACCACATCATTTTTATACTTTACAAGTCCGTCCCAAATATCGTATAATGTAACGGTTCAACTGTTACAGTATACACTCGGGGATGTCACTGTGTAAACTGCAGCCAACTTGAGACACAACATCAAGGAAAATGGAAGTTTGACATAACATATGGTAAATAATAAGGGAGGATTTGCTATGTCAGAAGTTGTCTACACCATCCTTGGATTTTTTCTATTCAGTTTTCTTGGATGGGTAATGGAATGTATTGTGATTACATATCAAGACAAAAAAATAACGAACCGGGGATTTGTCCGTGGTCCGTTTTGTATCATTTACGGATTCGGAAGTTTGATTGGATACCGGATTCTAAGCCCACTCATGGGACATCTTGTGATTTTGTTTCTTGCAGGAGCGATATCCGCCACGCTGTTTGAATTGCTGACTGCAAAGGTGATGCTTCGCCTGTTTGGAGAATTCTGGTGGGATTATTCCAATAAACCATTTAACTATAAGGGAATCCTTTGCCTGGAAAGCACACTGGCATGGGGAGCCATTGCAGTTCTTCTCTGCCTTTACCTGCATGACGCTGTTCTGAATCTGGTAACCCGGATCTCCTATACATCTGCATTCGTTGCAGCAACAATTTTAACAGTTACCTATGTGATTGATTTTGTCTGTTCGTTTTATCAGGTAATGAAAGAAAAACACCGCGATAAGATAAATTCGTTTCTGGAAAATCCGTTTCATCTGTTCTAATTTCTCTATCATTTACTCAATCTTCGCACATGCAAATCAGTGGAAATGCTAATCCATCCCATTCGATACACGCCAGGCATTCCCGCTGATTTGCATGTGCGAAGTTTAAGTCAGTAACTATTTATTTCTCGTAAAATTCTTTATTCATAAGCAGATCAGAATTCAATATTCCTCCACTGCCCTGGTATTTTGTGTAGATTGCCTGCAGCCGCTGTAATTTCTTAGTCCTTGTCAACTCATATTTTACAACCAGATCCTGATAGGTCGGATTGGCCGTTAACTGCCTGCGGATTTCCAGAGGATATGGACAATAACGGAACAGAATCTCCCGGACGATTTTATTCAGACGGTAACTTCCCTTCGATTCATACTTAATCCAGCTCACATAATCAGACGCAAATACTTCCCGGTAATTATTTTTGCCCCGGACAAGTGCGTTTTTAATTTTCTCCTTCCATTCCGGTGATAACTGGCTGTTTTTCCGGTAAAATTGAAGGTAATCAAAATACTCTGATGTGAGGGATTTTTCCTTTACATCATTCCAGCGCAGTCCCTGAATCCTGCGGCAGATCTCCCAGCGGTATCTGCCAACGGTCTCAATCATCAGATCATTGACATCAGTCGCAGAAAGCACTGGAAATAAGAATCTGGCTGGACTATCCCTGTGCACATTGGCTGTCTCCTGCCACATCATGGCACGGGAACCTGTCAGAGGGAACAAGATCACATCTGGGAGAACTTCTTTCTGAATGACTTCTTTTGCCAGGTTATGATCCGGATCTGAAAAAATCACTTCCCGGTAAAACACAGAAAAATCCACCTTTTTAATTTCTTCAATGGCAGCTTCCATTCTCCTGGCATTTACCAGCATCTTCGAAACCGATCCAACAATTTCCGATTCTCTAAGAACGGGACAAAACGTAGTAACTTTTCCGCTGATTCCCCGGCTGGCACAGAAAAACAGATTCTCTATCTCAAACTTAACCATGGCCTCCCGGCTCTTTGCAAGGACTTTTTCCTGGTCTTCACTTATTTTCCCGGTTCGTTTCATCTCCAGAAGATAACCATAAAAGTCCGTATCAAACTCATTTTTGGACGGCTCTTTCTCTCCCCGGTATATTGCCAGAAGCCAGTCATAGAGCGGATAGATATTGCAGCTCTTGCACTGATAGATCTGGTTGCAGATTGTCCTTACGCTCTCTATTGTCTCTTCCCCCAGCATTGTGGTGTCCAGTATTCCAAAATAAAAAAACTCTTGCATTTCTTCTGGAATATGCGGTTGGTTCACTGACTCAAAGAAACATTTTTCATATAGCTCATAAAACACTTTGGTTAATTTTTTTCTTGCTTTTCTTGACTGATCATCAACAGACGACATATCTGGAAGTTTCCGATACTCGTAAAAAGCATTCCTGGCTTCTTCTGCCTGCTTCTCGTCCAGCTTTGCATAAGAGAGGATCTGTTCAAAATGCTTAAAACCGGCTTGTTCCTGTTCTGCTTGTTCCTGCTCCTGCTTCACACAATCCTGTTCTTTTGCAAGTAATACCTGCTTTTGATCCAGCACATGTTTCGGGCAGAAAGAACTCTGTGAAGCATAGGTAAGAATACCGGTGAGAATCTCCTCAACCTGGCTTTGGTGTTCCTTTGAATCATCCGTTTTCATCCTGTATAATTCCATGATGTTCCCAAAGAGATCCCGGTCAGTTTCAGACACAAGAACGCCTCCGTTGGCACAAAGATACTGCTGCGCTTGTTCCATACCCTCTGATGCTTTCTGCATACTTCGGCATGCCGCTAAGGTTTCTCCAGCTGCCAATGCAGCATCCCCTGCACAAAAAGAAACCAGTTCCTCCTTTTTTCCTGCCAGACGATTAAAATAATCAATCTCCCATTGTGGGATGCCATCCTTGCCGTCGAAAGGTGCAAGCTGTTCTATTTTATCCAGTGGTTCCGGGGATACCTTATAGAATTCACAGAGTGTCTGGTAATCTTTATACCAGCAATTGACATTCTCATAGAACTGTTTTGCAGCAACATTGGCCTTTTCATACTTTTCCAGAATTTTGCCAAGCTGCTCCAGTGCAGTCTTTAAGAACGCTTCCATATAATCCGGCTGGATATTATATATCATCTTCAAGGAATCCGGGCCGCTGTATGGAAGCTTTATAACCTGGGTGTCATCCATTACTGCCACATAATCGTTCCGATACACAGAAGAACCATAGTCTGCCAGGCCAATCACATCCCCAGTCTTTAAGCACACTTCTTTACTGTCCCTGATCTGCCGGATGATACCTTTTTTCACATAAAAAAGAGCTTTGAATTCTTCATCACGTCTTGCTATTGTTTCATTTTTCTTAAAAATCTGTTCAATCATGAAATCCCCTCGTTAACATTATGTATTGATACCTCATTTTACCACATAATGCCCATCTCCACCAGCAGATTTCGCCTTCATTTGGAGTATGAGTTCCTTATTCTGTCTACATTCCATTTTCCTATAAGAACAGATATTGTCTCTAAAACTCCCGCCATAAAAAACACATTCCGATTATGACTCCACAAAATCATCAAAATAAAATAAGTCAGGATACATAAAACAGTCCCCCATTTTTTTGTTTTACGGTTCTGCGGATCAACAATTGGATTATTTGGCGTGTCACATGGGGCGAGCCAGACCAGAATGACTCCAGCAGTAAGAAATCCGGCCATCTGAACCTTTACTGGAATTTCAATGGTCATTCCCCCTAAAGCGATAAGTTCAATCAAGATCATACTGAGCAGACATCCAATGCTTGTTTTGCTGTGATGTCCTCCTGCATAAAAACGCAGTAGAAAGAAAAGTCCGATAAATATAGCAAAATCCATGCAGCGGTCCAACAATACCGCAATGACGAATAGAAAAACAAATTTGTACAAAAATTCTAAAGTTGACTGGATTCCATACTGTATTTTTGCCCTGAAATACTCATCTTTCAGTTCCTCTTCCCGGCAGCACCACCGGGTCAGGCATTCTGCACATCGTTCAATCATCTTATTCCCTTTCTGGATTATCCCCTCGTCACTCCGTTACACAGGTTATCCTGTCAGGCCAACATAACAGACGCCCCTTTTCTGACGTTCCCCCTCATTTTTTCATGTTATGTGTTTCGTTTCTTACACCAAACGCCACATTGTCCACCATGCTGCCTGACAAAAGATCCTGCCTGTTTTTTGGAATAAGTAATACTGATTGTTATTACTTATTTCTCTTCCTGGCTTTTTTTCAGTACTTCCGGTACTTTCACTTCATAGGCGCATAATGGATAGCTTTTTCCTACTGTGTTTTCTTCCGCATACTCTGCCAGTTTTTTTACGCCTTTTTTTATCGTATCTTTCAGCATCTTACCTCCCCCTTCCCATTATCTCAGCAAAGTGGAAATCAGCTTTTACTCTGCTGTAGAAAAAATTATACAATACTTTTCCAAAAATAGAGCATTCTTGTCATGAACGTTTCATTTTGCGTCATGAACGTAATTTTTTTCTCGTTTACCGAGAATTCTTTACATATTTCAACTTTTATAGTACAGTATTTTTATCACAAAAAAGGAATGATATGGATGATAATAACAATAATTGAATCACTTTTCAGTGCATTTTTGTTGACATTTGCAACTACAAATGTTATGCCGGATCGAATTAAAAAGCAGCGTATACTTCTTTGTATTTTAACTAATTTTGCCATTGTATATTGGCTTGGTACCCGACTCGGACAGTGGATTATTTTCCCTGCACTCTTTTTTACCTTTTTTATTTCACTATTTGGTTCAAAACATCCGTTTTGGGACTTTATCTGTGGTCTTGCCGGATATGTCTCTGCAATCTGTGTTAACTACTGTTTGTTTTATGGGATTAATATCTGTTTTCATCTGTCGCAGGAATATATGCGGATTCATTACCCACTTCTGACAAACCTGCTGTATTTCATACTGTATTTTTTCATTACCTGGCTGTTTGGCTTTCTAATCCGGACTTACTTTAACCCGGATGCCATCCGCCAGCATTCTCCTTATTATTATGCCGGATGCGCAACGCTGATTATCTGTGCTCTGATGATTATACTCACCGTGATCTATGGAGAACCACTGGGCTATACCCCGGAACTGATCCAGCTGAATGCCCTGATGTTTGTCACTTATTTTCTGACGACCCTTGCTTTTCTATTCTTTATTTTTCATACAGAAAGGCAGACACTTAAGAAAAATATGGAACTGCAGTACTTGAATTCTCTAGAGGATTACACGAAGGACATTGAACAGCTCTATCAGAATATGCGGGTATTCCGGCATGACTATGAAAATATTCTTACCTCTTTGTGGGACTACATCAATGCCGGTGACCTGGATTCATTAAAAGAGTATTTTGAGAAGGATCTGCTTCCGGTCAGTCGTCAGCTTACCCGTTCGAATACCAACCTGGCTGAGCTGTCCCACCTTGAGATACCACCTTTAAAATCATTAATTTACAGCAAATACATTAAAGCTCAGGAGGAAGGGGTTACGATTAAGATCGAGATTCCCCAGACTGTTTCCGATATTTCCATGAACATCATTGACCTGATCCGGATATCCGGTATTATAATTGACAACGCACTGGAAGCCTTGCAGAACCAGACGGATGGAATCTGTCAGATCGGTTTACTGCAAAACAATGATTCCCTGACTTTTATTGTGGAGAACAGTGTGCCGCAAGACTTTGTGTATAATGACCAGCTCTTTGAACGGTATTACTCCACAAAAAAGTATCATGATGGAATCGGATTATATACCGTTGCAAAAATTCTGGATCACTATGACCATATCCTTCATTCTGTCAACTGCGAGAACGGAATGTTCTCACAGAAACTGATTATTCCGGTAGAACGTCCGGGCAGTTCTTACGGCGTCTCTTCCGTGCTTATGAACGATTCAGAAAGGAGCCACTAATCTTATGCTTCCAATTTACATATGCGAGGATTTTGAACCTCACCTTAGACACATAGAAAAAATTGTTGACTCAGTAATCTGTATGCAGGAACTGGATGCCAAGATTGAACTTTGCTGTTCCTCTCCTGACGATCTACTGGCACATCTGCACAGCCACTCCGATACAGGACTTTATTTTCTGGATATTGAATTAAAAAGCGATCTTAACGGACTGACGCTTGCCAACGAAATCCGCAAATATGATTCCCGTGGATTTATTATTTTCATTACAACCCATGACGAGATGGCACCTCTGACATTCCAATACCAGGTTGAGGCCATGGACTACATCGTAAAAGGAACTCCTGATTTTTCATCCAGAGTCCAGGCAGGCATAATCCATGCACTAGAGCGGTATGGTTCTTCCGGAAATCACTACCATCATGTTCTTTCCCTAAAAGTCGGCAGATCCCATTACAATGTTCCTCTCAATGATGTCGTCTGCCTGCAGGTTACTAATAAGCCACACCAGCTTGTAATACATACGTTAACCGGTCATCTCAATCTCCGGGGCAGCCTGTATGAGTATGAAGCCCAGTTATCGGATAATTTTATCCGCTGCCACAAAAGCTATGTCATCAACAGAAATTATATCGCAAGCCTAGATAAGGACAGCCGGTGTGTTCATATGACAACCGGATTGGTAATCCCATTCTCAGCCCGTGCAGCCTCACAGCTTCTGCAATAAATCCCTTACCTGAATTTCCCACATGCGAATCAAACAGATGGCTTGGAATGAGGGGGATACTATGGATTATAATAGCGAAATTTTCTAATTACCTTTAAGATGTTCTTTAAAATCCTGCGGGACAGAAGAACCTCTTCCATGGATAGTGTCTGGTTTGAAAACCGGGCTTTTTCTAGATTTTTCATAAAGATATGAAAAGGCTGCCGTACTTCTTCTGGCAATTTTTTCATCATTTCCTGTTCAAAAGCCGAATCTGTCTGGTTGGAATCCTTGGTAAAACCAGCTTTTTTCAGCTGCCGATACAGATAATGCCCCATATTAACCACTGACTGATTGGTATCTTTTAATCGAAAACTCTTCCATACTGACCGCTTTCTCTGGGCACGGACAATCAGGCAGATTCCAGGAATAATGGCAAGCAAAAGTACTGCAGCCAATCCCACATAAAAAAAGTTAGTCTGGTTATCCGCTGTCTCTTTCCTGTCCCCCTGTTGTTTATCCGGTTTGGGTGTTTCTTTGGATGGCTCTGGTGTATTCCCGGCAGAAGCATCCGTTTGTGGTGCAGTCTCATTCATATAATTTTCCACGTCATCTATGGTAATTTCCTCTGCCACTGCATCCTCTCCACCTGTGTAAAAGCCCGGTGTCATCTCCACCGGAACCCATCCGGTTTTCGGAAAATATACTTCAACCCAGGCATGCTGCGCAGAATCCGGCACAGATGCCTCATACGTTCCGTCTTTCTTTTCAGAAAAGTCACTTTCGTTCACTACATATCCTGTGACATACCGTGCTGGCACACCCAGTTTCCGAAGCAGTAACGTCCCTGCAGAAGCATAATGGGTGCAATATCCCTCCTGAGATTCAAATAGAAAATATTCTACCACATCTTTCCCATAAGGGAGTACTGGCGGAGTTTTCGTATATCTTGTCATCTTGTGGATGGCGGTCTGCACAGTCTGAATGGCTCTCACCGTATCATCTGACGATTTCATCCCCTTAAGTTCACCCACCGGCTTTGGAGTCCACAGGGAGCTTACCATCGTTATCTGGTCTGCAAGCATCTCCCCCAATGCATCCAGCTTCAAAAGCTCTGACTGAGGCTCTGACATATAATGTTCCAGCACATAGTCATCATAACCAGATCCATCATAGTCATAGAACCATTCCTCGTCATATTCTGTATCATAGACAGACAACTGGTACTTTTTCTGTCTGGATCGGTAGATAATTCCATTTTTTCCGGTTTTACTGAACTCCTTTTCTATGGATTCATCATATCCATAATATGGAAGATACGCATATTTGCTTTTATCTCCCGTGTATTCCACTGTAAGGTTGATGGAAGCATTACTACATTCTCCTGCTTTTTCATAAAGATTCTTCATCAGGGAATAGACCGGCTCTTCTCCTTCGGACTGCTGCCATGTTCCGTTGTCGTATACATCTCCCACATATCCCCGCAGATAAAGGTTATTCACCGGCTTTTTGTCGGCCTGAATGGAAAGCATCTCCTTTTCCGTATATTTCAGAGCCACATTATTCACCTTACCACGATTTTGAAAAATGCCTGGAAAATAAACCCCATTTTTCAGATTCATTTCAAACATCCGCTGTTTTTCCAGCATCTGCTCATGTCTGGCGAGCATAGGAGCAGTCACAGAATCTCCCCATCTGATTGCCACAGCTGACAGAATAATAAATAAAACATACAGCACAAGATAATGCTTTGGCTCTCTCTTGGTTTTGCCATCTCCAAACATAAGCAGTCCAATCCCTCCTCCAACAAGGAAAAAAAGTGCCTGAATAGATGGAGTATAGCCAACCATCAGATCAAATCCCACAATAACCGCCGGTATTGCAAAGGACAGCTGCCAATATTTCTCCTGCAAAATAATTGCTGCTTCCACCATAAAAATCAGAGTCATAACAAGAATGAATGTCAGGGTAGTATCCGCTCCCTTCCCGGGCATAGTATCCTCTGGTACCTGTCCAAAGTACTTTGTCCACATAAGAACGGCCTCGTTTATGATGGTTTTCATCCCGGCAAAAAACGGGCGGCAAAAAATCAGCAGGTACCCTCCGCAAAAAGCAGCGGTGCCAAGAAAAGCTGTTCTCCATTTTTCTGATATAAAGACAATCACAACTGCAAACCAGACAGAAAGCAGCAACAAGGACATGCCACAAGCCATCTTGTCTGCTTTCACTTCTACCACTGACCAGAACCCCTGAAGCATCCCCTGCCCCAGAGAAAAGAACAAAAGACTCCACGCCATCAGTGCAGCCATTTTTTCATAATAAAACTGTAAATTTCCTTTTTTTCTCTTCATTTTCACACCAATATATCCAGTACATCAAGCTGCTCTTCCAGTTTCGCCGGAGAGAAGGAGGCAATGATTGGAGGATTCTGCTGGGACTCCGGCTCCTTCTGCCTTGCCTTACAAAGATGCAGCTCGTTTGTCAGAATGAATGCCGCTACATAATTCTCCCCGGGATACTGCTGGCGGTAATCCAGCAAAAGATTATCCGTCTGCCGCTCCCACTTGCCAAAGGACTGCAGAACCGCCACTAGTCCTTCGTACAGAGACTCTTCCTTGTCAACCCGCAGACGGTGAACCCGGTCTGTCCTCCATGCCAGGTAGAAGAAGCAGTTTGCCTCCAGAAGACTGTATCCGATGGATGAAAGGATACTGTAACAAGCATTTTGCATGGAAAGATTTTTATAACGCCATGTCTTGTCCAGAAGCAGCACAACCGGACATCCCTTTGGCATTCCGTGTTCCCGGATCATCAATTCTCCGGTTCTTACACTTAGTTTCCAATGAATGCTCTGCACTTTATCTCCCGGCAGAAATTCCCGGATCTGAAATACTTCCGAAGGATCATCCCCTGCTTTCTCCCCATCATATACATCCCCTTCCCCGTAAAAATGCCTTGCCGCCTCGCCTAACTGAACCGAAACGCCAAACAATTTCGGAAGAACTGTAAGAAATGCTTCTTTTCCTTCTTTTTTCTTAACCCGGCATGGAAGGTACAAAATCCCCAGGGGATCGTACACCCGCAGCCGTTTGATAAAAACACGATAGCCTCCCGCATAAGGAAGCGGAATATACAGAGTGGTATTGGCCTGCTTCTTTCCATGTACTGCCACATCAATCGTCCGTCTGCCCGTTTTAACCACATTTTTCCCTTTGCTGGCACAATCCGTAGAATAACAGCCAACGGCTACCTTCACCCATACGGTGAAAAATGGAATCTTCTGGCTCAGACGGAGTTTTACCTTAGCCGTGCCTCCCGCCTCGATCATGGCAATGGGGATGTCCAGCACAGCGGATATATTTCCGGTTCCACATAAAATCCAGATGTACGCAAAAAGCAGATAGCCCAGCTCTGCCAGAAACAGTGCGGAAAAGGAAGCACTTTCATAAAGGACTGCAATGTATCCGCTCCCCGCCGCCAGCAAAAGATAACAGACCAGATTAATCACGATACCCTCTCCGTTCCTTTCTTGCCACCGGCTTTTGCGTCTCTTCCAGAATCTTTGTAAGTACCTGTGCTTCCCGGACATGGGCAGCCCGTGCTTTCGTATTCAGAACGATCCGATGTCTCGCCACGTCCACAAATACCTGCACCACGTCTTCCGGAATGACAAAGCTGCGTCCTTTCAGGTATGCAGTTGCTTTTACCATCTTTGTCAGGGCAACGGTCCCCCGTGGACTGACTCCCAGATCAATATACTGGTTTTCTCTTGTTGCCCGGACTAGCTGGTTCATATATTTGTACAGGCTGTCATCAATGTAGACTTCTTTTACTTCTTCCTGAAAATGCCTTAACTCCTGTGCCGTAATAACCGGACGGACACCGTTCAAAAATTCTCCCTCACTTTTTCCTTTTGCGATGGCAATCTCGTCTTCAAAGGATGGATACCCCATGCTCATGCAGACCATAAAACGGTCCAGCTGGGACTCCGGAAGCGGCTGGGTGCCTGCACTTCCCTTTGGGTTCTGGGTAGCCACTACAATAAACGGAGAAGGAACCGGATGTTCCTCCCCGTCTACGGTTACGTTTCCCTCTTCCATGACTTCCAGAAGTGCTGACTGGGTCTTCGGTGAGGTACGGTTAATCTCATCTGCCAGATACAGGTTACACATAACTGCCCCAGGCATATAAACGAAGTTTCCGGTTCCCTTCTGGTACATGGAAAATCCGATCAAATCTGCCGGAAGCACATCCGGGGTAAACTGGGTCCGGTGATTTTTCAGCGCCATGCTTTTAGACAGTGCTAGTGCCAATGTCGTCTTTCCCACACCAGGCACATCTTCTATCAGTATATGTCCCCCTGCCAAAATGGCAGCCAATGCCTCTTCCACACACTCGTCTTTTCCCTTAACCGCCTTTTTTACTTCCTCCAACACTTGAATTGCCTTTGTATTCATAATTTCCTTTTCCCCTGTTTCTTTTCATGAATAATCATGTTTCGTTCCATGCATCCATTATACTCCAACCCATATTAATCCACAAGAAGCCGGATATAGTGATTTGCCTCACGCAGCACATGATCTGCTAACAGCGGCAGAATAATGGATGCAATGCTGCACTCTAAGATGCCTTCTGTCCCTGAGGTTTTAAATTCCCGGAATTTTACGGTCTCTTCCAGAGACTTTTGTGCCAGCTCCTTAAGAGTCTCCCAGTCCTGCGTATTTGCCGTATCCAGCAGTTCCTCATAATCCATTGCAAAGGAATCTGCGGTCTGGATAAGCTGTGCCTCGGATGGATCTAACAGCCCCCGGATAAACAGTGCATGTTCCATCATAATCTGGTTCCAGAATCGTTCCTTTCCACGCACGATTTCCTCCGATATATTTTTGTTCCTGGACAGTTCCATAAGAATCGAACGATACAATTTTGCCTCACGCAGTATGTGCTGGATTAAAAGCGGATAATTTGCGGTAAACAGCCTGCAGTTTTCCACTTCCCTTAAAATATTCTCTTTAAAAGTGATGAGTCCATTCAGAAGACGAATACCCTGTTCATTTAACTGTGCTACTTTTCCAAGCATTGAGCGGGTTATCTTAGGAGAACAACCGGAGCTTAAGTTAAGTTCCATCATAGCAATCCGGCTGTCAATCGAGATCCCGGTCAGATGTTTGGTTCGTTTTTCTGCCGGTATGGTAAACTGGGTTACCACCTCGCCTGATTCTAAAATTGCACGCCCTACAACCCCGTCACTTAGTTCTACCGCCTTTCTCAGAAGTTCCTCAAATTGACTCCGGAACCAGTCGGCTTTCTGAATCCACATTTTGTCCTTACAGGGAAAACCCGCCTCCAAAAAAAGGGCATGCTCTTTCATTATTCTTGCAAAAAACAGGTGTGTTTCCAATGAGATGACTGCATATTTTTCCATAATTCATTCCTTTTTATGGCAAATTCTCTATTATGATATGCAGGGTGCCACTTAGCTGTGCCAAAAGGTTACAGTTCAAACTTTTAATATTTATTGACCAGAATATATATCTTGGTATATACTAATAATAAAAGAAAGGAGTTGATTATTATGATGACTGCTAAAGTATTTGAAAATGGTAGAAGTCAAGCTGTAAGACTACCAAAAGAATGTAGATTTAACACAGATGAAGTGGCGGTAAATCGGATAGGAGATATTGTTTTACTTATGCCCAAAACAACCAAATGGAATTCGTTTATGCAAGCAATCGATATGTTCTCGGAAGATTTTATGGAAGATGACAGAAATACTGGTAATGAACAGGAGCGTGAAGAATTATGAGGTATATGTTAGATACCAATATTTGCATACATGCAATCAAACAGAAACCTGAACAAGTTCTTCATCATTTGCAAAAACATGATCCGGCAGATATTTGTATTTCTGCCGTTACATATGCAGAATTAGTACATGGGGTTGAAAAAAGTCAAGCGGTTGAAAAAAACAGGGTAGCATTAGCATTATTGCTGGCCAATATTGAGATTATGGATTTTGATTCGCTGGCAGCGGAAAGTTATGGAAAAGTTCGTGCTGATTTGGAGAAAGCAGGAACTCCAATTGGTTCGTTGGATATGATGATTGCTGGTCATGCAAAATCTAAGGGTTATATCGTTGTAACAAATAATACAAAAGAGTTTGAACGAGTCAAAGGCTTAAAAATAGAAAACTGGACTAAATAGTTACACTCTAACTTAAAAAATCAACAATCATTTTTTCTTCTTCATCTGTGAGCTGATGCAGATGTCCCCGGTCTTTCAACAGATATGTAACGCATTGTTTCCATGCCTTTTCCGCCTGGGGAATCACGCGGTCCGCTGGGAACAGGCAGTCTTTCTGGGCTGCCATAACAAGTACCGGATTCTGGTATCTGCTAAGGCTGTCTATCTTCTCATCCTGTGGCATAACCGGTTTAATTTTCACATGGTCAATGCTTGTACGGGCAGTCACCAGGAAATCTTTATCAATCCCCTTCTCTGTTAATGTAATAGGCAGGAAGCATTTGACCAGCCATTTTTCTTTATGCGTCAGCCAGTACATAAGCATCGGAAACGCCATATTCATACTTTTATATAATGGGGCATTTTTAATCGCTGCCGGGACTAAAAGTACGCTTCGCTCAATGCGTTTCGGTGCAACGCACATGGCTTTCACTACAATCCCTGCTCCAAATGAACCGCCAAAACAGGCCATCTTCTGATATCCCAATGCTTTAATGACTTCCACTGCCCATTTTCCGTAATCCCTCCCATAGGATGAGAGTTCCTTCTGGGCGCTCTTACCTGGATGACCGATCGTATCCACCGCGTAAATATGAAAATGCGGGAGCAGAAAACGGCAGCTCATTAAGTTGTATGCTGTTGTGGAGTTGCCACCGTGGAAAACCAGCAGGGGTTTTCCTTCCAGATTGCCACACTCCACCAAATGGGTTTTCCCAAAGGAAGTATCTACATATACGTCCTTATATGGAATATCCAGTTCCCTTATCTGTCTGTCATATAATTCCAGTACCGCTTTTTTTGATTCTTCGTTTCGATAAATTGATTTCATAATCTTTCTCCCTCCTATTTTGTCCCTTGTGAGTTCTGCTTATGATAATCGGCAAGCAGTTTCATTCCAAGTAAAAATACAGCCCCGCCCAACAGGATAAATCCTGTAAGCGTCATTCATAACAATTGCTCTACCAGCCCAAAAACCATCATGTACAATGCTTTATCAAATTCTTCCCCGATTTCTTCCTTGTGGAGCATGGAAAAGAAGATTGCCCGGAATGCTGCGCTCAGTGCCTTAGTATCCACTTCTTTTTTCACTGGAAGAACTTCCAGCAATTCATCCACCATTGATCTGTCATGCCCAAGATGTTCTGTCAAAACCTCCGGGGGGAGTTTTCTTGCAAGAAGTTCCACCTCCCCTGAAGTCAGCAGTTTCAAAACCGGAATGTCATCAATCAACTGATAAAAATGGACAATCACTTCCGTGAGCCGTTCCACCGTCATATCCGCAGCATCAATACGGCCTACCTCTTCCAATAGCTGCTGGTCAACCATCTCATGCTGCTCCAGCATAACCTCAAACAACAATAACTCCTTTGACTGATAAAACAAATAGAAGGTTCCCTTTGGGATTTTTACACGCCTGACAATTTCATCAACGGTTGTCCGCCTGATTCCATATTGGGCAAGACATTTGGAAGCTTCTTCCTTTAACCGATTTTTGATATATTCCCTTTCCTGGTCGGAATAGCACTTTGGCATCTCAAATCGTCTCCCTTTTTGACTAAATTCGTCTATTTAGTCATTATATGGTATTAACCCCCTGCATGTCAAGACCAGCTGATCGTTTGTAACTAAATTATAGCATGTCAGCAGTTGTCTGCACATTATTTTTGACGCTTTTTTAAAATAAAAGTACCTGCCAGCGCCACACAGGCAACAATGATTCCTGACGCCACAAAGCTGGTATACTTCTCGAAATACGGCAATGCATATTCCCATGCACTGCCAAGCCCTGCTCCTAATAGTACAAGCAACGTATTCCATGCTGTACTGCCGATGGCAGTGAGCAGCAGAAACATTAACAGATCCATCTTCGCAAAACCAGCCGGAATAGATATTAAACTGCGTATCACCGGAACACACCGTCCAATCAGCACTGCCTTACTCTGATATCTGGCAAACCACCTGACAGCCTGGTCCACATGTTCCTGCCTTATATGAAGTTTTTTTCCAAGCCTGCCTGCAATCAGATTTTTCACCTGCTCCGGCGAAAATAATTTTCCAAACAGATAAAGCACCACTGCACCAAGCAGAGAACCGGCTGTGGCTGCAAGAATCGTTCCTGGAATATTCATGGAAGACGTGACGGTTAATGCCCCTCCCGATAAAAGTACTGCCTCTGAAGGTATGGGTGGAAATATATTTTCAATTAAAATCAGAAGAAAAACTCCAAAATATCCAAAACGATTTACAAGTGAACGCATCAAATCCTGCATACAGACTCCCCTTAATATCTTATTGTAACAGTTCAGCCATAACCTGTTACATCTTATTATACTCACCACTAAAGGCGGTTATCACTTCTTTTGTGTTTTTCCTTAACAGTTTTCCTTTTGGTCACCGTTTTTTCCGTCAGAACATATCATAAAGAAAACGATGAAATTAAAAAATGGGGTAACCTTTTGCCATGAAAGACCAGACGATTCTCTCTATGTCCATCCTCCAGGATACACCGGACGCTTTTGCTTCCATCTCCGGCGGCAAGGTCTATCCGGATATCATGGGCATTGCTAACTTTTACCGTACCAGATGGGATACCGGGCTTATGATTGAAGTAGAGCTCGCAAATCTTCCAAACAGTGCTTCCTATGCTCCCCGCTTTCTCGGAATGCACATTCATGAAAACGGCGACTGCACAAACCACTTTCAGAACACTGGCATGCATTATAATCCAACTTCCGCCGCACACCCATATCATCTCGGTGATCTGCCCTCTGTCTTAAATAGCGACGGCTATGCTTATATTGCCTTTTATGATAGTTTTTTAAGCCTTCGTGACATCGTCGGGCGCTCGATTATCATTCATGAAAACCGGGATGATTTTACATCCCAGCCAGCCGGTGGCTCTGGAAATAAAATTGCCTGCGGAGTGATCCGTAACCTGTAACGTTCCGTTGGAGTAACAGTTCAGCCATAACGAGTGCACAGCCGCCGAAAGCACGCTGAATATCAGGTAACATGAAATATCCCTTTGAACACGTCGGCACTTGGTTTTGCGTTTTTTGCAAAACCTTAGTACCGCTACGTGTTCAATGGAGCGAAAGCGGGTATTTCATGGTACCTGGTATTCTGCATGCTTCCGGCGGCTGTGTGCTCGTTACGGCTGAACTGTTACCCGTTGGATAATTTCTCAAGTCTTATCCATTGTAAACCAAGGCAAAACACGGTATAATACAAAAGTGAAGACGAGAAAACGGGCACAGCTAAGACTGGCAAGTGAAAAAAAACAGGAAGATAAAGTCCCATCATTAAGACAGGAGTGGAATATATGTTT
>JAQXIP010000040.1 GCA_029007845.1 Clostridiales bacterium
CTGCTATCTTCATAAATATACCTTTATACACACTTAAATGCATCTTAATATACTATATGACTAAATTTCTTTACAATAAGATAACAATAAATATATGGCAAGAAACAATTTTGTACCCAAATCGTACCCATCGCCATCTAAAAAATCCCTACAAAGCCCATAAATACAGGCTTTGTAGGGATTTATCCATTTATTCAAACTCAATCGTCCCCGGTGGCTTACTGGTTAAATCATACATTACCCGGTTGACACCTTTCACTTCATTGATGATGCGGCTCATAACCTTCTGCAGTACTTCGAATGGGATCTCTGCGGCTTCGGCAGTCATGAAGTCGATGGTGTTCACTGCACGAAGAGCAACGGCATAATCGTAGGTTCGCTCATCTCCCATAACACCCACAGAGCGCATGTTAGTTAAAGCTGCAAAATACTGTCCAATACTCTTATCGTAACCGGCATTGGCAACCTCTTCACGGTAGATAGCATCTGCATCCTGAACGATTCGGACTTTCTCAGCAGTTACTTCACCGATAATGCGGATGCCAAGTCCTGGTCCCGGGAATGGCTGACGGAATACAAGATATTCCGGTATACCTAATTCCAGACCTGCTTTTCGAACTTCATCCTTAAACAAATCACGCAAAGGCTCAATAATTTCTTTGAAATCAACACAGGATGGCAGGCCTCCTACATTGTGGTGGGACTTGATAACAGCAGATTCCCCGCCAAGACCGCTTTCTACCACGTCCGGGTAGATGGTTCCCTGGACAAGAAAATCTACAGCACCAATCTTTTTTGCTTCTTCTTCGAATACCCGGATGAACTCTTCTCCGATAATCTTCCGTTTCTTTTCTGGCTCTTCTACACCAGCCAGTTTGCTGTAAAAACGCTCCTGAGCGTTGACGCGGATGAAATTCAGATTGTAAGGGCCATCTGGGCCAAAGACAGCTTCCACTTCGTCGCCCTCATTTTTTCTAAGAAGACCGTGATCCACAAAAACACAAGTCAACTGGTCGCCAATCGCTTTCGCCATCATAACAGCTGCCACAGATGAATCCACACCGCCGGACAGGGCGCATAACACCTTGCCATTGCCAACCTTTTCACGGATTGCTTTGACAGAATTCTCCACAAAGGCATCCATTTTCCATATTCCGGCACATCCACACACATTGATTACAAAATTGCGGAGCATTTTCGTTCCCTCTTCCGTGTGAAGCACTTCCGGATGGAACTGAATAGCATACAGATTCCGTCTCTGATCTTCGGCTGCTGCCACCGGACAGTCTGCAGTATGGGCAACCGTCCGGAATCCGTCTGCCACTTTGGAAATATAATCAAAATGGCTCATCCAGCAGATTGTATGGTCGGAAACATTTTGAAATAACGGTGATGTTGTGTCTACGACCACCTCTGTCTTTCCATATTCCCGTACCGGTGCTTTCTCCACCTTTCCTCCAAGCACATGCATCATAAGCTGTGCCCCATAGCATAGCCCCAGCACTGGAATACCAAGTTCAAACAATTCCTTAGAACAGGTTGCAGAATCTGCTTCATAGCAGCTATTCGGTCCTCCGGTCAAAATGATTCCTTTCGGATTCATCGCTTTAATCTGCTCCAGATCCGTCTTGTATGAATAGATTTCGCAGTAGACGTTACATTCCCGGACACGTCTTGCCACCAATTGATTGTACTGGCCGCCGAAATCAATCACGATTACTTTCTCCTGGTTCACTCCTTTTTCCTCCTAACGTATTATCATGTTCTACAGGACACAAAGCCATACTTTCTCATATATCATGAAACGATAATCCTTTGCCCCCTAATATCAACAAACTACTACCATTATAAAATAGGCATTTTAGAAAGACAAGGGGTATTATTTTTTTAGTTCATCCAGATTTTTTTCATATTCCGGCAGAAATTCCGTAAGGAAAATATCCACTTCCGGAAGATCCATCTCTTCCAGTGCTTTTCGGATGCTTTCCTTCGCACTTAAAAATTCCCGGTTCCCTGCTTTTTCTTCCTCCATGCATTTGATTAAAGCAGACAGCTTGTCTGCGGCTTTTTCCAATTTCCATAGATATGCTTCCTCATCCTGAGGGAAAAACAAATCGTGGTAATACGGCTGCATGTCTTTTGGAAGCATATGAAGAAGTTCCATACCAGCGATTTTCTCCACTTCCTTATAAGCCTGCCTAATCTCACTGTTCCCATATTTTACCGGAGTAGGAAGATCACCCGTGATGATTTCCGTACAATCGTGATACAGCCCTAAAAGAGCTGCCCGCTCCACGTTCAAATGGTTCTTGCAGCGCACATTACTAATCACAGCAAGGGCATGGGCAAGCATGGCAACCTCCAGGGAATGCTCACTAATATTTTCGGTTACCGCATTACGCATCAACGCCCAGCGTTCAATGTATTTCATTCTGGACATCATAGCATAAAACTGTCTGCTCATACGGTTCTTCCTCCTTTTTCCAGCATTTTTTTAATATACTGGCCGGTGTAAGACTGAGGATTCTTTGCCACTTCTTCCGGAGTACCTTTGGCAATCACCGTGCCGCCTCGGTCTCCGCCTTCCGGTCCCATATCAATAATATAATCTGCCGTTTTTATCACATCCAGGTTATGCTCAATGACCACTACTGTATTGCCGCCTTCCGTTAAACGGTGGAGAATGTCAATCAGCTTATGCACATCGGCAAAATGTAGTCCGGTCGTTGGCTCGTCCAATATATATATGGTCTTTCCCGTGCTGCGTTTGCTCAGTTCTGTAGCCAGCTTTACTCTCTGTGCCTCTCCGCCGGATAATGTTGTTGCCGGCTGTCCCAGACGGATGTAAGAAAGCCCCACGTCATTTAGTGTCTCAATCTTCCGGTAAATACTTGGTACATTTTCAAAGAAGCTCATTGCCTCCTCCACCGTCATATCCAGCACGTCATAGATACTTTTTCCCTTATATTTTACTTCAAATGTCTCCCGGTTATAGCGTTTACCTCCGCACACCTCACATGGCACATAAATATCTGGAAGAAAATTCATTTCAATCTTAATTATTCCGTCGCCGGAACAAGCCTCACAACGGCCACCCTTCACATTAAAACTAAACCGGCCTTTCTGGTAGCCTCTCGCCTTGGCATCCGGTGTAGACGCAAACAGATCCCGGATCATGTCAAATACTCCTGTATAGGTTGCCGGATTAGAACGAGGTGTCCGCCCAATTGGGGACTGGTCAATATCAATTACTTTGTCAAGTTTATCCATACCCTCAATCCGGTCATGATCCCCAGAGATTGTGCGGGCGCGGTTCAGCTCTCTTGCCAGCGTCTTATACAGAATCTCATTTACAAGAGAACTTTTCCCAGATCCCGATACACCGGTAACAGCAGTCATCACACCGAGCGGAATGGATACGTGGATATTTTTCAGGTTATGCTCTCTGGCACCGTATATCTCCAGAAAACCAGCAGGTGTTCTACGCTGTTTTGGAATTGGAATCTGAATCCGTCCGCTTAGATAGGCACCGGTAATCGAATTCGGATTATTCATCAGATCCTGCGCCGTTCCCTCGGCAACTACTTCTCCACCATGTTCTCCGGCTCCCGGTCCAATATCCACAATATAATCTGCCGCAAACATGGTATCTTCATCATGCTCTACAACAATCAACGTATTTCCCAGATTCTGCAGGTTCTTTAACGCTCCAAGAAGCTTGTCATTATCCCGCTGGTGTAATCCAATACTCGGCTCGTCCAGAATATATGCCACCCCTACCAGTCCGGAGCCAATCTGGGTTGCCAGACGAATCCGTTGTGCTTCTCCACCAGATAACGAACCGGTCGGCCGTGCCAGGGACAAATAGTCCAGTCCCACATCCAATAAAAAACCAATTCTTGACCGGATTTCTTTCAAAATAAGTTTTCCAATCTTTTCCTGTGTCTTAGACAGCTTTAAATTCTCCATAAAGGAAGCCAGGTTTGCAACGGACATTTCCGTAACTTCCATAATATTCTTATCTCCAACGGTAACCGCCAGCACTTCAGGTTTCAGTCTTTTTCCATGGCACTGGCTGCACGGGGTAATCCGCATAAATGACTCATACTCTTGCTTCATAGTGCTTGATGAAGTTTCCCGGTAACGCCGGTTCACATTCTCAATCAGCCCTTCAAACGAAATCTGGTGCAAGCCCTGTTTATATTTGCCGTCATAATATACATCCACCGTATCATTGCCGGTACCATATAAAATCACATCTTTTGCCTGCTGGGACAGATCCTGGAATGGTACGTCCAGACGGAAATCATATTTTTTTGACAAAGCCTCCAGCATACTTCCGGTAAAGCTCTTAGGATCATTGCTTGACTGCCAGCCAGTGACTGCTATTGCACCTTCCTTCAGCGATCTGGTCTTGTCTGGAATCATCAGATCCAGGTCAAACTCCATGCTATATCCAATCCCATGACAGACCGGACAAGCTCCAAATGGATTGTTAAACGAAAAAATCCTAGGTTCCAGTTCTTCTATAGACACACCACAGTCTGGACAGGAAAAGCTCTGGGAAAACCGGATTGGCTCCCCTCCGATCACGTCTACTACAAGCAGACCTTCCGCCAGTTTTAACACATTTTCAATTGAATCTGTCAGACGTTTCTCAATTCCTTCCTTCACGACAAGACGGTCTACCACAATGGATATCGTGTGCTTCTTGTTTTTATCCAAAGTAATCTCTTCCGTCAACTCATATTGGCTGTCGTCAATAATTGCACGGACATAACCGCTTTTTCTCGCCTGCTCTAAAAGCTTCACATGGGTTCCTTTTCTCCCCCGCACTACCGGTGCAAGAAGCTGGATCTTTGTCCGCTCTGGCAGCTTCAGAATCTCATCTACCATCTGGTCAACGGTCTGCTTTTTTATCTCTTTTCCACACTTTGGGCAGTGGGGAATCCCAATACGGGCATACAAAAGCCGGAAGTAATCATAAACCTCTGTTACCGTTCCAACCGTGGAACGAGGATTGCGGTTTGTGGACTTCTGGTCAATGGAAATAGCCGGAGGAAGTCCTTCGATGCTCTCCACTTCCGGCTTCTCCATCTGTCCTAAAAACTGTCTGGCATAAGAAGACAGAGATTCCATATATCTTCTCTGCCCCTCCGCATAGATCGTATCAAAAGCCAGGGAAGATTTTCCCGAACCGCTAAGTCCGGTAAGCACTACAAACTGATCCCTTGGTATCTTCACATGAATGCCTTTCAGGTTATGCTCTCTTGCGCCACGGATCGTTATATATTTTTTTGTGTCTGACATGGTATTGGCTCCTTTTTTATTCTTCTATATCCACTAATGTCTGCTTTAGTTCAATGAGCTGATCGCGGAGAGTTGCTGCCAGTTCAAAGTTCAGTTCAGCCGCAGCCGTGTGCATCTTCTTAGATATAGTGGAAATCAGTTTTTCCAGTTCCTTCTTTGACATGGACTCTGGATCTTTCTCCAGATCAATCCGGTCGTTCTCAACTTTTTTCGATATACGGATTAAATCCCGTACCGCTTTCTTAACTGTGGTCGGTGTAATTCCGTGCTTTTTGTTATATGCATCCTGAATGGAACGGCGGCGGTTTGTCTCATCAATGGCTCTCCTCATTGAGTCTGTTATGTGGTCAGCATACATAATCACATGCCCATCTGCATTACGAGCTGCACGTCCTATGGTCTGGATCAGGGAAGTCTCTGAGCGAAGAAATCCTTCCTTATCGGCATCCAGAATTGCCACCAGTGTAATCTCTGGGATATCCAGACCTTCCCTCAGCAGATTGATTCCTACCAGCACATCAAAAACATCCATCCGCATATCCCGGATAATCTCAGAACGCTCCAGCGTATCAATATCCGAATGGAGATATTTGACACGAATTCCAAGCTCACGCATATAATCCGTCAGATCTTCCGCCATTTTCTTGGTCAGCGTTGTAACAAGAACTTTGTTATGACCATCTATCTCTTTTCGCACTTCATGAACCAAATCATCAATCTGTCCTTCCACCGGACGTACAATCACTTCCGGGTCAAGCAGCCCGGTTGGGCGGATAATCTGCTCGACCCGCATCATTTCATGGTTTTCTTCATATTCATTCGGAGTGGCCGATACAAAAAGCATCTGGTTTATCTTATTTTCAAATTCATCAAAACAAAGAGGACGGTTATCCTTTGCAGAAGGAAGCCGGAATCCATAGTCTACCAGACAAGTCTTTCTGGACTGGTCACCTGCATACATGCCACGCACCTGTGGGATCGTTATATGGGACTCGTCCACAATAATCAGGTAATCTTCCGGAAAGAAATCCATCAGGGTATATGGTGCAGCCCCCGCTTCGAGTCCATTCAGATGTCTGGAATAGTTCTCAATTCCAGAGCAGAATCCCGTTTCCCGCAGCATTTCCAGATCAAAATTAGTTCTCTCGCTAATGCGCTGCGCTTCTAACAATTTATCTTCCCTTTTAAAATAATCTACACGTTCTTTTAATTCTTCTTCAATATTGTGAAGGGCAGTCTGCATATATGCCGGGTCTACCACATAGTGGGATGCAGGGTATATACAGGCGTGCTCCAGCTCATACTTCACCTGTCCGGTAAGCACATCAACTTCTGTCAGCCGGTCAATCTCATCTCCAAAGAACTCCACACGGATTGCTGTGTCAGAGGCGGATGCTTCAAAAATCTCCAACGTATCTCCCCGCACACGGAAAGTTCCCCGCTTAAAATCCATATCATTTCTCGTATACTGAATCTCGATCAGCTTGTCAATAATCTCGTCCCGGTCTCTCTCCATGCCCGGACGCAGAGAAATGGTCATATTCTGGTAGAATTCCGGGCTACCTAAACCATAGATACAGGATACACTGGCCACAATAATCACATCCCTCCGCTCTGACAGGGCAGATGTAGCAGAATGCCGCAGCTTATCAATCTCTTCGTTAACTGCAGAATCCTTTGCAATGTATGTGTCTGTGGAAGGGACGTAGGCTTCCGGCTGATAATAGTCGTAGTAGGATACAAAGTACTCTACTGCATTTTCAGGGAAAAACTCCTTAAATTCCCCGTAAAGCTGTGCGGCAAGCGTTTTATTGTGCGCTATTACCAAAGTCGGCTTATTCAGTTTCGCTATCACATTTGCCATAGTAAATGTCTTACCAGAGCCTGTAACTCCCAATAAAGTCTGGAATTGATTACCTTCCTTAAAACCATTCACGAGTGCTTCTATTGCTTGAGGCTGGTCCCCGGTTGGTTGATACTCACTGTGAAGTTTAAATATACTTTGTTCAGTTTGCACAAAACCACCTCCATCATTTGATAATAAAAAAGTTCGTCTATTCGCCCAAAATTCGTCCATATGCATTTTCACTTTTCATCAAGAACACCCTCTGGACGAATGAGCGTAACCTTTCCCAATTTTCCTTACTCCACACCCCCACGTATCACAGCATGGACTAAATGGAACGAAATTACTTTTTAGTATAGCACAAATATACATAGTTGTCCATCATTTTCGAACATTTGTTCCTTTATTGTATGCATCATACCATAAACATTTTTAAGTAAATTTTTTCCACCACCTTCTTTTACCTTTTCCCATATGTTGTCTGACTTCCTTCTATTTTTGCATAAAAATACCACAGAACAGATTTCTCTATCCTGCGGCTTTTCCATAATCACTTTAACTTTCACATTTTCTAGCTTTTCCAATTTTTTTCTCTAATTTCGCCGATCTGTTCCTTTCCATGAAGATTCTCCATTTTGCGTTTCTAAAATGACTTCATTGGTGCCATTCTTACTTGATCTCTGACTTTACCGTTTCGATTGCCTTCATAAGCTGGTTATCTTCTGATTCCTTCGCTGTGGACCAGTCTTCTACCTTTTCATCCAGTTCTACCGAAATGTCTGGTTCCAGACCGGTTCCGTGGATATTTCTTCCGTTTGGCGTGTAATATTTGGCAGTGGTGAGTTTCACAGCAGTTCCATCACCAAGATTAAAAATAGACTGCACAATTCCCTTTCCAAAAGTCTTTGTTCCAACCAGCTTTGCCACACCATAATCCTGCAATGCTCCGGCAAAAATCTCAGAAGCACTGGCACTGTTCCCATTCACAAGAACAGCCATTGGGAGATCAAGGGAATCCTTGTCTTCACAATAGTATTCCTCTCCCTCTCCATTTTTGTCCTTTGTATATACCAGTTTTCCTTCCTCAAGAATCCGGTCCAGCATATCAGTTGCTGTATCCAGCACACCGCCGCCGTTGTCCCGCAGGTCAATAATCAGACCTTTCATTTTTTGTTTTTCCAGATCATCGACTGCAGAACGGAACTGTTTTTTTGTTACTACATCAAAGGATTCTATCTGAATATATCCGATTTGATCCGACAGCATTTTGTATGTGACGGTCGGCACTTCCACTTTTTTTCTTGTAATGGTAAATGCAATGGGTTCCTCTTCCCCTTCCCGCACAACCTCAATATGAACTTTTGTATTCTTTTTTCCCTTCAGCTTCGTCACAACAGAAGTCAGATCCTGTCCGGTTACCTCTTCTTCTTCCACTGTATATAGAATATCTCCTGCTTTTAAGCCTGCTTCACTGGCAGGAGCCCCTTCAAACGGTTTTACAATCGTAATGATTCCTGTGGCCGGATCCTGGCTTACTGTAGCTCCAACGCCGCAATAATCTCCATTGGTGGAAGTCTGCAGTGAATCATATTCTTCTTCGCTATAATAAACAGAATACGGATCACTAAGACCGCTTACATAGCCTTGATAGATTCCATCTTCCATTTTCTCAGCAGAAGTACCGTTCTTAGTCGTATCTAAATAAAACCGTTCGATATACTGCTGTAGCAAATCCAGTTTCTTCTGCACCAGATCATCTGAAATCTCCAGATCCTCCCCGGATATCTCCTGCTGACTCTTTTGTTCCATTCGGTTATCCAAAAAACCTTTTACCATCAGCCGACCGAATACGACCATTAGCACAACCAATAAAACGGCGCCTGCTCCAGTCAGCATTCCGTAAATAAAACTATTTTTTTTCATAAAATGACTCTTCTTTCCATAATTATGGCTGTTTTACGTAAATTAACGGATTGACATAATTGCCTTTTACCGATATTGCAAAATGAAGATGCGGACCAGTAGATACGCCCGTATTCCCTGATTTTGCCACGACATCACCCTGGCTTACCATGTCTCCTACCGATACACACAAGCTGGAACAATGCATATAAACCGTATATGTGCTGTCGCCATGATAGATCATTACATAATTACCGCCAGATGCAGAATAAGATGCTGTTACTACTTTCCCGGCTGCAGCAGCACACACATCCGTTCCTACCGGTGTTGCAATATCAATTCCCTTATGGTAAGTGCTGGCTCCCGCTGTCGGCTGCTTCCGGTATCCAAAAGTAGATGTAATTCTTCCTGACACATTTAACGGCCACCGGTAACCACTTTCTCCGACTGTAATATGTGCGTCTTCGCTTCCAGCTGCAGCTGCCGCATCTTCTGCCTGTCTCTGTTTCTCAAGAATGGCCTCAATCTCTTCTTCCGTCTGCTGGATCTTTTTCTCATACGCAGTCAGCTCAGAACTGGATTTGGATATTGTCTTCTGATAGGCTAATAATTCCTCCTGTTTTGCATCAGAAATGTCCTGCATAGAAGCCCGCTGGTCAATCAATGATTCTTTCAGTTCTGCGATCTGCTGGCGCTGCTCTTTTACTTCCTTTGTCTTAATTGCCACCTGCTCTTTTAGTTTTTTGTAATCCTGGAACAGCCGGTTGTCATAATCCGCTATTTTACTCACGTATTCCGTACGGTTTAAAAGCTGTGCAACACTGCTGGACGTTAACAGTGTATTCAGGTATCCCTCATTTCCATTCTCATACATATACTGTATGCGTTTTTTCATCTTCGCATACTGGACTTCTTCTTCCTTTTTTGCATTCGCTAATTGAATCTTCGTTTTCTTGTATTTTTTACTTACCTTCTCATATTTTTTCTGGACACCGGTTATCTCATCGTTAAGATTATTCATCTGGCTATCCATGCGCTCAATATATTCCAGAATATCCTCTTCCGATTCTTTCAAAAGATCCAGTTTTTCTGAAACTTCCTGTTTTCCTTTTTCCAGTTCTTCCTGCTTTTTCTTAGCTTCTTCAAGCTCATTGGCCTGAATCACTGCTGCAGGCTGGCTGGTAAACAAAAGAACAAATGCCATGCATAGGATGACAACCTTTTTCTTCATTTCATTTCCCCCTTCGCCACATAAATAGACACACCGACCATTTCACTATATTTTCAAATGTTTGCGGACAGTAAAGTAACTGCCGACCACTCCCATTCCTACTCCGATTGCCAGCGCAGCCGGAATAAGCCTCATAAACTCTTCTTTTACACTGATAAAATTAATCCAGCTTGAGATACCTGCATAGTACGAATTCATATAATCCATGCATTCACGGTATATCAGATAAAGAACCCCAAGTGGAATGGCCGAACCAATCAGTCCCATCGTGATACCTTCTACCATAAACGGAGACCGGATTACAAAATCTGAAGCTCCAATCAGACGCATGACAGCAATCTCTTCTTTCCGCACTGCGATCCCCATTTTTACAGTCGTGTGGATCAAAAAAAGTGACACAAACAACAACACACCAATCAGGATACTGCACATTCCGGTAACCAGACTGTTGATCGCAATCATATTATTGGCAGTTTCCAGTGAACTGTTAATCTGTCTTACCCCTTCCAGTGTTCCAAGATAATCCACCATATCCTGTTGTTTTGACAGATCCGACAGATAGATGTCATAAGATGCTGAATTCTCCAATGGATTATCCTTACCAAATGTATCAATCAAATCCGGATTGTTGGAAAGCATATCCTTTTTACAATTCTCCCAGGCTTCTTCTGCCGATGTATAGACAATGTGATCCACTTCCGGCTTCGCTTTAATTTTATTTCCAATCTCTTTAATCTCTTTCTCCGTAATACCTTCCTTAAAAAAGATCGTAATACCCACTGTTCGTTCTACCTTATTGACCGAGCTTTCAAAATTAGTCAAAAGGAAAAAAAACAGGCCAAAAATAAACAGACAGGTCGCAATTGTTCCAATCGATGCCAATGTAAACAGCCGGTTATGATACATGCTTTTCATTCCCTGTTTAACGGAATAAAATAATAAATTAATCTTCCTCATAGCGATATCCACCTTTTCTTTCATCACTAATGATCTTGCCATTATGCAGTGTTACGACCCGTTTTTTCATCTCATCCACAATTTCCCGGTTATGAGTCACCACCAGCACGGTGGTACCATTTTTATTCACTTCCTCCAGAAGCTTCATAATCTCCCATGAATTTTTCGGATCCAAATTACCCGTTGGCTCGTCCGCAAGAAGAATCGGTGGATGATTCACCAATGCTCTGGCAATAGCCACCCTCTGCTGCTCACCACCAGACAGCTGGTCTGGTCTGGAATGCATTTTATCCCCCAGTCCAACAATCTGAAGCATCGTTGTGGTCTGTTTTTTTATCTCATGCTTTGGCGTGCCGATAATTCGCTGGGCAAACGCCACATTTTCATACACATCCCGGTCATTTAACAGACGGAAATTCTGAAACACAGTTCCGATCCCCTGCCTGTGAACCGATACCTGACGCCTTTTCAGAACGGACAAATCATGTCCATTTACAAGCAGAGTACCAGAAGTCGGCTTAATCTCCCTTAATAATAAGCGAATCAATGTTGATTTTCCTGATCCACTGGTTCCCACTATAAATACAAACTCTCCCTTTTTGATCTTCAGATCAATCCCCAGTAACGCATCGGTACCCTTTCCATAAGTCTTCTTCACTTGTTCCAATGAAATAATATTAATGCCATCGCTCATTTTTGCGTGCCTCCCGGGTTACTTTTGTTGCTGATGCTAATATGTCCTAATTATTTAATGTGCCTCTTTTCTGTTCATCCGTCAGTCCAGCGACTCCATATATTTCATGTATTTTACAACCATGAGTGCGATTTTAAACGTAATCGCATCTTCAAATACACGCAAATCCAGTCCTGTACTTTTCTGAAGCTTATCCAGCCGGTAAACTAGTGTATTTCTATGTATATACAATTGTCTGGACGTCTCAGATACGTTCAGGCTGTTCTCAAAGAATTTATTAATCGTTGCCAATGTCTCTTCATCAAAGTTGTCCGGAGATTTTCCTTCAAAGATTTCTTTAATAAACATTTTGCAAAGCGGCATTGGAAGCTGATAGATCAAACGCCCAATTCCCAGATTATTATACGCAACGACATTCCGGTTGCTGTAAAAGATCTTCCCAACATCCAGTGCCATCTTGGCTTCTTTATAAGAACGGGATACTTCCTTGATTTCATTCACAATCGTTCCATACGCCACATGAGCCTGGGACATCACTTCCGTATTCAGCATATCCAGAATGACTTTTGCAGTTTCATTCAATGACTCATAGTTTTCATTCGGCTTCAGTTCCTTGACAAGAATGATATTTTTCTCATCTACGGCAGTTATAAAATCTTTTGACTTCCCGGCAAACAGGCTTCGGACTGCCTCCAGCGCATTTCCATCTTTTTCATTTTTTGTTTCTATAATATAGACAACACGTCTCACATCGGTTTCAATGTGGAGTTTTTTTGCACGGTTATAGATGTCCACCAGCAACAGATTGTCAAGAAGCAGGTTTTTAATAAAATTATCTTTATCGTAGCGTTCTTTGTATGCCACCAGAAGATTCTGGATCTGGAATACAATCAGCTTTCCAATCATAAATACAGATTCACTCTCGCCCTTTGCCAGAATCACATATTCTAATTGGTGGTCGTCAAACACTTTAAAAAACTGGATTCCTTGTAACACCTGGCTGTCTGCAGGAGACTCAACGAATGCCGCCGCTTCCTCCTCATAACTAACATTATCTGTTAATGTTGTAGCTAGTGTTTTCCCTTCCGTATCCAATACACTAATGTCTGTCTTTGTAATCGCTTTCAGACCATCAATAGTCGACTGAAGAATCTGGTTTGAAATCATTTCATCCTCTCCTTTTCTATTTCCGTCCTATCCCCAATACCCATCTATCGTCAGATAGATTTAGTTTATCACGATTTTCGTGAAAAGTAAACAAAAGGCAACCGCATTTCTACGGTTGCCTTTGAAAAATCCGATATTTTGTCTGGTTCTAGTTGCAGATAGCCATCTCTGTTTCTTTATCAAACAGATGCATCTTGGAAAGATCGAGAGCGAATTTAATTGTATCACCTGGTCTTGCAGTTGTACGAGGATTAACACGAACGGTTAACTCAAACTGGTCAATAGAGAAGTATAAGAACACTTCAGCACCAAGCATCTCGTATACTTTAATCGTTGCTTCAATGACACTGTCTGGAGAGTTGTTAATGAATACTTCCTCATCCTTGATGTCTTCTGGACGGATACCAAGAACAACATCTTTTCCTTCGTAACCTTTCTCTAAGAGAACACTTGCTTTCCGGTCTGGAACTCTTACAGAGTGGGAGCCGAACATCAGCATTACATCCGTACCGGATCTTACAACTTTACAATCAATGAAGTTCATCTGTGGAGATCCGATGAATCCAGCTACGAATAAGTTCTTAGGTCTTGTATATAAATCAATTGGGGAATCAACCTGCTGAACGATACCATCCTTCATAACGACAATTCTGGTACCTAATGTAAGCGCCTCTGTCTGGTCATGTGTTACATAGATGATGGTTGTCTCCAGTCTCTGATGAAGCTTGGAGATCTCAATTCTCATCTGTACACGAAGTTTTGCATCCAGGTTGGAAAGTGGCTCGTCCATAAGGAATACTTTTGGCTCACGGACAATTGCACGACCCATGGCAACACGCTGTCTCTGACCACCGGATAAAGCCTTTGGTTTACGCTGTAATAAATGTTCAATATCAAGAATCTTAGCAGCTTCATGAACTCTCTTGTCGATCTCTTCCTTTGGTGTTTTTCTTAATTTCAGACCAAATGCCATATTGTCATATACGGACATATGTGGATACAAAGCATAGTTCTGGAATACCATCGCAATATCTCTGTCTTTTGGTTCTACATTGTTAACGAGCTTGTCGCCAATCCATAACTCACCAGAAGAAATATCTTCCAGACCTGCAATCATACGAAGGGTAGTAGACTTACCACATCCAGATGGTCCTACAAAAATGATAAATTCCTTATCTGCAATCTCAAGGTTAAAATCTTTTACTGCTACGAATCCGTTTGGGTATTTTTTCGTAACATTTTTTAATGATAAACTAGCCATTCTCTTTCCTCCTAAATTCAAGGCATAAACTGCCTGTCCCTCTGTTATGCACTTATGATACTACGAATCCAAAAGAATGACCATGCCTTTAATCAACAAATTAATTTTACCTCTTTTGTATAATTTGTATAGAATATTTCGAATTTTTGCACTTTATGGTTTTATTGACTAGTTTTCCCTACCTGATTTATGCAATTTGTCATATAGAATCCTTCCCCTACCACTTCTCTTGCATCTGTGATAATCATAAATGCCTGGGGATCAATTGCGTAAACCAGTTCTTTTACTTCCACAATCTCTTTATGGTTCACCGCACACAATAAAACAGTTCTCTTCTTATGGCTGTAAGCTCCTTCCCCATCAAGGCTTGTAACTCCACGGTCCATCTGGTACAGAATCGAGTCCTGAATATCCTTCCACTTCTCCGAAATGATATAGGCCATTTTCGTGTACCGGATTCCTTCGAGTGCTACATTCATCACTTTTGTTGTAATGTATGCAGCCAGAATTGCATAGAGTGCCCGGTGAACCCCAAAGGTAAGAATGCCAGACAAAATGATCAGTCCATCCGTCCAGAATAACAATTGCGGAAGACTGTACTGGGGTTTGATCTGCTGGAACAGGCTGGAAAACAAATCACTGCCGCCGGTGGAAATATCAAGTCTTGCCACCATTCCAAGCCCAAGTCCCGTCATGCTTCCTCCGATTAAAGCTGCCATAAAAAAGTCTTCCTTTTCCACTGCAATCACCGGTATGGCAGCAAGCCAGAATTCAAAAAAAGAAAACGAAACAATCGTTTTCCTTGTAAATGTTTTTCCTTTTGTAAAATATGCCCAGACTAACAACGGCAGATTAATGAGCCCGCTTGTAATCCAGACCGGGATTCCTCCCGGCGCAAACTTCTTTGTCAGGCTGTTCACTACAATTCCAATTCCGGACACACCACCAGTAACGATGTGAAGCGGGGTATATACACAATTCACTGCCAGCGCCATAAGTCCCGTTCCCGCTGCCATACAGAGAGTCTCAAACAGGATTCTTCTCGTCGGGCTCTTCAAAATCCATGACTGGAGATTCACTGGACTTTTGTTTTTTCTTTTTTCCTTCAACGTTCATTTCCTTTTCCAGTTTTATTTTATTATTATATTTCTCCAAATGGCTTTTGAATATTCTGATTTTTCGTTTATTCCTGTAAAATTCCCTGAACGGAAGGATCATGTGCAGATAGAACCAATTCATATGCAGAAAACGGAACACGACCGGAACCGGCTGGGTTTCGTTAAGGATCTGGCTAATCACTCCGCCAATCCCTACACAGATACTGGTGCACATCTTCGACGCATTTTCCATAATCCAATTCTCCTGGAAAGGAGAATCCAGCATAACGATTACCATATCGGGCGCTGCGATATTGATGTCATTAATAATAAGCTCCGGCGTCAATTCCATATTCAGGCAATAAGCGCCAACCACCTCAATCTGTGGATATATCTTTGAACAATACTGCATATACTGTTTGATTCTCTGCTCATTATCTCCCACAATATACATGGAAGTTCCCTCTTTCTGCTGCTGGACGGCATAGCGGAGGCATCGGTAATCTGTGGCTATTTTTTTTCGCCGCATCGTTTCAGCATGGTGTAAAAGAAGTGCCTCCTCTCCGGGAATCCGCAGTGTTGCTTTTTTTATGTTATCCGCATATGTGTCATCCTTCATCGTTTGTTCCAGAACCGGTATTGTCATCAGAAATAATGTATTCATACGGTTACCGGTCAGTGCATCTTTCATCCATTCCGCAAAAGCTTCCAGGCTGAAGACGCGAATCGGGATTCCCATAATGCTGATCTCTGTCTGAACTGCCATGGAAATCCCTCCCTTCAATCTTACTTCGTATCATTCTCTTCCGATGAAGCTTTCACTCTACTGACGGTCAGCGGTTCCAAGAATAATGATAATATCGGAATCCGCGTCTGTCCAGTTGTCTTCCGTTACATAAACAGGACTGTTAAAATAAGTTTCCAGATCTCGTCCTACACTGCTGTCTTTCACATGGATTTCTGTCGTTGTCACACCGGATACCGGCGCATTTTCTGCTGCCACAATGGTATGCCCATCTGTTTCGAGTTTGGTCTTGAAAGCAGCCGCAAGCCCGGTTATTCCGCTTCCGTTCTGAATCCGGATACGCAGCCCAATTGATGAGGAGTTATCTTCAATTGGCAGACGTTCATCCGCAGAGACATAAGTATCTGCATTTAATATCTGCTCCCACAATTGTCTGGCTTTTTCCTGATTTGGCTGGTATTCACCAGTAATATCCTGTCCCGGAAGCATATGGGTATGCACCAGAGAAAGATCGATCTGTTCCATGTATTCTGCATACTGCTGTTTTGAAACCCTGTACAGATTCGATGTAACATTCTCATACTGCTCTTTGATATATTCTTTGATCTCTTCCTCAGAAGACAGCCCTTCCAGCTCCTCTTTACAGGAATCAGACAGTTTCCAGCTCTGTTCTTCATCTTTATCAAAATGGTTCCGGAAGGTATCATCGGACATCAACGTATAATACTGGATATCCGAATCCAGATAATCATTTATCAGATATAGCATTCCCTCGCCCAGATTGTCCTTTCCAAAATAGGACTCCAGATCATAAAACGATACAATCTGGGGAATATCAATCTCTTTTGCAACAAATTTCTGGTATAACGCATCTGACAGAGTAATTCTTGTCTCCGCCGGAATCGTCAGATAGTCCAGATTGCCAGTAGACGTGTTAAACACTTCCACAACAATCCCGGTCACCTTTTCTCCATCTTCTGAAATCACTACATTCTTTGCTGCTGTTTCCATCTCCTGTGGTGTCAGGGTTTCAATCTTATTTCCAAGTCCCCCGGGAGTCTTTCCAGTAGCATGGTAATATGCCTTTGTCCCTGCATAGCTGATTCCTGCAGCTCCTATCATCACTGCCATCACAGCAAAAGACCGCACAAAAGTTCTCACAAATTTTTTCTTCGCTTTTTTATTCAAAACAGACATCCTCTCTTTTGCTTATATACTCAGACTGTTCAGCCATATTATACCTCATGTTTCCCATTCTCGCAATGAGAAGCAGGCTGGCACCTGCTGCAAAGCCCATATAACATAGAATGTCTGCAATCTAGTACAAATCCATGTTCTTCTTTCATATGCCCTGAGATTTCTTTCATAAAGGCACAATCCAGGTGGGCAACACAGCCGCATCTGGTGCATTTCAAATGAAGATGCTTCTGGCATTCTTCCGGATTATCCACATACTGGTAGACTGCTTTTTTTCCCTTTTCCGCCACGTATTTATTAATCATTCCATCATTTGCCAGCTTTTCCAGATAACGGTAAATGGTGCTGTTATTTGCACTACATTGCTCTTTTTCCAAATATGCGGATATGTCCGGAATCGTTACCGTTCTTTCCTTGTTCTCCTGAAGATATTTCAGAATCTGTGTGCGCTGGGCAGTTGTATAATTTTTTGCCTGTTCCATATCCCTTCACCTGTTCCTAAAAAGTCAGTCCAACCAGTTCTGCCACGATCCCCCAAAGAACACCGGCAGCATAAAGGATTCCTATGACTGCCAGATTTTCCTTCCGGTTTTTATTCAAGCGGAACAAAACCAGCACACCAACACCGGCATTTACCAGAAGGCCGGACAGCATGGCACCGCCTGATATTACATTTTGCAGATACAGCTGGGTGATCACAACAGAAGATGCACAGTTAGGAATCAGGCCAATAAGTCCTGCCATGAATTCCTCAAGTACTGGAACCGTGGAAAAGAACCCCGTTAGCGTATGTTCTCCCACCAGTTGAATCAATCCGTTAAGCAACAGGGAAATCAGAAAAATGTAAATAAAAATCTGAAATGTATGCTTCACCGCAGAGCCAAGTACTCCTCCCTGACAATGACAGTGCTCCTGCTCACAGATTTTATGAATGTCCATATCTGCATCCCGGTGTTTTAACAGAAGATGCCATGCCAGGTCAATCCCAAAGCCCGTTATCATTCCAATCACAGCTTTCGTTGCCAGAACCTTGAGAATCATAGTAATTCCTACCGCTTCGGATATCATGATTGGAAGCATCTCATCTGAAGTAGACAGATAGATGGCAATCAATGTGCCAAGGGTAATTACCCTGCCTGCATATAAGCTGGAGGCAGCCGCCGAAAAACCGCACTGGGGTATAATTCCCAGAACTGCTCCCCACAGCGGTCCGCTTTTCCCTGCACTGCGGATTCCTTTCTGCAGTTTTTCTCCTGTGTGGTGCTCCATCCATTCCATAATATAATAAGTAAGAAATAAAAACGGAACCAGCTTTACGCTGTCCATAACTGTATCTAATAATACTTCTCTCATAATTGCCAATATTCCTTTCAAAGAAAGCAGATTAAACGCACAAGAAAAATGCAAATAATTTGCATTTGCAAGTTATTTGCATTTTCTAATTATACCTATTTTAGCCGGACTGTCAAGAGGGAATGGTTCCCTGGGTCAGATTTTGCATCCAGACCTTAGATCGGAATAGAAAAATACTGATTATAAGCCGGATCACCTCTTCCAGGGAAAGAATAAAATATACCATGTAGATTGGCAGGTGGAAAACAAAGGCAGCCAAAAGTCCCAGCGGTACGCCGAAAACCCAGGTTCCAACCAGATCCACACACAGCGTAATCCGGGTACGGCCTCCGCTGCGAAGAATTCCTCCTCCAAGAATCATATTTGTAATCTTGGCAAATAATACCAGCGCCAGGGCATATACAATATATTTTGTCAGCCTTGCCACCTCCGGTCCGATGGAAAACCACTTAACATAAAAAGGAATCAGTAACACTAATAAAACACTGACAACCAGAGAACCAAGAACCCCGGTTTTCATCAAATATTTTGACACAACATATGCTCCTTCATTATCGTTACTGCCTAGCCTCTTTCCCACCATCACTGCTGCAGCAGAGGAGACACCGGAAAACATACCGATAAACATTGCCTGAAGCGGATTAGTCAGTGTCATGGCTGCCAGGGCATCGGTACCAAGCCGTCCATAGATGCCTGCATATATATTCTCCCCCAGGCTCCACAAAAACTCATTTAATAAAATCGGCACAATCATAACCGAAATTGAACCATAGATTCCCTTTTCCCGCAAAGAAACCGGTCTTAATCTGATTTCTCCTTTTTTTTGCTGCACAGCCATCAGGGAGACTAGCAGGAGTGCTTCCAATGTTCTGGCAATCAAAGTTCCATATGCTGCTCCTTGAAGCCCCAGCCTCGGACAGCCAAATTTCCCAAAAATCAGCAGATAATTTCCCAAAAGATTGACCGCCATGGACAGAATACTGGCATACAGAGGATACCTGCTTTTTTCCACACTCCGGAAAAATGCGGAACACATTAAAGTCACATTCATCGGGATGTAACTTACCGCAATCAGTTTTAAGTAGACCGCTCCCATCCGGATTGTTTCTGCATCCTCTGAATAAAATCCCATGATGATTTCCGGGATGCAAAAGGCAGGAAGGGCAAAAAGTAACAAAACCAAGACTGAAATATACAAACAGGAAAAGAAGCTGCGGTTAATTCCTTCCCTGTCCTGTTTTCCGTGATACTGGGCAATCAAGATAGAAGCAACCGCTGCCACTGCGGACAAAGTAACCGATACAAGGCTGGAAAACTTAGCTCCCAGACCACTTCCTGCAATGCTGACAGTTCCAAGGCTTCCAACCATCAGCTGGTCTACAAGACTGTAGGATGCCTGAAAAATACTCTGCAAAGTCACAGGAAGCCCGATTGCGAGCAGTTCCTTCTGATATACTTTCTTTTGAGATGAATTCATAAGTCCTCTCCCCTTTCTGAAAAGGACCTGCGCAAGTCTGTCTTCAATAATAGTTTATCAGATTAACACGGATATTCAATAGGTTAAACGCATAACCCATTCCAAATATAACAAGAAAGATTTATGAAAAATGCACAACTGTTACTAACTCAAACTTCCCACACCCGAATCAGACGGAACGCCTGGCGTACAGGCGGATGGGATGGATTATAAAATACTTTTTGAACACGTCGGCACTTGGTTTTGCGTATGCAAAACCTTAGTACCGCTACGTGTTCAAATAGCGGAAGCGGGTATTTTATAATCCATCCCCTCCTCCTGTACGCCAGGCATTCCGTCTGATTCGTGTGTGGGAAGTTTGAGTTACTAATGTTCTTCCTTCCTCCGTGCCACACTATCCCGTTCCACCAGCTCAACCGGAACCAGGCAGCTTTTGCCCGCTCCGTCCCCCTGGATCATTTCCATCAACAGCCGAACCGCTTCTTTCGCACGAAGGGGCAGATTCTGGGACACCGTAGTAAGACCAGGGTAGACAAAAGACGCCAGAGGAATATCATCAAATCCCATCAGCGAAAAATCCCTTGGAATAACTACGCCTGACTGCTGCAGCACATTCATGAATTCAACCGCATATACATCAGAAGCACAAAAGGCGGCTGTATATGCGGGAATCTGCCCCCGAAGACGCTCATAATCCTTTCTTCTCTCCTGCTTTTTGTCTGATATCCGATGAAAATCTGCACAGGAAGTATCAAAGGGTATCTGTCCACACTGTCTTGCTTCTTCCAGTGCCTGGCACATTCCCACATAACGGTCATGATCACAGTCCTCATCATTATCCGCCAGAAACATCATCCTCCGGTGTCCCATCTCAATGAGGTACTTTCCCGCCAGATAGCCGCCTCTTATATTATCCACCCCCACATCAGAATACTGATGTACCTTATTGGTATATGCGTCTACTACTACAAAAGGAATATGCATCTGACTGCGCAGATTCTCATAATCCACATCGCAGTATCCGATCAGAATCAACCCTGCCATATTCCACATAGAAGCACACTGGACAATCCGGTCTACATTCTTCTCCTCTTTCAGCATCATGAAATATCCATTCTGGTCTAATCCTTTTGCAATTGTGTTAAGCATTCCGCTCACAAAAGGATCCTCAATCATTCTACCTTCATATTTCACATCATCTGACAGCACAACACAAACAATCTTAGAGGAATTCTGTGCCAGAAGAACAGCAGCCATATTGGGAATGTATCCACTTTCCTCTAATTTTTCCTGCACCTTACTTACCGTTTTTGCTGATATTTTTCTGGTCTTGCCATGTATCACATTTGACACAGTAGCACTGCTTAAACCAAGTTCTTCTGCAATGTCTTTTATCGTCACCCGCTGTTTCATGGCTGCTCCTTTGCTGTCCTTTTCTATATCTTTCTGTCTATTTCCGGCTTTCCCTCATCCTGCTCCCAGACGAGGGACTCTTCCCGGAATATCCGGCTCACCAGCACCTGGTAATCGCCGGGCGTCTGTACTTTCCGGATTTTTTTACGGATCTTCTCGGAATTCGTAAAGCTGTCTGCCATATATGACCACACCTCTTTCATCTTACACAGCACGATTTTTTCCGGAGAAAGAATCGCCTTATAATCCTGATACAGCCGTTGGTGGAACGCCTGCAGATGCTCCTTTGCCGCACCTTTTTCTCCTTTGATCTGGCATACAAGGCCAGGGTTGCCAATCAGCCCCCGCCCCATCATCACACAGTCCACGTCAGCATATCTCCCGCAGAACCGGTCATAATCTCCTTTCGTAAACAAATCGCCATTATAGCAGACTGGATTACGGCTGGTTTTTAACGCCTGGGAAAACACCGAAAGATTTGGCTGGTTTTTATAAAAATCTTTCTGAATCCGGGGATGGATAATCAGTTCCTCTAACGGGTACTGATTATAGATTTGGAGCAGTTTTTCAAATTCTTCCGGACTGTTTTTCCCGATACGGGTTTTAATGGAGATTTTCTGGGTGGTTTTTTGAAAGATTTCATCCAGAAAAGCGTCCAATGCTTCCGTATCCTCCAGAAAACCAGCCCCCTTCTTTTTTGCCACCACCGTACCGGAAGGACACCCCAGATTTAGATTGATTTCTTCGTAACCAAGCTTTTTTAAGTCATTGGCAGCCTGAATAAAATAATCTGCCCGGTTGGCAAGAATCTGGGGAATCAACACCTGATCCGGATTGTTTTCCGGCATCACATCCCGCAGTTCTTTCGGATGAAAAGCCCCGTTATTACTCGGGGAAATAAACGGGGCAAAGTATTTATCTATTCCTGGAAAAAAGTCATGGTGGGCGTTCCGGTAAATGTACCCGGTAACGCCTTCCATGGGCGCGAAATAATAGCGCATGATATTCTCCTTTTTCTTACAGTACACCATCAAACGATGTGGACTGTAAACCTTTCTGTACATTTAGCATTTCTCTGCAATATCGTATAACAGACGTTCTGTATCCGTCCATCCAATGCAAGGATCAGTAATGGACTTACCGTATACCTGGTTCTCTCCCGCCTGCTGGTTTCCTTCTTCCAGATAGCTCTCGATCATCAGGCCTTTTACCATCTTTTTAATGTCTGGATTCGCATTCCTGCTGTGCATAATCTCGCTGGAGATGCGAAGCTGCTCTTTGTATTTTTTATTGGAATTGGAATGGTTTGTGTCCACGATGGCAGCCGGATTGGCCAGATCAAGTTTTGCATACGATTCGCACAGGCGTACCAGATCTTCATAGTGGTAATTTGGAACGGCACAGCCGTATTTGTTTACACCACCGCGTAAAATCACATGTGCCAGATCATTTCCATCGGTATGAACTGCCTGTCCACGGTAAATAAAATCCTGTGGTGTCTGGGCTGCGATTACGGAATTAAGCATAACGCCAAAATCACCACTGGTTGGATTCTTCATGCCAACCGGAATATCCATTCCACTGGATACAAGACGATGCTGCTGGTTTTCTACGGAACGGGCACCAATGGCCTCATAAGATAATATATCATTCATATAGCTCCGGTTGTCTGGATACAGCATCTCATCTGCCGCAGTCAATCCGCTTTCTTCCATGGCACGGATATGCATTTTACGGATAGCCACCAGTCCGCCATAGAGGTCTGGTGCTTTCAACGGATCTGGCTGATGAAGCATTCCTTTATATCCAATACCAGTTGTTCTTGGCTTATTCGAATATATTCTTGGAATAATCATTAACTTATCTTTTACTTTTTCATTTACTTTTGCCAGACGGCTGATATATTCGCATACTGAATCTTCATTGTCCGCAGAACACGGTCCGATAATGACAATAAACTTGTCCGACTCCCCGGTAAAAATCCTGCGGATCTCCTGGTCCCGTTCTGCTTTCCTCTTCTTCAAGTCCTCCGATAACGGATACGCTTTCTTTAACTCCTCTGGTTTTGGTAAATCATCTCTAATCTGCATTCCCATGCGATTGTTCCTCCTGTTCTTTTTTTCTTGTAACCTTTACCTTGATTGATAGTGACAGCTTCATATGAAATCCATCCGTTTCATCCAGCTTTGTTACCAAAAAAAAGCCCTTATGTGTTATCTTTCTCATATCTAACACATAAGGACGATTCATCATCGTGTTACCACCTTATTTCGCATACTGCTCACGCAGTATCCCTCTTCAGGTACGCTTTGATACCCTGACATTGATTACGGATGTCTTCCCGTCGCAGCCTACTCAAATTACTCTGTTCAGTGCGCAGCTCCAAGAGGAATTCACAGTCACCTACCATGAGCCTCTCATCACCCGGCATCTTTCTGTATGGCATCCTGATTGCTACTCTTTCTTTTCTTCGCCTTTTTTCCATATTTTTTTGTCCCATAATAGGATAGCACCTGAAAAAAGGATTGTCAACAAAAAAAAGCAGGGTAACGTGGCACTATTGTAACAGTTCAGCCGTAACGAGCGCACCGCCTCCGGAAGCATCCACATACCAGGAAGTGGCATCTTCCGTTGTCAGATCAAATTTTTCATTAATCTTCTCAAAGGATTCGAAAGACTCCATTGTGTCTTTTCCTCTCCTTTCACATCCCACTTACGCTTCATCATCCTCATAATCTTTTTCCAGATCCGTAACCCGTTTCTGATATAATTTCATACAGATTGTCATAAAAAGAATGGTCAGTGTAAATACAATCCCAAAGATCATCATTCCGGTGGCAACAGAACCAGCCAGTGAATGATAGTTCTTATAGGAAACTACAAAAAACAATGCTCCGGTAATGACTGCGCCAGCCAGACTCACCAGTATGTTATTAAGCGGTGTTGGCGCTATTTTCCGGTCCCATATACCATTTATAAATTATTCTTTGCTTTTTCAATTACCGTTCACATCTACTTCATCTGTATAAAAAATCCTACATAAAACACATTGTCTTCCATTCCTGAAAATACCCCTCCCTGCATTTGCTCCACCAGCAGTTTTACAATAGAAAGTCCCAGACCGGCAGATTGATTCCGCTCATCATTCCCCACATAGAAACGCTCAAACACCTTGTTGGCATCCACCCTGCAATCTGCTGCTACCGGATTCGCTACACAGATCCGAAGCTGGCTGTCCTTCCATTCTTCAATGGAAACCACCACTTCACCGACAGCATATTGCAGACAATTTTTAAGCAGATTCTGCATCACACGTTTCAATAATTCCTTCTCCCCTAATCCCTTGTATATTTTCTCCCCTTCCAGCCTCATGGTAATTCCCTTTTCTTCAAAAACAGGGATAAAATCCGTCATCACATCAGTCACCAGATTGGTAACGTTCAGTTCCGTAAGCTCAACTACTTCCTCCTGATTTACCCAGTAGGAATATTCGAAAAACTGCCTGACGCGCTTTTCAAGTTCTTCGCTGTGTCGAATGCATATTTTTAAATAATCTCTTCCGTTTTCATCAATCTCACATTTTTCCAGAAGCTGCAGGTATCCTTTCATCACCGTTAACGGAGTACGCAGATCATGAGATATATTGGTAATCAGGCTCTTAAATTCCCGTTCCTGTATTTCCCGGGATATCCGCAGGTCTGCCTCCTGTTTTAAAGTCTGGTTCAGCGTCACAGCCAGTCCTTTCAAATCCTTATCATTCATCTCCAATAAGACAGGGGTTTTGCTTCCTTACTGCGCTGCTCTAACTGTTTTTTGATACTGCGCAATTGAAACTTTATGCCAATCACGTAAAGCACTACAATCAGAATGCGCTCCATAGACACGACTACCTCCATACAACAACTTCTGGCTTTCTTAGATAACGGTCAAAATTCCCAGTGACTTCAATAACAAAATGAATAAAAGTAGAGGTGCGACATAACGGATCATAATCACATACAATCTCTTTCTGCCCATTTTACAGCCGCTCTTTTCCACCTCTTTGATAATCACCTCAGGTTTCGCAACCCATCCAATCAGGATACAGGTTCCAATTGCAACAAGCGGCATAAAGCAGTTATTGCTGATGTAATCCATAATATCCAGAATCTGTGCATGAGCCCCGTTTGGCAGTGTAATGTCGAAATACCATTTATTGTAGCCAAGGCACACCACGATTCCGCCTAACAGAGCGATTCCGGTCTCAATGGATGCCGCCTTAACACGGGACATATGAAACCGGTCCATAAAACTGGATACCACTGCTTCCATAACAGAAACAGCGCTGGTGACAGCCGCAAATAATACCATAGCAAAAAACAGGCACCCAATCACATTTCCTATTTTGCCCATGGATGCAAATACTTTTGGCAAAGATACGAACATCAGACTTGGTCCCGATGCCTCCATTCCCTCTTTCCCCATAAAAGTATAGACTGCCGGAATAATCATGACTCCTGCCAGAAATGCCACAACAGTATCAAATATTTCAATCTGGTTGATGGATTTTACCAGATTTGAATCGTCCTTCACATAAGAACCATAGGCAATCATAATTCCCATGGCAACGCTGAGACTGAAAAATAACTGTCCCATGGCATCCAGAAGCACAGAGAAAAACCGCTTTAACGTAAGACCGCCCAGATCCGGAATAACATAGATCAGCAAACCTTTTAATCCGGTTCTGGTCACCCCGTCTGCATCCGTATAATGGATCGTGATGGAAAAAAGTGCAATCCCTATTACTAGTACAAGCAAAACAGGCATCAGCACTTTGGAAAATGACTCAATTCCTTTATTGACACCCCGGAATATGATAAAAGCCACAACAAGCAGAAAAAAGATCATCAATAAAGCTGGCTGCGATTCTCCGGTAATAAAATCCGTGAAGTACCCATCTTGTGCTGCCCTGGTGCCATCCCCCGTCAGATAAGCAAGAAAATACTTGACTACCCATCCTCCAATCACACAGTAATAAGGCATGATAATAACTGGCACCAGACATGCCAGCACTCCAAGAAATCCCCAGCCTTTTTTTATTTTGGTATATGCCGTCAGCGGACTCTGTTTTGTCTTTCTTCCAATAGCAATCTCTGTGGTAAGCAAAGCAAATCCAAAAGTAAGTGCCAGAATCAGATACAGCACCAGAAATAACCCGCCTCCGTCTTTTGCCGCCAGATAAGGGAATCTCCAGATATTTCCAAGACCTACCGCACTTCCTGCTGCCGCCAGCACAAATCCTATTGAACCCGTAAACGAATTTCTATTTTTTTCTTTCATTTTCCATCAGGTGTTACTACACCTGCCTCCTTTTCTATCTTACTCATTCTGCCCCGAAAAATTCCTCGATTGTGATTACATCTTTCAACACATAATGGAACGAAGGAGCCGACGCTTTTTCATTTTCCGGATAACCATCCCGCAAATCAATCGTATCCGATGCATCCTCAGGATCTACACCAATATAATCTCCCTTAAACACCTGCACTTTATTCTGCTGGAAGTCACGCACCAGTTCATCTACCCGTTCCTGTGTTCCCTTCGCAGCAACAAACTGGTTTAATTCCAGCATCTGCACCCAGTCACAGTCAAATCCAGCTCCCACATCATTTCCATTGACATTTCCTTTTATGTTTTTCTCAATCTCTTTATTGGAAAGAACCGCTTGTACCGCCTTTGTCACATAAGGTGTCCAGTTAATCTTCGAGCCAGTCAGATAAGTTGTAGGCGCAACATCACCCATACTCTGGTTGTAGCTTACATAATATACGATCTGAGAGCGGTCGGTTTCCTCACATGCCGTTGCCGGCCCGCTTGTATCAGAATGCTGGGAGATAATCACACACCCTTCATCAATTAACTCTTCTGCACATTTCTTCTCCAGATAATAATCAGACCAGGTATTCGTATATTTTACGGTCATCGTTGCCTCAGGCACCACCCACCGGATTCCAAGTAAAAAAGAAGTATAACCAGAAATCACTTCTGCATATGGATAAGCACCTACATAGCCTACCTTTGCTTGATCCGGTTTAATTGCCCCACTGTCAATCAGTTCCTTTAGTTTCATTCCTGCCACTACACCGGAAATATATCTTCCCTGGTAAATGTTTCCCATAAACGTATGATAATTACTCACATACGGTTCCTCATTTGCATTACTGCAGGTTGCCTGACAGACTTGAATCTCCGGATTAGACACAGCAATCTTCTTCGCTGCTTCGCCATAACCATAACTAGTAGAAAAAATCAGATCACAATGATCCTCCACCAGTTCCTGAAACGCATTCTGGACATCATTTTCCGGCACATTATACATTGTGGTGACTTCTACCTGACCACCGTACTGCTTTTCCATAGCGGACTGTGCTTTCAGAAAATTCGCCGTATAAGCATCACTGGCGTCTCCTACATATACAAATCCAACCCGGATCGTCCGTTTTTCTTCTTTTACATCTGTGACATGATGGATCGCAAAAGCAATGATAATCATGGCGACTGCACTAATTAAAGTAATTCCATAAACCCGTTTCATTCCTGCTTTCATCTTGACACCTCACTGCCTGCCGTTTTATAGATCTGCTTTACGTCTATTGTACCGTCTTCAATCAATCCAAGCATAATATCAACCAGCTTTGGATCAAACTGGGTTCCCCGTCCCTTTTTTAGTTCCTCAAGCACATATTGAAAGTCCAGTTGTTTCCGATAAACACGATTTGCAGTCATCGCATCAAACGCATCTGCAAGTCCGATAATTCTTGCATTCAAAGGAATCTCTTCCCCTTTTAATCCATGAATATATCCACGGCCGTCATATCTCTCATGATGATACAGTGCCCCTTCGGTTACGTGATCAATTAAGGTAAAATTCTTCAGGATTTCTGCACCTCTTGACACATGGGATTTCATGATCTCATATTCTTCATCCGTAAGCTTTGCCGGTTTATTTAACACATAATCCGGAATTCCGATTTTCCCGATATCATGAAGCATCGCAATCTTGCGCAGCTCTTCACAGGCCTCTTCGCTATACCCCAGCCTCTTTGCAATCATGACAGAATATTCCGATACCCGGACAGAATGCTGACTTGTATTCTCGTCCTTTGCATCTACCGTTTTTGCGATGGTCATAATCGTTTCATTTCCCATCTGCAGCTGTTTTTTTGCCCACTCCAGCTCCATTTTCTGTATCCGGAGCGACTTCTGTATCTGTGTTCTGATAAACATCCATGTAAGATAGGCAATTACAATAACCGCCTCAACTGCCACATATAATTGAAACCACCAGTTATCGTAGATCTCCGTTTCCTTCACAATCCGGTATGTGTTTTCCGCAATGACATTACCGGTTCTGCTCTCTAATACAGCAAGGTGGAACGTATATTCCCCCGATGCCAGATTGGTATATACGATATTTGACAGTTCACTTTGTGCCACAACCTTAGGTTTCTGGTCAAAACCTTCCAGATAAACTCGCACATTCGGATCTTCGATGGAATAGTTTACGATCTCCGGATTAATTTCAATCTTGCATGACCCCCGTGGAATATACGTTGTCTCTCCCTTTTCTACCAGAACACTTTCGCCATCCACAACGATCTCTTTTAACAGCATACGATAAGATCTCACCGATATATTATAGTGATTCAGGTTCATGCAGACCACTCCGGTTTCCCCTGACATATACAGATTATCTTCTTCATCAATATAATTCCAGGAATTCGGGGTCAGTTCCTTACGCAGACCCTTTTTGGCATCCAGGAGCTCATAAGACACTTCTTTTCCTTTCAGCAGACTCTTTTTATCCAAAACATAAATCCCGGCAGAGCCTAACGCAAATAATTCTCCGTTCTTTCCTTCTACAACATCATAATTATTATAATACGGAAAATTACTTAAAATCCGGACATCTCCTTCCTCCGTCATGTAACACAGTCCATTACCTGTTACAACAAACAATCCCCCGCCATCGGAATCTGGCACCATCCGAAGAACAATATCGGAGCTTAAACCATCCTCCTGCTTCAGTGTCTCCTTTACTTTTCCGTCAGTGATAACCGCAATACCATTTCCATCTGTTCCGGCAAGAATACTTCCATCCTCTCTTTCATGGAGTGTCAGCACTTTGGGATTGCTAAGCCCATCCGGGATCCCGATTGTATCGCACACTTTTCCATCCCGGATAAAGGTCAGCCCGGAATCACCGGCTACTACCATCGTTCCATCCTTCATCTGGATTACCGAACGGAATTTATCTCCTATAGCTCCTGTCTTACTATCATAAACGGTTATTTTCCCATGTTCTTTTATCTCCCATATCCCCCGGCCTGAGGTACAGATCCATAAATGATTTTTGGAATCAACCATCAGACAGCGGATCCGGACTCCTTCCAACTGCCTCACAAGAGAGTCTGCCAGCTTTGTTGTCGGTTCCTCTGATACGATATCCAGACCGGAATCGGTTCCAAAGAACATGCAGTCCTTCCACTTTATCACCGAATTTACAACTTTCTCGTCCATGCCATATTTCTCATATATTTCCTGAAAAACAGACGGACACAGGCGAAGCAGTCCAAGTCTGGAAGAAGCAAACCACAGATTGCCCTGATAGTCAATCAGCATATGTTCAATCGAACTGTTAAATGTATCCGTATCAATAAAACTATATTCACCGTCCAGAGGCATATACCCTGCCCCGTTATCTGCACAGATAAACATCGTATGATCTTCCGAGATCGTCAAGGAATTAATCCCCAAAAGGCTCCCACATTCTATGGAGGACAGCTTCTCCAGATGCTCCCCGATAATCCGATAAGTTTCAATCGTATTCGCTGAGGTTCCTACATAGAGTGTTTCATTCTCATCAAACGTACAGCAATTATAGGATGCACCTTCCTTTTGCATTGTCTTCTGCATAATCACCTTATTACCACGAATCAGATATAGTCCGCCCTCATTGGTAACAGCAGCAACGTTCCCCCGCTGATCCGCACAGATACTATCCGCATATACCACTTCCGGTATAATCTTGTGCACCTTTAGACCTCCGGACAGCTGCATAACAGCCAGTCCATCCGTCGTTCCTACATAATAATAACCTTCCGTATTCTGCACAATACAGCGGACAGAATTCGATGGGAGACCATCTTCCTTCTTTACGACGTTCGATATATTCTGGTTAATCGAGATGGATAACCCGTTATCATTCGTCCCGATCCACAGCCTTCCTGCTTCGTCTTCATACAGGCAGTTCACCGTTTTTACCGAATCAAATTCCCTCATCCACTGAAAAGAATTGCCGCTATAACGATATAAGCCCCCATAGGTACCAATCCACAAGACACCATCCTTTGTCTGGACAATATCATTCGCACTCCCGCCGGGCAAACCATTTTCTTTGTTATAAACGGTCTGCACATATTTCCGAGAATCATACTCCTTTGTTTCCTGTTCTTCCGAATGATTTTCTGCACAGACAAGGCTTCCTGGAACCAGACAGGTAAGCATCGACACCAGCAGTAACATGGTAACAACTTTTTTTCCAGATCTTTTTTTCCAGTTTCTTTTTTTTAAGAGCCGGACTGCCACAAACAAAATCAGCATAGTGATTACCTTATCTGCAAAATCCAGATAAAACTCCCCGATCATATAGCTTACTTCTTTGTTACATCCAAGTTCCTGCAAATATCCGGCCACGCCATCTCCCCAGATATTGCCGGTAGCACCATCAGCCAGGACAAAATTTAACGGTACGGATATAAAAACTGAAAGAAGGGTTACCAAAAACGCAGTCGACAGGACACCAAACAAATCCTTTAAAAATCCTTTTTTTGCGCATATGCCAACCGTAACACCAACAACAAGATTCGTCAGCCCGTAAAACAGACTTATCCTGGAATGCAGACCGTACATAATATTGGATGCCACTCCCACAATTGCACCGCATACAGGTCCAAGCACATATGCAGTAAAAACAGTACCGATCGAATCCAGCCATACTGGCAGCGCCAGATAATCCGATAACGCCTTTCCAAAATAATTTGTCAAAATACATCCTATCACAAAGATTCCAATTGTGCATCTCTTCTTTTTCTCCATGCTTATCTCCTTAGTAAATCCTGAAAAATCCACCTATTTTCTCTGCCATACCAGAATAATCCGACATTGTGTATAAGTCAAGCAAAATATTTCATAAAAATGAACTAGCCAAACGGATAATTTTCGATGGAATGCATTCTTGACAAACCGGAAAAACATTTTATTTATTAATAAGAAGTGTTCCACCCATGATATCACAGATTGTATTATCCGACAATCAGATCCCACAGAATCATAAACAGCAGCACGATTGCAATTCCTATCATCTCATGAATTACAGCCTTACCAATACTTTCATTACAACGCCGTGCTATGCGTATTGCACCAATCGACATAAAAATAATAATGCATGCTGCCATCCATATGATAAAACTGATATCCATCTGTCATTCATCTCCTACTCTATTGATTTAAACCAGCGCCGGTTTTTGAAATATCCATCGGAAACAGATCCAATGCATATTTGATTTCATAATCCAAATCTTCCTTTTTTTCATAGGTAAAAATCTCTAATGCACCTTCCTGGGTAATTGGAATGATCTCATCAATTGGCACACGGCATTCTCTGTCTCCTTTTGGGTCAATCATCGGTTCTCCATTTGAATCGAATGCATAAAACACGGGATAACGGACCGAAAAATCGCTATTGGTTGTATAACACACACCACCTACACTCTGATAGATTCCCTGAGAATTGGAAATCCCAACCGTTTTCACATTGGAACATTGCGAAAGTGCGTAGACCAGTCCATCACCACTACTGCAGCACTCCGCATTTGTCAGAACTATAATCGGTAAATCCGCCCATTTTCCATTTGCGGGTACGGTACGAGTGACAGACCTTCTAATCGTTCCTCCTACATATGGACGATATGCCTCGTATCCCATATCAATTTCTTTTTTTGTAAACAGCGAAGTAACTGCTTGAAGAATCATCGGATAACCACCAGCATTCCCGCGTGTATCAATAATAAGTTTCTTCATTCCCTGAGCCTTCATAGATTCTAACTTCTGATCAACCAGCTCTGTAACCTCCGGATAAGAACCTTTTATTTCCGCAAGTGTATCTTTGTATACATCCAGCTGCTCACTTGTAATCGCAAGATAGCCGCAATCACTTGTAATCATTTCGGATTTGAAATTCTCATTATGCTGATACGCATCCATCATCATTTCTTTTCTTTCCTCATCAGTCATATTTATAATCTCTTGATCAGACGGAAAATGATATCGATGGAACAGACATTCCACTGCATAATTCAATCGTTCATCATAACTTCCAGTACTTTTAATGGATGCTGTCCTTTCTGTCCCTTTTTTATCAAGGAATGAAATCGTTATGGTTTCACCACCCATTCCGGCAAAATATAGCGGTTTCATCAATTCCATATTCGTCAAAACCGGCTCACGGTCAATCAGGAGATACTCTGCATTTGAAATAGCCTTGTCAACTGGCACACCATTCCATTTGGTAATAACGGTACCATCCAAAATCCCGTTTTCCATTGCTTCACTCCCGTCTTCAACAAGGATTGCAATTGTTTCACCGGAATCAATCGTAAATAAGGAAAAACCATAATCATTCCCTTCAAGCTTAGTGACAACATGATTACGAGCTTCAACACCTGCGGCTGTATTTGCTTCAAGCCAGATATGTCCATCATGAAAGTAATTGACATATTCCTGAAGTGCCAGATAATATGCCTCTCTATCCTGATTCTCATTTGCCTCCATGACTTTAGGCATTAGTTCCTCTCTTATTTCATCGTAATCAATCTCTTTCCACTCATTCATCACATAATGCTCTTGCATCTCATTCATCAGAAGGTCAAAGCTTTCCACATAATCAACCTGGGTACCATTACCAATGACCACTACCCAGTCAGTAACATTAATAAAGACAAAACTGGTCATCACACCTGCCATTGTGATAATCACCGATACGATTTTCAAAATACCAAATCTCTTCTTATTCTCAAAAACCGGCAGCACCCCCATGAAAACAGCCCCTATATACAACGGCAGATACAATTTTACGGTATATAAATCGGAACCTTTCAGATAATGCTCTTTCAGATGCAAAACACAAAAAACCAATGGTATCAGGCACATTACATTCCATATCATTCTAACAGAACGAAATCTAATTATACTATGTACCGTTACAAGTACTATGCAATACATAATGAAAAACAGCCCTAATACGAGAGTTTCTCTATTCATTGATGCCAAATAAGCTCGCACCATTTCCATCACTTAATCTCCCTTCTATTATTCTTACATCTTAAGATATATGGTAATAGGCGTACCTGTGATGTCGATCTATCAAAATTCCAAACTGCCGGCATTAAGCAGAAAAAATTTCAACGGAACACATAATATATCTAGACTGCTGATTTATGAATCTAATTTTTTACATGTTCTAATTCCATGACGGTAACATAACTTTTCCACCGCCAGTAAAATCCTGTGCCTGATTTGTTGGAGAAGGAATATAAACCCATCCTGTCTTTCCAGATTTTGTTTTTATTTGCAAGAAAAACTTGGATCCCTCATAATAGCCATATTCATTTTTAGAATACCCTTCACGAAGCCTTAAGAAAATCTTAATTCGCCAAAGGGTATTCTATCATCTATCATCATCAAAGAAGTTTTTTTGTGGTGAATGGACATCATTATGTTGTGAATGGATTCGCAATCTACTTTTTTCGGTACATAAAGGTGAATTGCATATGCCCCAGCTCATGTGTGTGCTATCATGATATAAAAATGTTCAAAACTCCCAGAACGGCACCCACTAGCGCCCCCAGATTGATAATCATATCTAATTCTTTTTTCATGACGGTCAGCACCATATTTTCCAGACTGTCCACATCCATCGCATTGATTTTTTCTTCGATAATTCCGGCAATGTCCAGATTCCCAAGTAACTTCCCAATAACGGAATTCATTGCTTTTTGATAGAAAGCGGTAAGCATTTTGCGAACTGCTTCTTCCGAAATATCCAAATGATTGCAGATGTCAAGCACTGATTTTTCTTCCAGCACGTCAATCTTCGATTCGATCTCTGCTCTGATAAGATCAGGGCCTTTTTCGTTCATATAATTGATTAGCTCGCTGCCAACAGGCTGAAGCATAGAATTCAACATATCATCATTTAAGAGCATTTCCAGCATTGTTCCTTTTACTTTTGCCTTCACTACTTTTCCAGCTTCCTGAACAATCAGTTCATCCAGATGCATATGCTGGGCAGCGTCCAAAATCTGTGTTGACAATTCAGAGACCAGCTTCGTCTTTATGTCATTGTAATCAAGCTCAGAAGGACAGATCTGTGAAATACAAGTATGAAGATCTGTAAAGAACCCCTGCATGATTTGATCCACAACTGCTTTTTCCGTTTCCTGGGAACTCAGTTTCTGTTTGATATCTTCTTCAGTCAAAAGATCGGAAGCCACGATATTGCCGATTGCTTTGGCAATCCTTGGCTTTCCTTTCGGTATTGCTCCCGGTGTGAATGGGAGCTTATGTCCCCATATCCTAATTTCTTTTTTAGGGTAAAAAAGCATTTTTACCGCAATATAATTTGTACAATATCCGATCAATGCTCCTATAATAGGACCTGCTAATTTTCCTAACATGTTTCTTTTTCCTCCTTAACATTCATATACGGTTAGCACTCCAGCAAACAACCCTTGTCACTGCAAAAAAGAGGAGATGTACCAGCCATCTCCTCTATGTGATTACTGCCTTGTTCTAAGACCTTAGCTATTCTTATTAATACATTTCTGGCTGTTGCTGCGGCGCAGGTGTATTTTCTTTAATCTCCGACACAGCAGCTTCTGTAGTTAACAGTGTAGATGCTACACTGACTGCATTGGTTAATGCATTCTTCGTTACTTTCACTGGATCAATAATTCCCTGTTTCATCATATCTGTATATATTTCTGATGCGGCATCAAATCCGATTCCGTTCTCGCTGTTCTTTACCTGATTCACGATCACTGAACCTTCCAATCCAGCATTATCTACGATTGTATAAAGTGGAGCTTCCAATGCTTTTGATACGATTCTGGCTCCTGTCTTCTCGTCACCTTCCAAAGTCTCAGCTAGTTCTTCCACCTTTTTCTGTGCATGGATATATGCAGATCCTCCACCACAGATAATACCTTCGGATACAGCCGCTTTTGTTGCATTCATTGCGTCTTCCATACGGTATTTGGCTTCCTTCATCTCAGTTTCTGTCGCTGCTCCAACTCGGATGACGGCAACGCCTCCTTCCATTTTGGCAATACGATCCATCAGTTTATCCTTCTCTGTATCAGATGTTGTGCCATCCACCTGTTTTCTCAGATTTGCGATACGGGATTCGATATCCGCTTTATTACCTGCCCCGTCTACAATTGTTGTGTTTTCCTTTGTAACCTTAACCGATTTTGCTTGACCAAGCATATCCATGGTAGTATCTTTCAATTCAAGTCCCAGATCCTCTGTAATTACCTGACCTCCAGTAAGGATTGCGATATCCTGAAGCATTGCCTTCCTGCTGTCGCCGTATCCTGGTGCTTTTACTGCAACTACCTTTAGTGTTCCTCTAAGACTGTTGACAATCAATGTCGTTAGTGCTTCGCCTTCAACATCTTCTGCGAGAATCAAAAGTTCCTTTCTCTCTCTCATCACATTTTCCAGAATTGGAAGAATATCTTTAATATTAGAAATCTTCTTATCTGTCATGAGAATATATGGATTCTCCATATTTGCGATCATTTTTTCTTTATCATCGCACATATATCCGGAAAGATATCCATTATCAAACTGCATACCTTCGACAACATCAATCTCTGTTTTCATCGTCTTGGATTCTTCAATCGTTATTACTCCATTCTCTCCGACTTTTTCCATGGCATCTGCAATCATGTTTCCAACTTCTTCATTTCCGGCAGAGATTGCAGCTACTTTTGCAATATGTTCTTTGCCTGTGACTGGCTGGCTCATTTCCTCAATTGCCTGAACTGCTGCATCGGATGCTTTCTTCATTCCTTTTTTTAAAACAATCGGGTTGGCTCCTGCAGCAACATTCTTCATACCTTCTTTGACAAGTGCCTGTGCCAGTACTGTCGCTGTGGTTGTTCCATCTCCTGCAATATCGTTTGTCTTAGTTGCAACTTCCTTTACAAGCTGCGCACCCATATTTTCAAAACGATCTTCCAGCTCAATCTCCTTTGCAATTGTAACTCCGTCGTTTGTGATCAAAGGTGCGCCATAAGACTTATCCAGTACAACATTTCTTCCTTTTGGCCCTAATGTAACTTTTACTGTATCAGCCAGGCGATCGACACCTGCTTCCATTTTCTTTCTAACATCCATATCAAAATTTATTTCTTTTGCCATGATAAATTCCTTCTTTCTCTATCTCTCTGCTTTTATGATTCAACGATAGCCAGAATATCCTCCTGACTTACAATCTTGTATTCTTCATCATCAATCTTTACTTCCGTACCAGCATATTCAGAAAGAATCACCTGATCTCCTTCTTTTACCTGCATATCCATTTTCCTGCCATCTTTACATTCTCCTGGTCCCACTGCAATAACCACGGCTTCCTGCGTTTTCTCCTTTGCACTATCTGGCAGAATGATTCCTGATTCTGTCTTTT
>JAQXIP010000041.1 GCA_029007845.1 Clostridiales bacterium
TCCATATACTGTTCCAGATTGCTCTTCTTCTGGTACAGCTTCTGCAGCTCTTCCTCCCTCATCTGCTTCTCCCGGACATAACAATACTTTAATCCCCCCACATTCAGTCTGGAAAAAGTAGGCATCCCAAATCCTCCCAGAAATTTCAACAAATTCCAGATAAAATAAAGGGGCATGAGCATAAGCAGCACAAAAAGACACATCAGCACTTCAAAAAATGTGGCTCTTAGAATGATATTATTTCCTATTAACTGAATCAATTGATACACTACAAAAATAAGGAGAAAGCTAAAGATCATTCGAAAAAATTCAATCCTACGGTCTCGAACCAGTTCCCGTATCTCTTTTTCTTTTTTTACAATTTCCGCTTTAACAAGCGCATATTCCCGTTCATAAAATTCCTGTTCATAGCCCATTTAGAATTCCCCCCCTTCTCTTGCCGTATGTGAACATGGTTAATAAAGGTTATGATATCTGCCCATCCTCAATACACACCGTTCTTTGGCAATAAGCAGCTACATTCGGATCATGGGTAACTACCACGATGGTTTTTCCTTCCTTATTTAACTGTTGCAAAAGTTTCATCAAATCCTTCCCATTTTTCTGATCCAGTGCCCCCGTTGGCTCATCTGCCAGAATCAGGGAATTTCCTCCAGCAATGGCACGAGCAATCGCCGCTCGTTGCTGCTGTCCACCAGACACCTGTTTCGGATACCGTTCCAGAATTCCGGCAATCCCTAATCGTTCTGCACAATTCAATACCCGTTTCTTCCGCTCCTTTTGCGTTTTACCCATAGCAACCAGTGGCAGTTCAATATTTTCATAGATGGAATAGTGATCCATCAGGGCAAAATTCTGGAAAATAAAACTGACCTGTTCTCTTCGGAACATCCCCCGTTTTTTCTGATCCATCTTATGAACCGGTATCTCGTTAAAATAATACTCTCCCGTTGTGATACGATCCATACAGCCAAGAATATGAAGCAATGTACTTTTTCCAGAACCGGAAGGTCCCATAACCGCCAGCAGTTGTCCGTCTGGAATGGCTAAATTCACATGGGATAGTGCCTTTGTAGCTGCATCCCCATTTTTTGCCCCATATATTTTACATACATCACGTAGCTCAATCATTTGCATTTCCCCCTAGCAATTCTGTTAAATTCATTCTTTTCAGCATAAAAATCGGTATTGCAGTACACAAAATAATCAGTATAACAGCATAGACACCGCTTATTCCCATACACAAGTGGGCAACAACCGGTTTATCCCATGTTCTTGCCATAAGCTGATTGGACACCACATATGGAATTCCAATTTTTATCAGATTTTCTAATCCAATCATCTGCTTGATATCTCCTAACAAGAATCCATTTGCACTCATCACTGCGTATTCCTTCCTGCGAATCAGAAGGCTCGTGATTGATGCCATACCAATAGAAAGTGCCGTAACAACCAGTGCAACAACGGCCGAAAGGATAAACAACCGCAATTCTCTGATGTTTTCTGTAATACTGTCACGCAATATTGTAGTAATCATCTGGCACTGCATCGGAAAACCATGCTTCTTCTCCAACATTTGAATCCACGATTGTATCTCATTATGACTGACCGAGCCATCTACCATAAAATATATCGAATTATAATAAGTGTATACCGTTTCATCTACTTCGTCCTCCCACTGGCTGTACACATCTCTATTCGCCCGTTTCATCGGCTTTTCTCTTGCCCAGGTAAGAAAGAAATGATTTAAGGAAACCGGACCTTGTATTGTATCAATATCGCCATATGAAAGCCACTGACTGTCCTTGGAAAGGATACCTGCCACCACAAATTTCTGCTTTGAATCATTCTCCGTAAGAGTCTGTCCCACAGTCACCAGATTACGGTAATCGTAGCCCACTAGCACTGGGTTCTGTCCTTCATATTCCTCCAGTACCTCTTCTGCCCTTCTCCCATCCGTCAAAGACACCTCACACATCGCAAGCAACTGAGGATCCAGAAAAATCATATCCTGAAGACCATCCACATTCATCTGTTTCATCAGTTCTTCCTTCTCAGGGCTTAGTTCAAATGCCCATTCTGTATGATTGATCTGATAATATTCCTCCTTCTGAAGTTCTTGAAAACGAAGGTTATGTGTATAAAACTTTCCTCCACTTACCCCATCTTTTGTTTGAATATCCTCTATAACCGCCTTTACCTTCTCTGCATTCACAGCATTCATATTCAAATCCAGGAATTTCACATGATAGGTCTTATCTGGTTTCCGGATGGACTGATTCACTGCTATTTCGTTATAGTAGCGTTCCCCAAAAGGATATAAGACAACTTGGAGAAAAAGAAATGCAATCGTTACTACAATCATAGACGAAAACAGGGAAATTTTTCTGTGAAACATCTGCGTCATCACATATTTTACTCTTTGACTCCACTTCATAGTGTCAGACCTCTCCTTTCCCGGAAAACAACTCTTGTGGCGTTTTTTTTGACAAGTACCACATTGGATAGATCAGTACCACTCCCGCCAGTAACAGAGTAAAAAAAAGCATTGTTGCAAGATTCCAGCACAGTCTGCCAATAGAAACGATTCTCCCTTGTACCATCATCTCAAAGAATACTTGTAATACAAATACAAATGCTGAAGACAAAAAAGATAACCGCAAAATATCCCGGTACATAATGCAATATATCTGTCCATGGCTAAATCCGTTTTCCACCCGTATCACAATCTCTTTCTGCCGTTCATACAGCCATAATTCCGATACAATCACCGCATTAGCCATACAGAATAAAAATGCAAGCAATATATATGTTCTCTTCTCATCCTCATCAGTATTTACCACAACATTCCCAGGCAGAATTGAGTCGCCACTGGATTCTATCCTCCCACTCATCTCCTGAAATGATTTCTGTTCCAGTAAATCTTCCAGCAGCGCATCGGTATCTTCCGTATCGCTGCTTAGCTTCAACAGCAGTCCCGTTCCTTTTTCCATGTCATATACCTTTTGCAATCGGACACCCATACGATTACGATATACAATCCGTCTACTATCAAAAAAATCTGATTCTTTACTGCCTACATATCCGATTACCCGATAAGGCTCCCCCTCTATGTCAAAATAGACCACTCCATTCTTCTTATAGGTAAGGGATTGCAGTCCTTGTCCTAATATTACAATCGGATCAGTGTTCCCATCATACATGGAGCCCGAAATCATCGGATACTTCGGTTCTTCTTGCGAAGGAAGAAGAATCTGTATCGTAGAAGTTGAACGATCCCCATCTATATAGGCACTAATATTTTCTACACTGACACAAACTGGAAGACTTTGAAATACTGTTTCCCACTCCGTTCCTTCCCCTTTCACATAAAAAACAGTGTTATATGCAAACTGACTGCCTGTCTGTGCTATCTCCTCCGCATACAATTGATGCTGATAGTCTGCCCCTTTGTATATACTGTAAAAGGAGATTATAAACAGAATTACAAGGCTGACCGCGGATACCGGATATCGAAACCATTTTTTTAGTTTTTTCATTTTTTGAACACCTCGATTAAATTATAAGAAGTCCATCCCGTTCACTTCGTTGATTATAATTCTATGATAAACGATTGAACTGACTGACTAATAAAGAAAAACTTCTATATATTTTTAAATATTTCATCAGCAATACCTCGCATTTCGCCTGCAATATGCGTCATATTCTGCTTTTACTTTAGCCCACATCCGAACACTTACCGGAAGCACCCGGTCTGGCAGCCGTACATTCCGCTGCCAAAGACCTTGTATCTGACCTAAATTAACCAGAACAGAGCGGGAAATGCGGATAAAATCCATCCCCTGTAACTTCTCTTCCATCTCCCTGCTGCTGTGGCGCATCAGTACCTCTTTTCCATTCTTTAACTTAAGGACACTGTATATATGTTCCGTCTCAATATAGACTATATCCCTGCTGTTGATTTCCCCGTCAATTAGACAGTAGTTGCCCAGTGCCTTTAATGCAGATACAAGAAGCACTGGAAGGTGCTCCTCCATCTCCCTTTTTTTTACAAACCCATACACATGGATTCCAAATGCTTCCTGCATGGCTTCCTCGTGACTGGTAACATATATAATCAGCCCCCTGCTCTGCTTTTTCTGCAGAGTATCCTTTAATGCAATTCCATTCATTTTAGGCATCTCGATATCCAGTATGAGAAGATCCATTTCTTTTTCACTCTGCAATACCTCTTTCGCTGATTGAAAGAGCACCACCTGGACTTCTATTTTTTGCTGCTTTAGTACTTCTTGGCAGATGAAGTACATTCGCTTCCTCATTTCTTCATCATCATCACATATTCCAAGATACAAACCTTTCACCTCTATTTATCCGTCGTGTTTTGGTTCTTTTACCATACCACAAAAACTCCATTAATGACTGTTTTTGTCATGAACGTTTCATTTTGCGTCCTGAACGCAAAAAAATTCTCGATAAACGAGAATTTTTTTATATCGAAACAATTATTTGATATAAGGGTCAATAAGTCAGAACTCGTTCCTGCTTGCAGGAAAAGAGTTCTGACTTATTGACCCGCGCACACATGAGCAAGTAGTGATTTTCCATGGAAAATCAACGGATTGCGAATGTGTGTAGAATTGCGGAAGTTGCGGAGCAACGGAGCAATTCGTATATCAGTGAGTGTCAAAAGTACTTTTGACACTCACATCATTATTTGAAATCAACGCTCCCTCAATAAAAATGCCAAGTACAGCGGAAGCGTAAGAATCTGCCCTGTTCTCCCCACATTATAATCACCCAGTTTTACTGCACGATTCACATGATATTTTTCAGGATGCTTAAGAATTGTTTTCGTACTTTTCGTGTTTCCGGTAACCGCTTTTACTTCAACTAGCGTACATTCCCCTTTGTAGCGGATAACAAAATCCACTTCCAGCCCGCTGTCTTTGTGAAAATAATACAGCTTACGCCCCATTTTACCAAAAATATCCGCAATCAGGTTCTCAAAAATGGCACCCTTATATCCATATAGGTTCCCCTTAAGAATGTCATACTGGGTGCCATCCTCCAGCATACTGACAAACAGACCGCAGTCCCGCATATATACTTTGAACACATCCTCAAGGGCATTGCCATCAAGAGGAAGCTGCGTAATCGAAAGATTGTAGCACCTGCATATAATTCCGGCATCTTCAATCCATTGCAGACTCCCTGCATACTTTGCAGCAGTAGAACCCTTTTTTACAACAGAATACTGGAATTTCTTATTTTCTTTACTGAGCTGCTTCGGAATGGACGCAAAACACTCCTTGATCCGGGATTTATCCTTTTTCTCTGCATATTTCACCATGTCATCCTCATAAGAACGGACAATATCCCTCTGAATACGCAGCACGTCATTCATCTGCTTCGTGTCCACAAACGTCTGGACTGCATCCGGCATGCCACCTACTACCACATACTGTAAAAGCAACTGTCTCATGCGGTTATGCAGGCCTTCCGGCACAGGTGTTTCCGATTCCAGACTCTTACCAAGCATCGCAATGACGGAATCTTCAATCCCATTGGCCCACAGAAATTCCTCAAAATCAAGTGGATACATGTCAATCACTGTTTCAGAACCCACCGGAATGGATTTCGGTTCCTTGCCATATCCCTTAACACCTAATAGCGATCCGGTTCCAATCACATCGTACCGCCCATCCATCCGAAAAAACTTCAGCGCTGTCCTGGCCTCCGGGCAATCCTGGATTTCATCCAGAATAAGAACCGTTTTTCCGGCCTCGAATACCGCTTTGCTTCCCAGCATCGCGGACAACATCATCACGATATAATCAATCTCCAAAGAACCGGAAAATGCAGAAGCGTAGTCCGGATTCTCATAAAAATTCAGATACACAACATTCTTATAATGCTTCTTTGCAAAGTCCAAAACGGAAAATGTCTTTCCACACTGTCTGCATCCCTTTATAATCAACGGCTTATGTCCTGCTTTATTTTTCCACTCGGCCAGGGTCTGTTCAATCTTCCTTTTCAGCATATCAACTCCACCCCCTTGTTCTGTCTTGATTTATAGTATACCCAAAATGCAATTTTTTCAAGCGACTTTGTACCTAATCTATTATTTTTTTCAAGTGACTTTTTCTGCCTTTAGGAAACTTTTACAGGAAATTCCCCCTCTTCACTCCGTATTCCGCACAATTTCCCTGATGGGCAGAATCGCTGCCGGTGACACGGACAGTTCGTCTACCCCCATCTCAAGAAAGGTCTTAGTAAGCGTGGTATCTGCCCCAAGTTCGCCGCAGATCCCTGCCCAGATTCCCTCTTTATGGGCATTTTCCACCACCATGCCGATCAGCCGGAGCACTGCTTCATGGTGGGGATTATAATAGGCCTCCAGCTTAGGATTCTGACGGTCAACCGCTAATGTGTACTGGGTCAGATCATTTGTTCCGATGCTGAAAAAATCCACTTCCTTTGCCAGAAGGTCACTGATGATGGCGGCGGCTGGCGTTTCAATCATTATCCCCTCTTCCACATCTCCTGTGGCGATGCCCTCTTTTGTTAACTGGCTTTGTACCAGCGCAGAGAGTTCTTTGATTTTACGAACCTCCTCCACCGAAGTAATCATAGGATACATAATGGCAAGTTTTCCGAATGCACTGGCTCTAAACAGGGCGCGAAGCTGGGTTTGGAAAACTTCCGTGCGCTCCAGGCAGATACGGATGGCACGGTATCCCAGCGCCGGATTCTCCTCTGGTTCCATCTGAAAATAATCCACTTTTTTATCTGCTCCGATATCCAGCGTCCGGATAATCACCTTTTTTCCCGCCATTGTTTCCAATGCCTGCTTATACACCTGAAACTGCTCTTCCTCCGTAGGATAGTCCTCTCTTCCCAGATACAGAAACTCACTCCGGAATAACCCGATTCCCCCTGCATCATTCTCCAGCACATCCGGCAGATCCCCGATTCCTGCAATATTGGCATAGAGTTCTATCCTTTGTCCTGTTTTGGTTACGTTTTCCTTTCCTTTTAACGAAAGCATCTGCTCCCTTCTTTGAAGCTCCTGCCGCTTAAGTTCCCGATAAGTTAAGAGAACGGATTCCTCCGGTTCCAGATAAAGGGTTCCGGTATTCCCATCCAGCACCGCCATTTTTCCGTCCCATGAAGCATCGGCTGCAATACCGGTCAATGCCGGAATATTCATAGTCCGGGCCAGAATCGCAGTATGGGAAGTGGATGAGCCCAGCTCTGTCACAAATCCCAGCAGCTTCTTTTTGTCCATCTGAACCGTTTCACTAGGGGTCAGATCCTTTGCCACCACAATAACCGGCTCGTCGCCCATCTCGATGGAACGCCTGGTTCCACTGAGAATCTCCAGCAGCCGGTCTGACACATCTTTCACATCCGCCCCCCGTGCCCTGAGATACTCGTCATCCATCGCTTCAAATAGTTTCACAAACTGCCCGCCAGTAACTGACACCGCATATTCCGCGCTTGCCATCGCCTGTTCAATCAACTGCTTTACCGACTCGTCAAATGCCTCATCCCGAAGCATAACCTCATGGACAGCAAAGATCTGTGCCTCCTGTTCTCCCACTTCCAGAAGTGCTTTCTGATATAGTTCCTCCAGCTCTCCGGCTGCCACACGCTTTGCCTCTTCATAACGCTCCCACTCTCTCTTTGGATTCCCTGTCTTTTCCGCCCGTATGGCCTGCTGTCCCTTCTCATAGAAAAAAACCGTTCCTATGGCAATCCCCTGATAGACTGCCCTGCCCTGATAGATCTCCATGCTGGTCCCCCCCAATCCTTACGAAGTAATGTATCATTTCATTATAACTGAACTGCTACGAAAAAAACAGCACAAGATATATCCTGTGCTGTCAGCAATTTACGTTATCGTTACAGTAACCCGGCACAAACCAGAAGTTTTACAAAACATCTACCTACTCAGCCGGAAAAATTTTCCGTCAGACCAGGATATGCTGCGGTTTACTGCGCATACCGTTTGTCCTCCCTGCTGCCATTTATAATTCTGCTCGATTAATACAACTTCTTTTTCCTCTGTATCCACATGCTTTACGATCGCCCAGTGGGTGGAACCGGAAGAAGTAGGACAATACACCACATCCCCTTCTTTTGGTGTCTTAACTACTTTGAACTTTCCAGTGGAGGATTTTGGTGTACATCCTCGATTCAGATTATTCACCGTTACCTTATGGACTGCGGAATAATATTTTTTCACATATGCAGCGCAGGAATATGTCATATTACAACCATCCGAACCGCCTTTTCGGTAAACCGCGTCTACTCCGTTATAAGAATCTGCAACAAAACCAGTTTTGGTAATCTTTACAATCTCCTTTTCGTATGTTTCAATCCCTGCATTTTCTAATGTATTCACTTCCACCTCTGCTGCCTCTGCTGCCTTTACATTAGAAACTGCTGCCGGCCCCTGCAGCGCAATCAGCAGCGCCAGTACAATACACACCGCTCTCCTTTTCATCTGTTCATACCCCTTCAAAAAATCGTATTCTTAATATTTCTGAAGTAATTGTAACAAATTTTGAAGGATTTTGCAACAATTTTGTAACAATTTGGTTTTAGGAAGTAACTGTTCGTTACAGTTACACGTGCGAATCAGGCAGAATGCGTGGCATCCCTCTTCCCCTCTCACCCATTCCACTCATACCGGATCTGGCTCCCACCCTTTCCAGGCTTGGAAGGTGTTACCATCAGCTTCATCGGTATCCGGTTTTTCAGAGCCTCTACGTGGCTGATAATTCCCACTTTTCTCCGGTCGTTCTGCAGTTTCTCCAGAGAATCCATCACCACTTCCAGAAGCGGCTCATCCAGAGTTCCAAATCCCTCATCCAGGAAAAAGAACTCCAGCGGTGCCGTTCCCTTCAGCTGAATCTGGGTAGACAGCGCCAACGCCAGGGAAAGGGATGCCAAGAACAGCTCTCCCCCGGAAAGACTGCTGGAGCTTCTTAAGATTCCCCCATTCTTATAATCCCGGATATAGAATTCTCCCGATTCATGAAGCTCCAGACCATAGGCATTGCTTGTGATCTCCTTTAACTGCCGGGATGCCTCCTTTGCCACATACTGTAATTTCTCTCTGGCCGCATACTCCACAAACTTCTTTCCTTTTACCAGGCTTTCCAGCTCTGAAAGTACCGCCATCCGGTGTTGAAGAACCTGGCGTTGTTCCATAAGCTGTTTCTTCTCCTCCAGCTGTTCCTTCAGCCGGTCGATCTTGCCGGAACATACTTGAATCCCTGCATTCAGCTCCTTTACCTTCTGGTCGGTCTCCTGAAAGATCCGTTCACTCTCTTCCCACTCCGCTTTCGTCACACGGCGTCCCTGAAGGGCTTTTGCCCCGCTTGCAATGGCTCCGGAAAGCGTTGCTTTTTTCGTTTCAAATTCCAGAATCTCCTTCTCATACCGGGTCTGTTCCTTGGAAGAAATCGTTTGTTCCCAGACCTGTTCTGCAGATTCATATCCGGCTGACGATAATGCTTCTTCGCATTGCTTCCTGCACCGCTCATATTCTTTCTTCAGAGACTCCAGCTTTCCCGCAGCCGCAGCACAGGCTTCTTTCACCTCATTTTCCTTTTGACGGACCTGTTCCAGTTCTTTCCCGATTGCCCCGGACTCTGTCTGAATCCGTTTAATTTCCTTTAATACATGTGCCTGTTCCTCTTTGGTGGAATAACCGGATAAATATTCCTGATACGCTTCCCAGTTTCCTTCATACGGCCGGATGGAATCTCCCATCACTGCCAGCAGCCGGTCATAATCCTGCTTTAATGCCTGCTCAAGCGCCTGGCATTTTCCCATACTCTCTCCTGCCAGCTCCTTTGCCCTGTCATACTCTTCTGCCAGCTTCCACAGCATGTTGCGCCGTTTCTTTAACTGCTGTTCTTTCCCGGATAACTGCTCCTCCAATTGCTCCAGTCTGTCCTCCATCTGTTTCAGACGCTGGTTTTCCTCTTCATACCCGTCAATGGTGACCGGTGCAGTCTGGCACTGGCATCTCTCCCCGATGGCATTTACTTTAGTCAGAGCTTCCTCCACCGCATCCCGACACGCTTCCTCTTTTTGGCAGGCTTCCTTCCATTCTTCCTCCTGCTGGCTAAGCTGCTCCTTTCGCTGAACCAGCTTCGTCTCCAGACGCACTTTTTCTTCCAGATATTCTCTTTCCTTTTGCCGGGCCGTTTTCTCCTGTGCCCGCCAGTCCACCTCTACCGCTTCATCCAAAGACTCCTGTTCCAGAGTATTTTGTTCCAAAGTTCCAGAACCAGATACGCCTTTCTTAAGCTCCATCTTGTCCTCCAGCATACAGTCCGGATTCCCACAGACCGGACAAGGCTCTCCCGGCCTGATCAATGTTCGGATATAACGGGAAAGTGCCTGCTTTTCCTCTTCTTTTTCCTGCGCCCGGTCTGCATCCCATCGTTCGTATTCTTCCAGGAACCGGCGGTAATTCTCTTTCTCATTCTGAACCGTTTTCTTTTGCTTCTTAAGCCGGGTCTCCTGCTGTTTCTTCTGCTTCCCCGCCTCCTCATATTCCTTTATCCGGTCTGCTGCCTGCTGAAAGGACACACGGTATTCTCTGGGGATGACAAGCTGCTGCTTCTCTGTCTTAATCGTTTCGATCTCCTGCTCCAGAGCCGCACATGCCTGTTCTTCCTTCTGGTGCTTCTGCTCCAGTTTTTCCTTTTTCCCCTGTGCTTCTTCTGCCTGCCCTTCCATCTTAAGATAAGCGGACAGATTCGGAAGTACCCGTTTCGTAATCTCTTCTTCCAGATCCGAAAGCCGTTTTTGTTCCAGAGTAAGTGCGGGTATCCGCTCTCTTTCCTCTTCCCGGACTGCCTGCTCCTTTAACTGCAGCGCCTCCAGCTGTTGTCCGGTATCCGCCATCTCTCTTTGCAGTTGTCCGGTCTTTTCTTCCTGCTCCTTTTTGGCCTCTTTCGCCCGTGTCTCTTCCTTAACATAAGGGAGCACTTTTTCCGCTTTTTGCCCTTCCTCCAGCCGCTTCCGGTATCCATTGATATCCGGCTCCTTTAAAAGCAGCTGTTCCAGTCTCTTTTCTTCCTTTTCCAGTTCCTTTGTTCTGGCATAATCCGCTTCCGTCTTCGCATGAGTCTTTTTACACACCTTATACGCTTTTTCAGCCGCCTTCAGTTCCTGTTTGTACTGCTTTTCTTCTGCCTTTGCCGCCGCCAGCGCTTCTTTGGTCACCTCTTCATAAGTAAGAAGCTGCCCCTCCTTTTCCGACAACCCATTCTGTGTATCCGAACGATTGCGCCGGATCCGGTTCATCAGTTCCATTCCATAAGGCTGTAGGTGAAACAGCCTCTCTAGCATATCATTCCTCTTTGCACCGCTTAACTGGAGAAACTCGCTGAATTTCCCCTGGGGCAGTACAACGGTTCTGGAAAAATCTGAGAATTCCAACCCAATCAGCCGGTTTATGGCTTCCTTCACTCCCCGGATGGAATCCTCCATCACCTCTTCTATGATTTGCTCCGTCCCTTCTTCTTTTCCCATATAGAGCTGCACAAGCCGGGCAGATTTCGTATTGGCATACCCGTTTCCCTTATTTCTGCGAAAAGTCCGGCTGACCCGGTACGTACACACTTCTTTTTCCTGAATGGAAAAGGTAAAGGATACAGCTCCGGTTTCCTCATTCAGATTCACGAAATCCTTCGTATCCCGTGCCAGCTCCCCATAGAGCGCCAGCGTCATAGCGTCCAGTATGGTGGATTTTCCACTTCCGGTAGGCCCAAATATCCCAAAGAGTCCCTGTCTGGTCAGCTTCTCAAAATCCACTACCTGCTCCTCCTCAAAGCTGTTGATTCCTTTTATCCGAAGTTCAATCGGTCTCATCCTCTGTCACCTCTTCCTCCACAAGAATTTCTTTTAATACGTCCAGTGTCTCCTGGTCCAGATCCATGTTCCGGACACTGCGGTAATAATCACAGAAAAGTTCCAGTATGGATTTATCTTCCATCCTCACGGTTTCTCCCTCTTCCGGTGTCTCTCTCTGGACAGGCACCGGCGTAACCGCCAGAATATCCTCTTTCCAGCGCCTCATTTCTTTCATCTGGTCTTCTTTAATATAGCTGTCCGTCTGCACTTCCAGATACACATAGGAGTCTTCCCCCTGATGGGCTTCACAGCTTCGGATGGCTTCTTCAATGCTTTCGCAGCGCCATAATTCAATCGGCTTGTATACTGGTATAGGAACTGTCTCTACTTTTGCTTCCTTCCCGGCTTCTACCTCCACCATCATGCAGTTTTTCGGCGGCATGTCCCCTGTTCTGGCATTCAGCTCTCCCTTGTGGTATACAAGGGGCGCACCGCTGTAATATGCCCGGTGGGATGTCTCCGGGACAATCTGTGTCTTGTGGACATGTCCCAGAGCAATATACTGGGCTTTCTCTGGAAGCAATGCCCCGGGAAGAAGGTAGCTTCCTCCCAGAGCGATACTCCGCTCAGAACCGGCTTCCACCGATTTCTCCACAAATAGATGGGCAGCCATGAGATTTACCGCATCTTCTTCAAAATGGGTTTCCAGCTGGCGAAACCAGTGATCGAGGGCTTCTGTGTAGGAAATGAGCCTTTCCTCTTCCTCCTCCATGTCACCATAGAGCACCTCTTTCAGCCTTCTTTCATTTGGATACGGGCAAAGCAGGAGAACCATCTTCTCTCCGTTGACTAAGGCTTTGATATAGCCTTCGCCGGATTCGATGATCTCCTGCTTTCCATAGATTCCAGGTGGTACAACCGTTTTCGGCAGTCCTGCCATTACAATCCCGTGTTCCATGGCAAGAGGGCCTGCTGCCACAAGCCTCTCCGGATTGTCATGATTTCCTGCGATTACAACAACCAGACGTTCCCCGTTTTTCGACAGATTTTTCAATGTGCGGTAAAATAACTGCTCTGCCTTGGCAGGTGGGTTATAAGAATCAAAAATATCCCCTGCAATCAATACCAGATCCGGGTTCTTCTCTTCCACCAGCTCCACGAAGTCCTGTAAAAATAATTCCTGCTCATATAGTCTGGATACGCCTTCCAGTGACTTGCCCAGATGCCAGTCTGCAGTATGAATCAGACGCATGCTCTTCCTCCTTCTGCTGCTGCGAATTAATTTCTCATCACTACAAAATCAAATCACCTATGCCTCTAACTACCTGCTGACTTCTTTTCTCAACAGGAAAATCCCGTACAAAAGCAATGGAATAAAAAGACACAGATTTATCAAGTATGCCCCTACGTCTGGGGTGCTATGATTTGCAATCACTTCTGATGAGGTTTTTTGAACGGCAAAATCACCAAAACCAGCTGCTATGTCATATAAACTGTGAACAATGCCACACCACAGAAGATTCCAATTGGTTCTAAGCAGGAGTGCTGAAAAGAATACGCCAGTAATAAAAGCATAACCTACTTGCGTTAATACAGCCGCAGCACCGGCCCCCGTACGGAAATTTATTAAATGTAATATCCCAAATAGGAGACTGGACACAAACACAGCGCAGATAATTCTTCTATGACTATTCCCAAAGAGTTCTATAAAATGCCTCAGCAGCACACCCCGAAACAGGATCTCCTCATAGAATCCAATGGCAAAACACTCCAAAATCATCAGCAAAAACAACCATGGAGTTGCCTGAGTCATGTCGCCAATTTCTAAATTGGCAAGGATATAGACAAAGAACAACCAGCTGAGAACAAAGCAGGATTTATGAATTCTATACGTGAATATTCGCATATCGCTAAGATGCGATAGAATCGGAAGAAGCACAGCCAGTCCAAATAATCTAACCGCTATCCCCATCCCATATTTTGTTCCCAAATCATGGGAATCCAGCTTTATCCCTGCATGAGCAAATCCCCATGCAATTCCTTTAGGAAGAATAACCAATGTAAAAACCAGGTCCAAGAATATAACCAATATTAATATAAGTACTGTTTTTAACGCTGACATTTTATCGCTGTTTATCATATCACAATATACCTCCCAAATCCAACAATCATTTTCCCTACAGATATTCCCACTATCGTTACAGTTCACGCCCGCGAATCGGGCGGAATGCCTGGCGTACGGGGAATGCCAGGCATTCCGCCTGATTCGCGGGCGTGAACTGCAACCCTATATCAACTGAATCACCTTTAACAGATAGATCCAGCCCGTCAGCGTAAACGCCGCCAGCAGTGTAGTGGCCACCACGACACTGGCGGTAAGTGTCCCGTCATTGTTCATATTTTTCGCCATAATATAACAGCTAGGCGTTGTGGGTGCTGCCAGCATAATGAGAATTGCTATGATTTTTTCTCCCGTGAATCCCATCATTGCCGCAACCGGAATAAAAACCAGTGGCTGAAGCACCAGCTTGACTGCAGATGCCCACAGCGTTGGCCGGATCTTCGCCAACGCTTTTCTTCCTTCAAATCCAGCCCCCATGGTAACCAGTGCCAGCGGGGTTGCCATCTGAGCCACACTATTCACCGTTTTATTAATGACAACCGGAAATGTAATTCCTGCAAAGGATACACCCAATCCCAGAACAATGGCTATAATAATGGGATTTTTTAATATGTTAACAACTGTCTGCTTTAATTTCCCGGATGCATTCTGCTGATTTTGATCTCCACCCTCATAAGTCAGCACAATCACGGAATAAATATTATACAGGGGAACCGCTCCAATAATCATCAAGGGTCCCATCACCGAGCTTCCGTATATATTATCAATAAATGCCAGTCCCATCACCGCTGCACTGCTTCGGAACGATGCCTGGACAAAGGCTCCACGGATAGAGCGGTCTTTCACAAACAGACGCGCAGCCCCCCAGATTACCCAGAAACAGATTGTGCTTACCAGTGCGCAGAATACCACATATTGAAGATCAAATACTTCTCTTATGTTCACCGAGGAAATATCCCTGAACAACATAAAAGGGAGGGTTACCTTAAAATTAAATTTATTGGCAACGGATACGAATTCTTCGGTAAGCATTCCCCGCTGCTTTAAAAACCAGCCGATTACCATAAGAAGAAAAATCGGCATGGTTACGTTCAGGCTGAATATAAAATCCTGCATGGTAATTGGTTCCTTTCTTTTGAATTGTTATTGGCCAGCTCGATTGCGTCTTGGGCCAGCCGTCCTTCTCAAGCTAGTGCATCGGTTTCGAGATAACTCGACTCAGGGCAAACAAAAAGCCCTTACCCAACGGTGAACCGTCAAACAAGGACTTCAGTGCGCCTCCAGGGGTTCGAACCCTGGACACCCTGATTAAGAGTCAGGTGCTCTACCAACTGAGCTAGAAGCGCTTATTTAATTTGCTTTGTGAACCAACGCAAGGAATATTATACCCCATGATTCAAAATAATGCAACCCCTTTTTTCTTGTTTTTTCGCAAACGATGTAATATCATGATATAAGGGTCAAAAATCAGAAATCGTTCCTGCTTGCAGGAAAAGAGTTCTGACTTATTGACCCGCGCAAACCGGACAAAACCAGAAAGGAACGTATACTATGGCCACATTAGGAAATCCACAGAATACCATTGCGGTATTGGAAAAATATCAATTTCATTTTCAGAAACGGTTCGGACAGAATTTTCTCATTGACACTCATGTGCTGGATAAAATCATCCGGGCTGCCCAGATTACATCAGAAGATCTGGTATTAGAGATTGGACCGGGTATTGGCACGATGACACAGTATCTGTGCGAAAATGCCCGTCAGGTTATCGCAGTGGAGATCGACTCCAACCTGATTGAGATTCTTTCGGACACGTTATCCCCATACGACAATGTGACGGTGATCAATGAAGATATCCTGAAGCTGGATATCAATCAGATCGTAGAACAGCAAAACAACGGCAGACCGATTAAGGTAGTGGCGAATCTCCCCTATTACATTACCACACCGATTATTATGGGGCTTTTTGAAAGCCACGTGCCAATTGATAGCATTACGGTCATGGTTCAAAAGGAAGTGGCAGAGCGGATGCAGGCAGGACCGGGAAGCAAAGATTACGGCGCACTTTCACTGGCCGTCCAGTATTACGCAGAAGCATATATCGCCGCAAACGTTCCACCCAACTGTTTTATGCCAAGGCCAAACGTGGACTCTGCTGTCATCCGCCTGACCAGACACAAAACCCCCGTTGTCAATGTACAGGATGAAGCCCTGATGTTCCGGCTCATCCGAGCCTCCTTTAACCAGCGTCGGAAAACCCTGGTAAATGGGCTTAATAATTCACCGGAACTGTCCTTTTCAAAAGACCAGATTGTCCATGCTTTAGAACAATCAGGGCTGTCTCCTTCCATCCGGGGCGAGGCGCTGACACTTGCCCAGTTTGCCACATTATCCGATGAATTATCAAAGGAGTGTTCCCTATGATTCCTGTCTTTGAAAGCAGCCGGCTTTCTTACTATATCCTTCCTTGCGGCTACGCCCGCCAGGTTCTGGCTTTTTATACAGAAAACAAAGATTACATTGATCCGTGGGAGCCTGACCGTCCCGGTAATTTTTATACAGAAGGCTACCAGAAAGCAAATCTGAAAGCAGAATATGAGCTGATGAAGAAAAAACAGTATCTCCGGCTTTGGATTACCCGGAAAGAAAACCCAAACCGGTTGATCGGAAGCGTATGCTTCTCCAATTTTTTATATGGAGCCTTTAAAAACTGCATGATCGGATATAAAATACACCAGGACGAGGCAAATAACGGATTTGGTACAGAAGCAGTGAAGGCTTCCCTGTCTTATTTTCACGCCAATTTTCCCCAGATTCATCTGGTGCTGGCTTATATCCAGCCAGATAATCTGCCCTCCATCTGCCTTGCCCGGAAAGCCGGCATGGTAAATGATGCTTTCCTTCCGGCATTCGCCTGTCCTCACGGCACCTGGCAGGATTATCTGCTCTACACGTACCGGTTCTAAAAACTATAAGACCACCTGCTGGAGCCAGTAGCCAAACTCCCCTTCCACTGGCGCATCTCCCTGGCAGCATGCGAACTGCAAGAAGCCAAATAATTGTGCCATGGATTTATCCTGGCTCCGGTAAAATCCCGGCACCCCCATATAATAGGCTTTCTTTCCTTCTTTTCCTTTCTTTTTCAGGAAAATTAAATGATGGAACTGATAGTAACCATGGAGAAGAAAACTATTTCCTGCCATCCCCCATGTTTCCATCGGGAGATACCCAATGTCCTTTGGTTCCATTTTCACACAATATTCCATTTCCTCATTTTCGAAAAACGGATGGGTCTGACAGTGGGAAAACAGCGCATCGGCAGGTTCAGACGGACTCATCTCTTTCTTCTCTGCCACTCTCCCTTGTTTCCCTGACACACCCACCGGATTCCTTGGCGTTTCTCCTTCTCTTTCCTGCCGATCCGCTTGTTTTTTCGTCCGCTCCCCTTCCTTCTGTGACAGTGCCTCTTCTTCCTGTTCCTCCTGTGACACCTGCACTTCCCGTGTCATCTGCACTTCCCGTGTCATCTGCTCTTCCCGTGTCATCTGCTCTTCCCGCGACACCTTCGCTTCCTGTGACACCTGCGTTTCCCGTGATACATCCGCCTCCGCTGGCGTCTCTGCTTCCTGGACCGGAAGCTCTATCACTTCACTCTCGCACTCCGCCGCCTGAAGCACCATCTGATGCGGACAAAAATGCTCCACATCCAATTGCTTTCCATCCCATTCTGAAGCAGCATAATGGTTTCCTTCCCCAACCGACAAACCACAGATCCTGGAAAATGCGATTCCACTTCCCATTAGATTGTCCCTTTTGGTTACCAGCCGGAAATCTCCATAATTTCCCTGCATTACCATGTTTCCCACTTCAATTCCGGATAGTTTTTCATTATCACGGTAAAATAAAAAGACCTTACCTCCCTGCAGTCTTCCCTGCAGACTTTTCATATGTAAGGTCAGTTTCAATATGCCATTTTGCATCTCAATTCTTCCAAAGCCTACATTTCTTCCTTTTTGGCCATTTTCGTATTCATACAGATATGCAACCAGTCTCTGATAACTATCCAAAACAATCCCCTCATTTTCTCCATTTTCTTCAAAGCAGATCAATCATTACAGTTCACACCTGCTATGCTTTTCATTGTATGAGGGAACCTGGAAAATTATTCCTTTCACTCTAATAATTCCGCCGCACGTCTAACACAGACTGCCACGATGCAGAAAATGATGGGTACTATGAAATACCTTTTGAACACATCGGCACAATTATTCCTCTAATCCGTACAAATCGCACGCATTTTTCCACGTAGCCTCTTCCAGTTCCTCCACCGAACACTCTTTTATCTCCGCCAGGGTCTCCAGTACATAAGGAAGATTCGCAGAAGAGTTCCGTTTGCCACGGTTGGGAACCGGGGCAAGATATGGGCAGTCCGTCTCAATGACGATTCGCTCCAGCGGCACTGCTGCAGCTGCTTCCCTTACCTTTTTTGCATTGGAAAATGTAACGACACCGCCAAATCCGATATAAAATCCCATCTTTACATATTCCTGCGCCATCTCCTTTGAATAGGAGTAGCAGTGAATCACACCGCCCATTTCCCCTGCGTGGTGCTGTTCTAACAGATCATAAGTATCCTTTGCCGCCTCACGGCTGTGGATGATCACCGGAAGGTGGCAGTCTCTGGCCAGTTCTAACTGCTTTCCAAACCAGTATTTCTGTTCCTCCTTACACTGCTCCGGTGATTTTTTCTCATCATCCCCCAGATAGTAATAATCCAGTCCAATCTCACCGATTGCCACCACTTTTTCACAGGCGGCAGCCTGCCGTACCTGCTCTATCGTTTCTTCATTCAGACCGGAAAGCTCCTCCGGATGAACACCAACCGCCGCATAGATCTCCGGATACGCTTTTGCCAGGGAAAGCGTAGTCTGGATGCTTGGCAGGCCGGATGCCACATTTACAATACGCCCGATACCGCTTTTAAAAAGACCGGAAAGAAGCTCTTCCCGGTCTTCGTCAAATCTGCGGTCATCATAGTGGGCATGAGTATCAAATATCATATGACCTCTCCTTCTATAACGATTCAGAACCCCTTCTTAACAGATCTCTGCGCCGCTTGGCATTGCTTTCTCCGGTGTCATAAGTGCCAGATTGCCTTCTGCATCTTCTGCACATAGAAGCATTCCTTCTGAAAGTACCCCTGCCAGCTTTGCAGGTTTTAAATTCACAAGCACCATTACTTTCTTTCCTACCATTTCTTCCGGTGAGTAGTATTTGCGGATACCGGATACAATCTGCTTTGTCTGGCTTCCAATCTTAACCTGGGAGCAAAGCAGCTTTTTCGATTTTGGAACCGCTTCACAGGCAACAATCTCACCAACCTGGAACTGCATCTTCATAAAATCATCAAAGGTAATCTCCGGTTTTGCCTCGATATCAATTCCTTC
>JAQXIP010000042.1 GCA_029007845.1 Clostridiales bacterium
AGCTCCATGTTTCATGTAAATGAGGCCTGTGATGGTAAGGGAACCCTGACGGTGGAAAACGGGGAGATGACTTTTCACATTTCTCTTACGTCAAAAAATATCCTCAACCTTTATCCGGGACTTGCAGAGAATGCAAAAAAAGAAGGTGCAGTACTCTTAAATCCTGTTGTTGATACTGTAGAATACAGTGACGGAACAACGGAGGAAGTGAATGGCTTTGATGTGCCGGTTCCGTGGCTTTCGGAAGAATTTGATCTGGCACTGGTCGGAACGAAAGGAACGTGGTATGATCATAAAGTAAGTGTTTCAAATCCTGAGCCGGTGGACAAAGAGACACCGGAACAGAATCTGTCCGATCTTTCCGATGGTACTTATCAGATTGACCTTACGATGGAAGGTGGAAGTGGAAAGGCAGCGGTTCAGTCTCCGGCCAATCTTACCGTAACACAGGGAAAGGTAACTGCAACGATTGAATGGAGCAGTCCAAATTATGATTATATGGTAGTAGACGGTGAAAAATATCTGCCAGTTAATCAGGATGGAAACTCGGTGTTTGAGATTCCGGTTACCGCCTTTGACGAGCCGGTTACAGTAATTGGTGATACGGTTGCCATGAGTAAACCGCATGAGGTGGAATATACGATTACATTTCATTCCGATACGATAAAACGGATTGAAGAATAAGAGGTCAGGAAGATGATAGGAAGAAAGAAGATCTTCTGTCTGATTTTGGTGGGACTGCTGGGGCTTTCAAGCTGCGGCAGTCCTTCTTCCAATTCTACAAAAACAATGCAGACAGAGTCAGAACTGGTTTATCAGAGTAGTCTGGAATTAGAATATGCCCAGAATTTTTCCGTTGACTACTATGAAGGGGGATATACTCTTCTCACCACGAAGCTTAATGGGGCAAAGTATCTGGTTGTGCCGGAGGGAAAACATGTACCACAGAATCTGGATGAAGACATGGTGGTTATCAGACGTCCGGTCAAGAATCTCTATCTGGTTGCTTCTTCCGTGATGGATCTGTTTTCTGCGTTGGATGGCTTAGATGCGATTACGTTTTCCGGACAGAAGGCGGAGGACTGGTATATTGAAGACGCAAGAAGAGCCATGGAGGATGGGGATCTGCTTTATGCCGGAAAATACAATAAGCCGGATTATGAATTGATCGTATCAAAAGGCTGCTCCCTTGCCATTGAGAATACGATGATTACCCATGCACCGGAAGTCGTAGAAAAACTGGAGGATTTTGGGATTCCGGTTATGATGGAATGTTCCAGTTATGAATCCCATCCACTGGGAAGAGTGGAGTGGATCAAATTTTTTGGGGCACTGCTTGGCAAGGAAGAACAAGCCCAAAAGATATTTGAGGAGCAGACCCGGATTCTTGATGATGTAGCAGCGGATGAAAAAACAGATAAGACGGTTGCCTTCTTTTTTGTAACATCCAATGGTCTGGTGCAGGTGCGTCAGTCTTCCGATTACGTTCCAAAAATGATTGAACTGGCAGGAGGCCGGTATATCTTTGAGAATCTGGGTGATCCGAATACAAAACGTTCCACCCTCAATATGCAGGTGGAAGAATTCTACCGTGGTGCGAAAGATGCGGACTATCTCATCTATAACAGCTCCATTGATGGAGGTGTGAAAGATATGGAAGAATTGCTGGAGAAATGCAGTGTCCTGTCGGACTTTAAAGCCGTGAAAGAGGGAAATGTATGGTGTACGACAAAGGATCTGTACCAGCAGTCTCTTTCTATCGGCGGAATGATGGAAGACATTCACACGATGCTTCAAGGTGGCAAAGAGGAACAGATGCATTATTTGTTTTGCATCGAGTAAAGAAAGGAATGCGTATTTTTATGCTGAAAATCAGAAATTACAGATATTTTGGAGCATGTATTCTGCTTTGTGTTGGTGTTGTGTTCTTTTTTGTACTTAATATCGGTATTGGAAGTGTGAGGATCAGTATAAATGATATCGTAAGGTCGATGACAGGCGGGGAATGCAATGAAACGGTGAAGCGGATTTTGTGGGATATCCGGCTTCCAAGGGCAACAGCCGTTCTGATTCTTGGCGGTGCACTGGCACTTTCCGGATATCTTTTACAGACCTTTTTTCATAATCCGATTGCCGGACCGTTTGTTTTAGGGATATCCTCCGGTGGCAAGATGGTTGTGGCACTTGTCATGGTGTTTCTTTTGGGACAAGGGATTCGTTTTACTTCGGCGGCTATGATCCTTGCAGCATTTGCAGGTGCAATGCTGTCTATGGGATTTGTGCTGGTCGTATCCAGAAGAGTCCATAATATGTCCATGCTGGTCGTCAGCGGTGTGATGATTGGTTACATCTGTTCTGCTATTACGGAATTAGTAGTGACATTTGCAGATGACGCACAGATTGTTAATCTTCATAACTGGTCCCAGGGGAGTTTCTCAGGGATGACCTGGGAGAATGTAAGGGAAATGGCAGTAGTGGTTTCCATTACCTTTGTTCTCGTTTTTCTGTTGTCAAAACCTCTTAGTGCATACCAGCTGGGAGAAGTTTATGCAAAAAATATGGGGGTAAACATCCGTTTTCTGCGGGTGGAGCTCGTTTTGTTATCCAGCATTTTATCTGCCTGCATCGTAGCCTTTGCAGGACCGATTTCTTTTGTCGGGATTGCAACGCCTCACCTGGTAAAAAAACTCCTGAAAACAGCAAAACCGATCTGGATGATCCCAGCCTGTTTTCTTGGCGGCAGTGTATTCTGTCTGTTCTGTGATTTGCTTGCAAGAACCCTGCTTGCACCGACTGAGCTAAGTATCAGTACCGTTACCGCTGTTTTTGGCGCTCCGGTGGTGTTGTGGGTGATGATCAGTAAAAGAAGAGAGAGGATGGCATGATGGATTACAATTTTAAGACAGAAAAAATGAGTGTTGGTTATCAGGGAGTACCTTTGATCGAGAATATTGAGATCGGGTTAAAAAAAGGGGAGATTCTTACGATTATTGGACCAAACGGCGCAGGAAAATCCACCATTCTAAAAAGCATTGCAAGACAGTTAACCCTTCTTGGCGGTACCGTGTACCTTGGAGAAAAGGAACTCGGACAGATGTCTGGCAGAGAATTATCCCAGAAGATGGCAGTGGTGTTTACCGAGAAGCTTCAGACAGAACTGATGACTTGTGAAGATGCAGTTGCCACCGGAAGGTATCCATATACCGGACGTTTCGGTGTTTTTTCCAAAGAAGATGAGGCAATCGTGGAACAGGCCATGGAGCAGGTTCACATTACCGAGATAAAAGACCAGGATTTTACAAAGATTAGTGACGGGCAAAGGCAGCGGGTTATGCTTGCAAGGGCAATCTGCCAAAGGCCTGATATTCTGATTCTGGATGAGCCAACCTCTTTCCTGGATGTAAAATACAAGCTGGATTTTCTGTCATCCCTGCAGAAACTTCGGAGAGAAACGGGGCTTACCGTGATTATGTCACTTCATGAGCTGGAGCTTGCCAAAAGGGTATCTGACCGGATTTTATGCGTGAACGGAACGTATGTGGATCGGTACGGAGAACCGGAAACGATCTTTCAGCCAGGTTATATCAAGTCGTTATTTCATATTGAAACGGGATGTTTTGACGAGGAAAACAGCAGCATGGAACTGGAGCCTGCAAAAGGGGAACCAGAAGTGTTTGTCATTGCCGGAGGCGGAACAGGCAGGCCGGTTTTCAGGAAACTCCAGCGCCAGGGCATTCCGTTTGCTGCCGGAATCCTCTATGAAAATGATCTGGATTATCCAGTGGCAAAAGCACTGGCTTCGGAAGTGGTTTGTGCCAGAGGGATGGAACCCATTTCTTCGGAACTGGTTTTAAAAGCAAAAGAGCGGATTGGACAGTGCGGGAAGGTGATATGCTGTAAAAACGAATTTGGCAGCCTGGAGAAAGCAAATGAAGAGCTTGTTTTGTTTGCCCGGCAAGCAGGGATTGTGTTCTGGGAAAAAGAAGGGTATAATAAAAATGGACTTGCGTTATGAAAACATGTTTTATAAAATCTTAACATAAAAAAGTGTTTCTTAATGCAATCTTTATAAAAATAATGGATAATTGAGTAAGAGGGTTTGACTCTGTGGGGAGGGTTAGAAGGTATCGCATGAAAGGATTATCATTTTTAACATATAATAAGAAGAAGCAATGGTCTTCTTCCCAGGTCATCATTGCTGGATTTTTGGTTGTAATCTTAATTGGCAGTATTCTTTTGATGCTTCCATTTTCATCCAAAAGCGGGCAGGTAACCCCATTTCTGGATGCGCTGTTTACCGCAACGTCTGCAACGTGTGTAACCGGACTGGTTGTCTATGACACGGCAAGCCATTGGTCTGCCTTTGGACAGGCTGTGATCCTTACGCTGATCCAGATCGGAGGAGTAGGGGTTGTCACCATTGCGGTTTTTGCAGCAATCATATCGGGAAAAAAGATTGGGCTGATGCAGAGAAGCACAATGCAGGAGGCAATTTCCGCTCCAAGTGTAGGAGGTATTGTACGACTCACCGGTTTCCTTTTGAAGTTAACTATTCTGATTGAACTTTTGGGTGCATTGTTCATGATGCCGGTTTTCTGCCGGGATTATGGAGTCTGGAAGGGAATCTGGTATTCGTTTTTCCATTCCATATCTGCATTCTGTAATGCGGGTTTTGATCTCATGGGAGAGACACAGAATTTTTCTTCCCTAACGGCGTATTCCGGAAACTGGGTGATTAACCTTGTAATTATTGGACTGATTATAACAGGAGGAATTGGTTTCTTAACATGGGATGATATCCGTACGAATGGAATCCATTTTCGGAAATACCGGATGCAAAGCAAAGTGATC
>JAQXIP010000043.1 GCA_029007845.1 Clostridiales bacterium
CCGGTAGCAGATGAAAAAGCGTTCTGCGAAGCTGGAAAGAAATATAATATTCTAATGGTTCCGGGAAGCTCCTTCGCCTGCCCGGGTTATGTGAGACTGGCTTATTGTGTATCTTATGATACTATTATTAATTCCCTGCCGGAGTTTAAGAAACTGGCAGAGGAGTTTGGGCTGTGAAAACGGCGGGGATTGACATTGGGACAACAACGATAAGCGGTGTTGTTCTGGAAAAAGAGGAAAACGGACTGGCAAAGATTCTGGAGGCAAAAACTGTAGAGAACGGTTGCTTTATCGAAACCGGAAATGAATGGGAAAGAATACAGTATGCAAAAGAAATTGTAGAAAGAGCAGTGAATCTGCTGGATTATTTCCTGGAGAAGTATCCGCATGTTGAGCGGATTGGGCTCACAGGGCAGATGCATGGAATTGTCTATGTTGACAAAGAAGGAAATTGTGTCAGTCCGTTATATACATGGCAGGATGCCAGAGGAAGTATCTGCGATGGAGATCAGATTCCTTTAACAGAAGAAATCCGGGAAAGATGTCAAATCCATGCTGCTTCAGGATATGGGTTTGTCACACACATTTATAATATCAGACATAATCTGGTTCCGGATTCGGCTTTGAGCTTCTGTACAATCATGGATTATTTTGGAATGTATTTGACAGGGCGTAAAAAACCATTGGTACATGTGAGCAATGCGGCAGGTTTTGGATTCTTTGACAGCCATAAGATGTGCTTTGAAAAAGAAAAACTGGCTGAAATGGGAGTGGACGTAAATTGGCTGCCTGATGTCTGTACGGGAATAGAAAAATTGGGTACATACAGAGGACGGACAGTTACAACAGCAATCGGAGACAACCAGGCAAGCTTCCTTGGAGCAGCAGGTGATGAGGAGAATATATTACTGGTCAATATGGGAACCGGCGGACAGATTTCTGTTCTTTCCAGTCAGTATTTTTCGGGAGATGGAATTGAGGCAAGACCTTTCCTAAATAGGAAGTATCTGCTTGCAGGAGCATCTCTGTGTGGCGGCAAGGCATATGCGCTTCTGGAACAGTTTTTCCGAAAAATTGTAAAAGAAGCGACCGGACAGGAGCAGCCATTATACAAAGTAATGGAAAAGATGGCAAGAACAGGGAGAGACCAGAATAGTGAAAGAACTGAAAGTCGAAAGATTAAAGTTGAAACAACATTTGACGGTACGCGGGTAAATCCGGAAAAAAGCGGCAGTATTACCCAGATCTGTTCCGAAAACTTTACACCTGAAGATTTTTGCTATGGTGTTCTGAAGGGAATGAGCACAGAACTGTATCAGATGTATATGACTATTCAGAAAGGAATCGGCATAAAGATCAGGCGTATGATTGGTTCCGGGAATGGATTGAGAAAAAATCTGGTACTGTGTGAAATTATTGAAGATATGTTCAAGGCAGAACTTGTTCTGGCAGAATGTGAAGAGGAAGCTGCGACAGGAGCGGCAATGAGCAGTAGTATGTATAACTATAGCAACTCCACCAGATAATAAAATGAAGCAGTGAAGTGGATTGTGAATATCCGATTGACTGGTCAGAGGATGATAAAATGTTGATGGAATTTCTTCAAATAAACCTTCCTGCAGAAAACGGGTCATTCCATATTCTGTAAAATATATGATAAATTTTCCATCTTTAATTCGCTTTATATTATCAAGGAACAAAGAATTAGCCATGGATATAACGGAATCAGCCATGGGAAGCTCATAATTAAAAATATCTTTCAGCAGATCTTTGCGCAGGAAAGGAAGAATACAGGCTTCCGGCTGAATGTCTAATATTACATCAGCAGAACTTCTCGAATTGGAAACAAACTGAAACAGAGATGGTAAATCATCTGCAGCCAGTGGAAAGGTCTGAAATACAGACTGACACAGATCCTGATGTGAACGAAACAAATTCCATAATGCCTGTAAAATGTCTGGATCCTGATACAAAATTCCCATCTGATAATCAGAGGAACAGGTAATCGCATATTCCGAAGTCAGAATCATATATGGCAGTGCAGAAAGATTCTGGAAATTTGAAACTTCATTTGTATAAAAACAATGGATATGATAATTCAGACTGTTCATATAAATAGGAAACAGGTTCCGCAAATAATAAAATTCATAAAGATCATGAGTTTCTGTAAACCGAACAGTATGATTCAGGCTGAAAATATGGTCAATCTGTAGATCACCGGCAGGTTGTATGGTGGATAACAGATGTAGCAAAAAAGGATAATCGGGCTGCAGAAAAAGGGCAATTCTTCCGTTTGACTTAGAGTGATGTTATGGCTGCATGGATCAATTTTTAAATTCATGGTACAGTTATTAGTTCAGATACTGTTCCGTGAATAATTCAGTTTTAGTATATATATTTCAGTTTTTTTATTTTAGTCTTAATTTGTACGCATATTCGGTTGGTGAATATATTGTCAAGAAGATTCTTGCGTTTTGGGTATGTTACATAGCGGGACTGTTTCTTGCTGAGGGCGTTATTATACTTTTACATTTTGCGTTTGGTAAGAATATGCTGGTAGGTGAAGTGTTTGATCCACAGACTATAACGATTATTATGTAATATGGTTATATCGTTATGGCGGGTGTAGCATTACTTTATTGGAAACTGGTTGAGAAAAAGTCTTTGTCAGAGATGGGATTAACAAAGCACTTTGGGAATTATTTTATCGGTGCTATTGCAGGCGTTATTCTGCTTGTTTTGTCTGTTGCATTTATTGTGTTGACGGGGAATATTGAATATCATGGGATTTTTAAAAATGCCGATATTCTTATGATTATTCTCTTATTCGGCGGCTTTATCGTTCAAGGTGCAACAGAAGAAATCCTCTGCCGGGGAATTGTGCTACATGCGCTTAAAGAAAAGACCTCGGTCTGGATTGCAATATCAGTCAGCACAGTACTGTTTATTCTGCCCCATTGGTCGTCCTTATTTGACGGTGAAACAGTTTATGGGGTAATTGGTGTTGTAAACCTTATCCTTATTTCCATAATCTTTTCACTTTTGACTGTCCGCTATAAGAGTATCTGGGCGGCTTGCGGTTTGCATTCTTTTTGGAATGCCATTCTGTATAGTGTCCTTGGCTGGATCTAAGCGGAAAGGTTAAAACGGTTACGGCTATCATTAATATGCAGTCTGCAGGTAAAAATATTTGGAACGGCGGCGAATATGGTATTGAAGCAAGTGTGATTACCACCGTTGTATTAGCTCTTGCTGCTGCGTTGATCTGGTACATGAACCGAAAGAAAGTAGACGTAAAAGATAGATAAGAGCTGCCGAAGAAAATGTAGAAACAGAATGAAATTTTTTAGGGAGACATGGATGATGGTAATTTATATATTGAATTGTGTATCTTCCGTTTTTATGATATTAGAATGTGTTGTTATGGATTGTTGAACATACAAAATGCTGCGAAAAAGTACAATGGTGATATGGAACTGATAAAAAAACAGGAAGAAGCCATAGATTTTTTTATCCTGCAGATTATGTTGCAAAATCCATTCACATCACAATAATGACAATCTGTCAGAAACAGTGCCAGATAGGAGAGGTGTATGGCAAGGGAATTAGCATTTCGCACAATATTGTATTTATTGGATGGAGCTTTTTGGATATGTATTGATTCTATTGTTTGATTTTGTTTACTGGATGGTTTACCTACTTAAACAAAGTAAGATAAAAAAGATTCTGACAATATATTTTGCTACGGAACTTTGTTTTTCCATGACTAATTTAATAGTATGTGTCTGCTCCATTTTTCCATGGATTATCTGTGATAGTGTCATGGCATCCGCGGCCAGAATATATATGCAGATTCTCATTACGATGGGGGTGATTTGGTTTATATCCTGGTTTTCTTCCTGTGTCCATTCAGGCTATCTTGTCATCTACCTTGTTGGGGATTTTGTATTTGCCTGCAATGAATCAATGGATTTTCCAAATGGTGGGAGCCATGAAAAATAATTTTGAAGTGTCACTGGTATTCCTGGTTTTGATTGCATGTTTGGAGATATTTGTGAATTTTATCATTAGCATTTGTCTGTCATTACCGATTAAAAAAATATCAACATATTCAGTGATCAAGGAGTAACATAATGGAGTATTTATTTATGTGGAACTGGAAATACTAAGCACTGTGTTGAAAAATTGCTATATTTGCTGGATGATACTACAAAAAGTGTTCCGTTATAACATCCAAATATGAATAAATATTGCAGTTTAGGGGAAGAATTAAACAATATTGTATGATACTCGTATAAAAGGAGGATTTATATGTCATTAATCAACAAAGAAGTAAGTGATTTTTCAGTACAGGCATTTCAGAACAATGAGTTCAAAACAGTTACAAAAGCTGATTTGCAGGGGAAGTGGAGTGTATTCTTTTTTTATCCTGCGGATTTTACCTTTATCTGCCCTACCGAATTAGAAGATTTGGCAAATAAGTATGAGGAGTTTAAAAAAATCGGATGCGAGATTTATTCGGTATCCTGTGATACCCATTTCGTACACAAGGCATGGCATGATGCGTCTGAGAGGATTCAAAAGATTCAGTATCCTATGCTCGCCGATCCTACCCATGCGCTTTCCAGAGATTTCCAGGTGTATATTGAAACAGATGGTGTTTCGGAGCGTGGAACTTTTATTGTAAACCCTGATGGAAAGATTGTTGCATACGAGGTAAATGCGGGAAATGTGGGCAGAAATGCAGACGAATTGTTCCGAAAAGTGCAGGCAAGCCAGTTTGTATATGAACATGGCGATGAGGTATGCCCGGCAAAGTGGCAGCCTGGAGCAGAGACGCTAAAACCGAGCCTTGACTTGGTTGGACAGCTTTAAACTCAAATAGGAATTACTACGGCATCGGTGAAGAGTGGAACCGATGCTGTTTTTGAAAGGAATGATTTATCATGGATAATTTATTCGATGTTGTTGTGGTCGGTGGAGGTCCCGCAGGACTTACTGCTGCCTTGTATCTTGCCAGGGCAAAATACAGAGTACTGGTTGTAGAAAAAGAACAGTTTGGTGGACAGATTACCATTACTTCCGAGGTGGTAAACTTTCCAGGAGTTTATAAGACAAGCGGAAAAGAATTAACAGAAACAATGCGAAAACAGGCGGAAAGCTTTGGCGCGGAGTTTATGCTTGCAGAGGTAAAAGGATTTGATTTGACAAGAAAAATCAGAAAGATTACCACGAGCAGAGGGGAAATCCAATGTTTTGGGATTCTCCTTGCCACAGGCGCACATCCCAGAAAAATCGGATTTGACGGAGAGGATAAGTTTAAAGGGCATGGCGTGGCATACTGCGCAACCTGTGATGGAGAGTTTTTTGCCGGAAAAGAGGTGTTTGTCATAGGCGGCGGATTTGCGGCTGCAGAGGAGAGCGTGTTTTTGACCAGATACGCCAAACATGTAACGGTTCTGGTTCGGGGAGAGGATTTTTCCTGTGCTAAGAGTACCGCAGATGCAGCTAAGAACCACGAAAAAATAACTGTGGTTACCAATAGCAGTGTGGTCAGTGTTGAGGGAGATACGGCTCTGCGTATTTTGAAATATAAAAACAATAAGACCGGGGAAATGACGGAATACCGTGCAGAGGAAGGAGATACATTCGGAGTTTTTGTATTTGCGGGATATGAGCCGGAAACAGAACTTGTGAAGGATTTTGTAAAATTAAATGAGCAGGGTTATGTTGAAACGGACGAACAGCAGAAAACCAATATTGATGGATTGTACGCTGCGGGGGATGTCTGCGTTAAAAATCTGCGTCAGGTGGTTACTGCTGTGGGTGACGGAGCTTTGGCGGCCACAGAATTGGAACGATATGCATCAAAAATACAGAAAACAACCGGATTAAAGCCTCAGATAAAAGAAGTGGTCAGACAGGAAAATCCTGAAAAGGAACATGAAGGAGCAAATCAATCAGCCAATTCCTTATTTGATACAGATATGACGGCACAGCTAAAAACAGTCTTTTCCAAGATGGAACATCCGTTGCTATTAAAGCTCTATCTTGATTCAAAGCCGTTATCTGAGGAACTAAAAAACTATGTAGAAGCAATGACAGGACTTACGGATAAACTCTCAGTGGAGATTGCAGAAAGTCATACAGAAAGCGAGACTCCGTGTGTCAGGGTATTTAGAGAGGAACAGTCGGATACAGGTCTTGCTTTTCACGGTGTGCCGGGCGGACATGAATTTACGTCTTTTGTTCTGGGATTATACAATGCGGCAGGAGAAGGTCAGACTGTAAATGATTCAGTTAAAGAAAGAATTACAAAGATTAATCAAGAGGTTCATATGCAGATACTGGTTTCTCTTTCCTGCACCATGTGTCCGGAACTGGTAACAGCTGCACAGAAGATTGCAGCCTTGAATCCTTTTGTTGCGGCCGAGGTTTATGATATTAATCTCTTTGGTGACAAAAAGCAGAAGTACAACGTAATGAGTGTCCCTTGTCTTGTTATCAACGAGGATAAGGTATTCTTTGGAAAGAAGAACATTGAGCAGATATTGGACTTGATTTAAATGAAAAGGATCTTTCACATGGAGTACCCTTTGGCAGACCAGTGAAAAATTATGCGTGAAATTATGATGACATCGCGGATTCAGAGATTATAGTAATCACAGCAGGAGCAAATCAGAAACCAAATGAAACCAATACATTTTCTGGCAGAAAGTTTTTATGTGACCGGAATGCACTTAAAGGACAATAATGACAAAAAGTCATTAAGGTATGAACAGGAGGTATATACGCGTATGTCATTAAAATATTCTGTCTTATCAGGTGTTATGAGAGCAATCAATATGCAGAAGCTTATGGCAAAGGCTTATAGTGAATTAAAGAAGAAATTTAAGACAGGAAAAAAAGCACCCCGATTTGATAGAGCTTGCTGCACAGCAGTTTCAGACGTTCAGGGAATTTGCAGCAGATTATCTGGAAGATCGAATGTTGGGGATAGAAAGGAAAAAATTATGGGAATTATCTTGGTAAAATGGGAAGTATCTTGTGGCCATTTGCAAATGGCCAGGATACTTCGCCGGTAAGAAAACGGAATACATCAGCTCCAGTTGTAAGTTAAAAGAAACGGTGCCTTGATGAAACAGCTCCTTTCAATTTTGCTTTGTTTTTATACATTGCATGGTCAGCCATGCGGATCGCTTTTTCCATTTCTTCTTTTGTGAGGTCTTTGCAGATTGAGAAACCGTGCGCAATGCAGATTTTTAGATTGTAAGGGTTATTGTTGTTGGCATCATCAATTAATTTGTAAAAATATTCCAGTGCGCTTTCGTAGACGGATTGTGGATCTTTGTTCTCAAGCAGCACACAAAATTCATCGCCTCCGATTCGGTAGGATTTGCCGTATTTTCCAAAACTTTCCTTGATAATAACAGAGGCCTCCTGGATTAATTTATCCCCCATTTCATGTCCCTGATTATCATTTACAAGTTTCAAATTATTGATATCCAAAAAGACAATACCAATCTCAGCAGTTTTTGATTTAATATATGAATCAAGCTGTTCTAAATAGGCAGTACGGTTTCCAAGAGAGGTAAGACCATCAGAATAAGCAAGAGTGCTTACTACATCATATTTCATTCCTTGTACCATCAGACGGTAAGTCTGTATCTGGTTACTTATACCAAAAAAGATGACAAACAGCAGCATACCAACCCGAAGTGCACCAGCACGGTCCATTGTGTCAGTGGAAGTGTATTTGGTAAATTCAATCATGGCAGTAAAAAACAAAGCACCGATTCCTGCCATCTGAAGCATTACAGGAACCACATCTTGTTTGTTTCTGCGACAGAGCATATAAGCATATACAATCCAGCCAAAGAGTATGGTAGAGCCGACTACCAGTGCAATCTGAGCTCCGGCTAACAGATCATGCAAATCGTAGATGCCGGTAATCTGGGCAAACAGGCAAAAGAGGATATATGCAAGATCGACAAGACACAGCCATTTTGTCAGAGGACGTTTGAATGCATCATATTCGCAGTCTAGATACATAAATAAAGGAAGTGTATCTGTAATCATGATGACATTGTTGATAAGCTGCAAAATGCGCTGGTCACTAACAAAAAACTGCAGCACATTTGTCTCCAAAAGACTCCACATGCCGATTAACAAAGCATATATGCCTAAATATAAGAGTCCATGGTTGGAACGGGCAGAGTGGTACTTTGGGATTAAGTCCAAAACAACAAGGAAAAACCCAACTAACAGCATGATGATACTTATGAAAATAGCAGGGAGTTTGTTATGTACAAAATTGACAATAATATTGACACCATCGCCTAAATAAAAATGATCGGCAGTGACCGCTTTGGTATCATATACTATTTCAATTTTCAGAGACAGCAAAGCCCCGGAATAAGATTTATCAAGGGTAATAATGTTCCAAAGATTTCCGGGAGAGCGGTTATAGAAGGAAGAATCTGGAACACTTGTTTCGTATATAAGCACATCATCTATAAAAACACTGGTGTAAACATCTTTGCTTCGATATATTAAGGTGACGTCTTTTTCAAGGTCTGGAAGGCGGTAATAGAGATAGAAAGAATTGTTTCCAGGGGATATATAATCTCCAAGATGTCCTAAATCAGGGACTTCACCATTCTCTGTGGTTAAGCGAAAATCTCCGCTGATATCTACATAATCAGGAACATAGTCGTGAGTTTTACTAAAGGATGCTGCGATAATCAGGGCTAACATCCCAAACAAAGACAACAAGAAAATGATATGAACTGGTTTTATGCAACGATTGATATTTTGCTTCATCATTAAACTCCCCCAAATTAAAAAACTCCCATCTGAATTATAATTATAAAGGGAATTTGTGAATGATACAAGTAATTTTTTATTGACTCAAACTTCGCACATGCGCAGTTTGAGTTATTGACATCAAAAAGGTAATATGTTACTTTTTATAAAAGGTAATATATTACACAACGGAGGGCAATATGAATATTAAAGATGTAATGCAGCAGGAAAATGTAGATTTTACTGGAATAGAACCGTCCTATTTTTTGCTGGGATTATTAAGTGCCTTTGACAACCGTTTTCAAGCTATGGCAGATAAAACCATGGAAGAAATCAGTTGGAAGCAGTTTTTTGCCATAATCTGTATCAGTCTGTGTAAAGAACATCCAACGTTAAAGGAACTTGCTGAAATTATGGGAAGCTCGCACCAGAATGTGAAACAGATTCTTCTAAAACTTGAAAAAAAAGGTTTTGTGAGTATTGTTGCAGATGAAACGGATAAGAGAAAACAAAGAATAGTGCTTACACAGTATTGTCTGGAATTTTGCCAGGAAAACCAAAAACGAAGCAGTCATGTGATGAAAAAAATGTTTGGAGGAATTCCGGAAGAACAAATCAATACAACGATTCAAACAATCATACAAATAGAAGATAATTTAAAATTGCTATAGAAGGATGTGCCAGGAAATGAGTAAAAAAAGAGATTATTTACCGATTATAACGATCGTCTTAATGTTCGTAACCAGCGTGGCGGGGCTTTTGTCAATTAATTTTTCAAGCAGTTATGATTTTGTGAATCAATATGGGCATACGGTAAAAATGTATGGATATGGCATATATGCACATGATACATATTTTCAAGCACCAATTTCGATAGGAAGCGATTTATGTATACTGTTTGTCTTAGTTCCTATGTTTCTTTTTACATACGTAAATAATATAAAAAGGGGAGATAACATATCGAAGTTAAAACTTGTTCCCTTTTATGCAGGTGCCTTTTATTATGCTGCAAGTCTTGCTTTTGGATTAACGTATAACCGGCTGTTTCTGGTCTATGTTGCCTTATTTTCCTGTAGTCTTTTTGGCATGTTTAGACAGATATGCAATATAAAACCGGTCAGAGCAGTTACTGTAACAAAAGGTGTGGAACTATTTTTAATTCTTTCAGGTATTGCCTTAATTGTGGCATGGCTTCCAGATGTAATACCATCATTGATAGATGGGGGTACGTTATCCTTAATAGGTGTATATACAACGAATGTCACATATGTACTGGATATGGGGATTATTAGTCCAATCTGTTTTGTTACTTTGCATCTTCTAAAAAAGAAGAACGCCATGGGTACATTGCTGTTAGCAATCTTATTAAAAATGTGTCAGATTGTTGGTATTATGATGTTCCCACAGACAATTTTCCAGCTGTTATCAGGGTACAATGTTCCAATCCCGGCGTTGGTTACCAAAAGTCTTTCTTTCATTTTATTAGGGGGATTTGCAACATATTTCAATAAAAAAATGTACCAGGAAATAAAAAGTTTAGGTGAATAAAAAAGGAGAGAATGTGATGAAAAAAATTATTATCTATGGAAGCCAATACGGAACAACCAGACGTTATGCAAAAAAAATGTCGGAAATGACAGGGATACCGGTCATGAGTTATGAAGAGATAAAGGATTTATCCCAATATGATGGAAT
>JAQXIP010000044.1 GCA_029007845.1 Clostridiales bacterium
ATAAGAACATCCCACCTTTCAAAACAAGATTCTCCGCATATCGTGACATTTCAAGCTTACGAAGAAACTCTTCCTGTGCAAAAAGCTGTAGACAAGTCTGATAATTGATTCCTGTTTCTTTCGCCTGTTTCTTTAATCTGGAGAGCACAGATGCTCCCATATCTTTCATCTCTTTTACAGCCATACTCCAATCACCCTTCTTGCCTTCTTTTCTACACCAAGCTTTGAGGCATACAGCATCAGTTTCGCAGCATCCTTATCCTTATCACTAATATACCTTTGAATAACAGTATTAAACACCTCGCCATCCATCGTATTAACATGCCACAGACAATCACAGATAACCCGCTCTCTGTCATAAATCTTTACGGTAATTCCATCTATATTTCCTTCACTCACACCAATATCCAATCTAGATGCCTCAATAAAATGCGGTTTTATGATAGGGAAATCCAGTTTGAACTTATTTCTCGCTGATTTATTATCCACAGCTATATGCCAGACACCTGGTACCCGATCTGTATAGCCATAATACATTGCAGCTGATACATTACAGATAACAGCCTCCGGAAAGAGTGATGTTATTACTGATACTTCTGTAAAAGCTTTTTCATCCTGCCACTGATAATAACCATACTTAATCTTCTCTACGCTTCCTTCTTCTATTAGATTTTGAAGCATCTGATAAGATATACCTTCCTTTTTAAGTTCGCAGGTACGCATGATTCCTCCATACCGTCCAAATATTGATTCATAATTCATAACAGTATTCATGTACATCACCTCAAACAACTTCATACAATTTCTTGATAATTTTTGTATCAAGTTCTATTATACACAAATAACCAAAAAAAACAACTTGATACAAAAAGTTTTATGTTTTTGCATCAAGTTCCATTAGCCTATGACGGAATAACGCATTTAATGTTTCCCCAAAAATATGTAATTTTTATTTTTCGAAAGCGCTAACTATAAAGTCAGTATGCAAGTTCTGCCCAGTTATGCTATACTGTAAAAAAACTTGGAGGTACAGGGATGAAGACAAATGTTGTGCTGATTGGGATGCCGGGATGTGGCAAGAGCACTATTGGCGTTGTTCTCGCGAAACATCTTGGATATCGTTTTATTGATTCGGATCTGGTCATTCAAAGCAGAACGAAAAAGAGATTAAGTGCTATAATCGAAGAATCCGGTCTGGATGAATTTTTAAAGATTGAAAATGAGGTAAACGCATCGATCCGTGCCCGGAATAGTGTAATTGCCACCGGCGGCAGTGTAGTCTATGGGAAAGAAGCCATGGAACATCTGAGAAAAAAAGGAGTGATTGTGTATCTTAAGCTTCCTCTTACTGAGATTGACCACCGGCTCGGAGACCTGACTGCCCGGGGTGTTGCCATAAAAGAAGGCCAGACATTGTCTGACCTGTACTGCGAGCGTACTCCTCTCTATGAACAATATGCGGATATTACCATCGACTGCCTTGGAAAGGAAATCCGTCATATCGTGGCAGAAATTTCATCACAATTTAACTGCCCCAGATGAACGATAATCATCTGCTAATTTTTTAAATAGCGGCAGAGAGCGTTCTATGGTGTCGGTAGCGATACAGTAGGATGCACGAAAATGTCCCGGACATCCAAAATCGCTGCCTGGTACTAAAAGAAGGTCATACTGTTTTGCCTTTTCACAGAATGCCCGGTCATCCGGTTCCAGGGACTGAGGAAACAGATAAAATGCTCCTTCCGGCTTCACACAGGAAAAGCCTGCCTCAATCAGCCCATTATATAATAATTTCCGGTTTTTCTCATAGATTCCAATATCGGATGGCAGACCAGCGCATCTTCCCACCACCTTCTGGAATAAAGACGGCGCATTTACATGGGTGAGTACTCTGGCAGCACCTGCTATGGACGCAAGAATCACCTCAAATTTCTCAATCTGATTTGGGATGGCAATATATCCAATCCGCTCTCCCGGTAAGGAGAAGGATTTGCTATAAGAATAACAAACCAGTGTATTATGATAATAGTTAGGAATATAAGGGACAAACACTCCATCGTATGCCACTTCCCGGTATGGCTCATCTGCGATCAGGAAAATCGGATGCCCATATTCCTTTGACTTCTCCATAAGAATCTTGGCCAGCTTCTTGATTGTCTCTTCGGAATACACAGCACCACTTGGATTATTCGGTGAATTCACAATCACTCCCTTAGTATGGGAAGTAATC
>JAQXIP010000045.1 GCA_029007845.1 Clostridiales bacterium
AAGATCCATTCCTCTTCCGCCAAACAAAAGAACAAATACGGCAAAGGTCGCAATATAGACAAGCGGAATCCTTAAGGAAATAATTTTCTTAGCCAGAAGATAGATTGCGCCGATTAATAATGCGATAACCGATGTCTCACCAATGGTTCCGCCGATCGTCCCGATAAACATATCCATTACGGTTGTACCATTCGCACCGGCCGCCAGGGCATCTGCAACCCCCACTGCCTTATCCGCATTTTTCATCACGGCAAGAGGAGTGGAACTGGTAATCGCATCAAAATCACTTCCGCTCATGAACCGGGTAAACCCAACGGCTTTATCATATGCGTAATTGGTCATACGTCCCGCAAAGGAAATCAGCAGGAAACATCTTGCCCCCAAGGCAGGATTCATAAAGTTCTGGCCAAGTCCGCCAAAAATCTGCTTTACAACCAGAATGGCAAATACCGAGCCAATGATTGGAATCCAGATTGGCACAGTGGATGGAAGATTCAGTGCCAGAAGAAGACCGGTTACTACCGCACTCCAGTCTCCGGTTGTGATTGGGAGTTTCATAAGACTTTCATATATGTATTCCGTCAATACACTGGCTGCAATACAGACTGCGATAATAAGCAGTGCATTCAGTCCAAAATTATAGATACCAAACAGGCTTGCCGGAATCAATGCAATTGCCACATCCCTCATAATAGAAGCAGTGGATACACTGCTTCGCACATGAGGAGATGTAGATACATTTAACATTTTACTCACGATTTACACCTCTTTCTATTTCTTGCGTCGGCTGTCCATAACGCTTCGTCTCATCTGTTTAAATGCCTGGGTAAGCTGCCGTTTTGCCGGACAAACATAGGTACAGCTTCCACACTCATAGCACTCCATACCGTTTATTGCGACAAATCCGTCGTTGTCCCCCCGTTCGGCATATTCCATCATTTTCACCGGAACAAGGTGGCTAGGACAGGCTGACACACAGCGTCCACAGCGGATACATGCGGATGGTTCACTGGCTGCCACCTCATCTTTTGTAAGACACAAAAGTGCGGAACCGGTTTTCACAACCGGCACATCCAGTTCCGGGTCAAACAGGGCTACACCCATCATCGGCCCGCCGCACACGATTTTCTCCGGCTCGCATTTTAAGCCTCCGGCTGCTTCTAATACTTCTTTATAACTGGTTCCGGTCTTCACGTTAAAGTTACACGGGGTGGCTACTGCATCGCCTGTAACCGTTACGATCCGGCGGATTAACGGAGTGCATTTGCAGACCGCCATATAGACTGCAATTACCGTATCCACGTTATCTACCACGCATCCTGCATCCGCAGGCAGCATGGATGAGTTGATCTTTCTTCCGGTACAGGCATAGATGACCTGCCGTTCTGCACCCTGGGGATACTTTGTCTTAAGGGGCTGAACCTTGATCCGGTCTTCTTTTTCTACCAGCTTTGTAAGTTTCTCAATGGCATCCGGTTTGTTATCCTCGATAGCAATCACACCCTGTGCCTTATCAAACAGGGAAAGAATGACTTTCAGTCCTCCGATAATCTTCTCCGGCTCCTCTAACATCATGCGGTAGTCGGAGGTCAGGTATGGCTCACATTCTGCTCCGTTTACAAGGATATAATCAATGGCATTATCATCCTTTGGAGCAAGCTTAATGTGGGTTGGAAATCCGGCGCCGCCCATACCTACCACTCCGGCTTCCTTGATGGCATTGCGGATCTCTTCCTTTGACATCTTTTTATAATCCCGGTCCTTCCCCATGCCAGGTATCGTTTTATATTGATTGTCATTTTCAATCACAATGCATTTTCCTTTTGCACCTGACGTTAACCGCCTCTCTTCAATAGCCTTTACCGTTCCAGATACAGAGCTGCATATATTTGCAGATACGAATCCGCTGGCTTCACCAATCTTCTGTCCAACCAGCACCTTGTCACCTACTGACACAACCGGCGTTGCCGGCGCCCCGATATGCTGGGACATCGGATACACTAATTCTCCCTTTGGAAGAATCTCTTTGACAGGCAGATCCTTTGACAGATCTTTCCCTTCAAAAGGATGAATGCCGCCCTTAAATGTTCCAAGCTTCATTGTCTACCTCCTTACAGACGACCTCTTGCCGCCATTCAACCATAGATTATTTCTATTATAGCACACGTCCTAATAATGTAAAACCGAGAAATCATTTTTTTGTGCATAGTTGTGCAATTTCATCGATAAAACTAGCTACCTTTGCCATTGTTTCCCTTGTTTTAATTTGGTAAAATAATCTTAAGACAAAAAAATAATTTAAGAAGACACGCGTATCATCTTAATGTATCCCTGTCTGGAAGAAAGGATCGTGTGACTACATTTATGTTTCGAAAATTAGACTCTTTAGATCAGACCATTCTGGACACAAGCCGGACTCTTTTTATGGAGAACGGAATCCATGCTACTGAGATGAAGAATATTGCCATGAAGTGCAAGATCGGCAGAAGCACTCTTTACCGCCATTTTACCAGCAAAGAACAGATTGCTTTCTATATTGCAGATGAGATTGTAGACCAGTTATTCGGTACGGATATTACACCGCTGATTCATTCCGGCATGTCCGGGTATGAAAAATTCTCACTAAAACTACAGTCTGACCTTCAATATATGAAAGACCACCCGGAACAGATCCGCTTTCTCGATGAGTTTGACCAGCTCTTCAGCGGTGATTATCCGGATATGCCAGAATCTAGAAAATACGAGGAAAACGTAGCCAGAAGAACTGCAAAAGAAAAGAATCCTTACATTTATTATCGGGAGGGTCTCCAGGATGGAAGCATCCGCAAAGCAGAAGATGAGAAGCTTCCATTCTTAAGTATTCTCCATAGTATCCTTGGACTGGCACAGCGGATTATCCCACGCCAGCAACATTATGAAAAGGAGCATGGATACTCCACACAACTGCTAGACACTGCCTTGTCCTTACTTTTGGATTCCATCAAGGAGTAATCCATAAGTATCATGGGGTCAAAATAGCTTTTGACCCCAGCATTCTTTCATGTGTGCATATGAAGATATTTTTCTCTTGTTGCCATTCCGCCGCGGATATGGCGTTCGGATTTATTCAGGTCGAGCACCACGCGGGTCTGCCCTGCAAGTGACGGGTTAATCACCTGAAGCCGTTCTGTAACGTCCTTGTGTACCGTACTCTTACTGATTCCAAATTTTTTTGCGGTCTGCCGTACAGTCGCATTATTCTCAATAATAAACTGCGCAATCTCTACGGCACGTTCTTCTATATAACTCTTCACGAAAAAACCCCTGCAATACTTGTTTCTACATTGTATGCTGGGATCTTTCAGGTATTCCTTCCACTTGTTTTTTCTTCCAAAATGTGCTAACTTAACTTTTGGCAAAATACTGGAAAGATAGAAAGGAAGGAAGTCCGGCTATGAACCAGCTGACAAAAACCGTATCCACACAGGATTCATCCGATACCCGGATTGCGATCTGGGATAATTTAAAGGCATTTCTGATCATCTGTGTTGTTCTTGGACATATGATTGATTATTTTGATACAAAGCACCAGATATTAAAGCAGGTATTTTTCTTTATCTACCTGTTTCACATGCCCCTTTTCTTTTTTATATCAGGGCTTTTTAGCAAATCAATAATACGGAAGGAACCATTCCAGACGTACCGCATCATACACTACTTTATCCTTTACCTGATTCTTGATATTGCAAACCGTGTTGCAGAAGACATCTCAGCGAACGGACTATTTCACACGACGAATATGCGGGGATTTACTTTGATCGGAACAAAAGGAGCTGCGTGGTTTTTATTTGTCCTTCCAATCTTCCTGTGCATTACCCGGCTGCTGCGGGGTGTCGCACCGGGACTTGTTCTTGCCATTAGTGTATTGATTGCATGCTTTGCCGGATATGACAAAGAGATTGGGGATCCGTTCTGTCTGTCCCGCATTCTTGTTTTCTATCCCTTCTTTTATCTGGGATACTGGCTTAATCCAAAACAGGTCTCTGATCTGGCGCACAAAAAAAACAGCCGTATTTTTTCCGTAATCACTTTAGCGGCTGCTCTTTTCATTATCGCCTTTGGCATCGATTCTGTGTATGCCTACCGGCCTTTACTAACCGGAAGAAACCCGTTTACCGAGATTCCCCACTCCAATCTTGGATTTTTAATCCGTGGGTTTTACTATATTGCAGTTTGTGCACTTTCCTTTTCCATTATCAGTCTGACTCCTAAGAAGCCTACGTTTCTCACAAAAACCGGGCAGCGAACCTTGCAGATCTACTGCTACCACCGGGTTCTTGTGTCCCTGTTTGTCAACTTAGGAGGAGCCAGACTGATAAAACATCTGGCTCCTTCCCTCTGGATCTACCTCTATATGGCAGTTTCCCTCGTAATTGTATTCCTGCTGACCTGGAAACCTCTCATTCTTCCAATAAAGAAGCTGAAGGACTGGTGCCATTATTCTTAAGCCAGTCCGTTAACAGTCCGATCTCCGTCCTGCTGACACACATTTTCGGATTTCCGGCATCCATCTCCGCCACGATATCACGGATATTCATCCATTTTACACCGTCCACTTCCTCTTCCTGCAAGGTAAGCTCTTCCGGATTCACATCCCGTTCCAATAGGTATACCCGGTTAATCTCCCGATTGTAAAATGGTTTTCCGTGAAACTCTCCCTTATACTGGGAACGGCGCTGGCAGACAAAGGTCAGCTCCTCTTCTTTTACATGGATTCCAAGTTCTTCTTCTAATTCCCTGACAGCAGCCTCTTCAAAGGATTCCCCCAGCCCGAGATGTCCTGCACTGGAGATATCGTAGCTTCCCGGAAATGCGTCTTTCTTCTCACTTCTCTTCTGTAACAGTAGTTCCACTTCTCCGTTTTCCCGATACCGGATAATCCAGATATGGGAACCTCCATGCAGATCCCCGTCCCTGTGAACCAGTTCCCGCAGTTTTGTCTCGCCGGTTTTCGTGCCATCTTCATTTAAAATATCAAAATACTCTTCCATCATTTACTGCCTTTTATTCTTCAGATATAGAATCGCTTTCACTGGAACTGTCTGAATTCCATACGGTTCCATCACTCCGCTTATCCACATAGGTTACTGTTTTCATTAGTTCTTCGATTGCCTTGCTTTCGATCACGGTTTCTTCCACAACGCCTTCCCCATATACAGACTCAACGTCATCAATGGAAGAAGCACCAATCTTTGTTACGAAATCATCACAGGCCTTGCTTAATTCATCCCCGGAAAGCATCCAGCCTTCCTTAGAAGCAATGGTGTAAAGAATCATCTTCTTTGCAACCGCTTTCTCGGATTCTTCTTTCATATCTTTTTCTAACTGTTCCTCTGTTGTCTGCATTGCCTGTTTCACAAAATCAGAATAGCTCATGCCATACATGGAAGCATAGGACTCATAGTAATCCTTCAGACGCTTTACATAGGCATCTACTTCTCCATCCGGATAAGAATTCACGGTACATAGATTTACAACTTGGTCTACCATCTCATCCTGCTGGTCCGATTTGATAGAATCTTTCTTTTCCTTCTCCAGCTGTTCCCGGATTTCCTTTTTATATTCTTCCACGGTCTTAGATGTAGAAGATAATTTTTCCACTTCTTTGTCATTTAATTCCGGAATAATCTTATCTCCCTGAATGTAATTAACGGTAACGGTAAAGGTAACGGCTTTTCCGGCATAATCCGGATTATTGTCATACGGATCCGGGAATTTCAGATCCAGATCTACGGTTTCACCCGGATTTACCCCGATCAGTCCGTCTTCAAATCCATCAATAAACTGGTTGGAACCAATCGTCAGGGAAGCTCCTTTAGCGGTTCCTCCATCAAATGCTTCTCCGTCCATAACCCCTTTATAGTCCAGGTTAATGGTATCTCCGTCTTTTACTGCACGGTCTTTTATCTCCTTATATGTGGCTTGTGCTTCCAGATTACTCTGGATTTTTTCCTCCACTTCTTTATCTGTTACCGAAACGTCCTGATTGGTTACTTCCAATTTGCTGTAATCTCCCAGGGTCACATAATCGCTGTAATCATAGATTTTTGCCACACTGGTTCCGGTTGCTCCTGCAGTTGCATTGCTCGTTTTATTTGCACCCTTTCCGCATCCTGATGCAAGCATTCCCACTGACATAACGACTGCCAGTCCTAATAACATTTTCTTTTTCATTTAACTCTTAACCTCTTTCTATGTCTGTTTTTTACTTGTATCTCACGCAATCATTCATAAGACAGCACAACGTAAAGTATAATATAAAAAAAGAAAACTATCAAGGGTAAGAAATTCCAGGATTATTCCCCGCGTAACAGTTCAGCCGTGACGAACGCACAGCCGCCGAAAGCTCGCAGAATATCAGGTGCCCTGAAATATCCCTTTGAACACGTCGGCACTTGGTTTTGCGTTTTTTGCAAAACCTTAGTACCGCTACGTGTTCAATGGAGCGAAAGCGGGTATTTCATGGCACCTGATATTCTGCGAGATTCCGGCGGCTGTGTGCTCGTCACGGCTGAACTGTTACGTCCCCACACTCGCTGATCCGTATTCCACGATGTGGCACTGCGGTGGAAAACACAATCTGTGTCTGGGTATTCCCGAATTTCTGAAGCTGCCCGATAAAGGTGTCCAGCTCCTGTGTACTTGGAAATGCTACTTTAATCAGCATCGAATACGTCCCGGTTACACAATCGCACTCCAAAACATTTGGGCACTCATTAATAAAGGGATAAAAGGTGGGTTTCTGTTTTGGGTTGATTTCCAGACTGATAAAAGCTGTAATATGATAACCAAGGCGTTCCTCGTTAATCTGCGCCTGATAACCGGTAATATATCCCTCTTTTTCCAGCCGTTCAATCCGGGAGGATACTGCCGGTGATGATAAAAACACCTGTTCCGCAAGCTGTTTTAATGAGTAGCGGGCATTCTGCTGAAGCAGACTCAATAATTTCATGTCAATTCTATCCATATACGATCTTCCTTTCTTGCTCTGTTGCTTGTTTCGCCCATCTTAGATTCCACGAAAAAAGGGGCATACAGTCCGAAACTGTATGCCCCTTCGCATATCCCCATTATAATCCCATCCTGCCCGTGTTTCAACCCTAAAATTTATTATCTTAAGAAAATCTCAAAAATCTGTGTTTTTTTCATAGAAATATGCTATACTGACTAAACAAACAAATCTGCTGATACAAACAGCAATTAGACAGAAAGGATTTTGGTATTATGAATGCCATAAAAGAGTTTTTTCATAAATACGGCCATGGTTTTCTGATGTGTTATCTTTTTTTCTACCTGGTCTGGTTTTTTTACCTGGAAAAGCGCGATGTCGCTGATTACTATGTCATGCACTGTAAGCTGGATGACTGGATTCCTTTTAACGAATGGTTTGTCATTCCATACTGCCTGTGGTTTGTGTTTATTGCAGTTACGGTACTGTATTTCTTTTTTTCCTCAATAAACCGCTCCCACATGGAATTTTACCAGGTCTGTGGTTTTCTCTTTGGCGGTATGACAATCTGCCTGTTTATCTATACCTTCTGGCCTTCCATGCAGGATCTGCGTCCAGAGGTACTGCCACGGGAGAACCTGCTTACCGGTATTGTGAATCTCTTCTACACGGGAGACACCTGCACGAATGTGTGCCCAAGCATCCATGTATATAATTCCATTGGTGCCTGCATTGCCATTCTGCGCAGCAAACGGCTGAAGGAGAAAAAAATAATACGGACAGGATCTGTCATCCTATCCGTACTGATCTGCCTCTCCACGGTATTTATTAAGCAGCACTCTGTGCTTGATATGCTGGCTGCCATCGGGCTTGCCGTAGTGATGTATCTGTTTTCCTATCCTTTACCGGAACTCATCCAGAGAAAGAAAGCAGAGACAATCTTAGCTGAATCCGAAAATCTTTCTTGAGATATGGTAGCCCCATACAATGATCTTTCTGCCGGCCTTGCTCTTTCGCTGCATGGACCATCCGAGGAAATAACGGTTGACTGCCTGATAGAGACGTTTGTTTTTCGTCTTCAGGTAGTCCCATAATTCCTCTTTCTTTCTAAGACTTTCTTCTGAGCCTTCCTTTACCAAAAATACCGTACTTACCGTCATCATCATCACCAGGTATTTTACCATATAATGGCGCAGCTTCTTATTCTTGATTTTCGTCAGGTCGTGACTGTCAATCATGATTTTCGTCACCCGGATCTGCTGGTCTACTCTTCCCATCATCACCGTTTCGTTAACCGACTGGTCATCCCGCCCGATAAAATAACGGTACAGATCCACATCCATATAATACATCGTCTTCACATATGGCAGTGGTGTGTATACAAAAATATTATCGACATAAAAGGTGTGCTCTGGGAGTTCCAGATTACAGTCCCTCAGCAATTTTGTACGATAGATTACCGAATGCATGAGAATATTCTGGCTGTTTTTAAAATGCCCGGTATCACTCCATCCGAAAATCCGTTCCTCCGGCATCGCACCCTTATAATGAATTACCTTTTGCTTGTTAAGACTTACTTTCTCATATACATAATTGGCAATCAGCATGTCCAGGTTTCTGGAATTCTCCACCATATCCCGCAGCACGTCCAGTACTTTCTTTAATGCTTCTTCATCAACCCAGTCATCACTGTCCACTACTTTAAAATAAAGACCGCTGGCATTTTTCAATCCGGTATTTACTGCAGACCCATGCCCTCCGTTCTCCTTGTGGATTGCCCGGACAATGCTTGGATACTTTGACTCATATTCCCTGGCAATCTTAAGTGTATCATCCTTAGAGCCATCGTCCACAACCAGAATCTCCATATCTTCTCCACCGCTTAACAGTGTCTCAATGGCATGTCCCATGTACGCCTGGGCATTATAACTAGGAACTACCACACTTAACAGCTTCATGATAAATTACCTCCTACTTCCATCGCTCTTTCTACTATGGCATCAATATTATAGTATTTGTATTCGGCCAGTCTCCCTAGCAGAATCACATTTCCGCAGGACTCTGCCTTTTCCTTATACCGGTTATACAGTGCATTATTTTCCTCGTTCAGAATGGCATAATAAGGGATCTCCCCTTCTTTCCCCTGATAAGGCTTTGAATACTCTTTCATGATGGTAGTGCCATCTGCTTTCTGACCAGTGAGATACTTGAACTCTGTAATTCTTGTATACGCTTCAGACACCGTATAATTCACCACTGCTTTCGGCTGGTACACCTCTTCCTCATAATGCTCAAATACAAAATCGAGAGACCGGTAAGGAAGCCTTCCATAACAGCAGTCAAACAGTTCATCTACTGCACCGGTATAGATCACGGCACCTTCAAAAGGACAGCCATCCAGCAAAGGAGTCTTTCCCTCACACAGGGTAAGGCGCTCTTTTGCAGATGTGTTCAGGCATACGGTTATCTTCTCATGGGACAGCATGTTATCTACAAGGCTTGTATAGCCCTCTAAAGGCATCCCCTGGTAAGCATCCTGGAAATAACGGTTATCACGTGACAGAACAACCGGCACCCGGGCTGTTACCGACTGGTCTACTTCTTCCGGTTTCTGCCCCCACTGCTTCATCGTATAGTGCAGAAAGACATTTTCATATACATATTCTGCCAGTTCCCGGATCTCTTCTTTGTCACTTTCTCTGAGCTTAAGAATCGGAACCCGGGTTTCCTCCCCGTAATCCTGTAATAGTACCGTCTCAAGACGGCTGGCTTTTTCGGGTTCGTACACTTCATGCAGAGTATTTAAGTTAAATGGAATCGGCAGATACTTTCCATAAACATTTCCCACAACTTCATGCTGGTAATCATACCACTTTGTGAAACGGCTTAAGAAATCATACACTTTTTTTTGATTCGTATGAAAAATATGCGGTCCATAGGTATGAACTAAGATTCCATACGGATCTTTTTCATCATAACAATTTCCCGCAACATGAGATCTTTGTTCGATAACCAGAACACTTCTGCCCCGTTCTGCAAGAACACGGGCTGCTGTCGCCCCGGCAAAACCGCATCCCACAACAACTACATCATATTTTATATGTTCCATGTTTTCCCTTAATTCCTCTCTTATCTTTCCTCGGTTTTTCAACCGATATTCCCTATTATAACAGAGGGAAAAAAATAAAACACCCTTTTTTGATAAATTTTATTTGTCATAACGAAAAGTTTATGTTATACTAACATCAATACAAAATAATTGTATCTCAATCAACATCTTAACAAATTTTCACAAAAGGAGGATATCAAAATGTCTTTTGGACGCAATCTTGAAAGAATCCGTAAGGATCACAAAGTAAGCCAAACAAAATTGGGAGAGTATCTTGGGTTAACACAGCAGATGATCAGCAGCTATGAGAAGGGAATTTCTTCTCCAAATGTAGATTTATTATGCAGAATCGCTGATTATTTTGAAGTATCCATCGATTCTCTCGTAGACCATGTAGTAAAGACTCCGGATGCACAGTCTCCACAGTCCCGTCTGCTTCGTTACTTTGATAATCTGACAGAGAAGGACAAAGAAAAAAGTATCCTGATTATTCAGGCAATCTTAGAAGACCGTGAGATGTCTCATGCTAAGAGAAAACGCAGAACTACAAAGAACCAGTAATTTCTTGTAATAAAAAGAGGTTATCGGAATCGAAAGAGCCACCCCTTTTCGCTCTCTCATTCGATAACCTCTTTTTTTCTATCCGGTAATCCGTTTATAGATCAATGGCTGTTTCTCCGGTTTTTCACCCGTAATCTTGTAAGCCGACCGGATCACCGGCTCGGCTGCCAGAATCCGGTCATAGGAGTTGGAATAGAGGGTTACAAGTGTTTCTCCCACCGACACTTTATCCCCTGTTTTTTTGCAAATGTACAGTCCGGCTGTATAATCCAGTTCACTGTCCATCGTTTCTCTTCCTGCTCCAAGCATCCCGGAAACAATCCCGCACTGTTTTGTATCCATAGAAGTAACATAACCGGATGTCTGTGCGGCTACTTCATAGAAGTATGCCGCCTTTGGAAACCGCTCCGGCTCCTGAATATAAGAATCATCTCCGCCCTGCAGACGGACAATCTCCATCAGTTTACGAAGGGCAGCTCCGCTTTCCACTGCATCTTTTACTTTCTCTTCACACTCCTCCCGGCTTCCGCTGCCAGATAGCAAAAGCATCTCTACGGCAAAAGAAAAACAGATTTCCCGGGTATCTTCCGGTCCTTTTCCTCTAAGCACCTCAATGGCTTCCTTCACTTCCAGAATATTTCCCACTGAATTGCCAAGAGGCACATCCATATTGGTAATCAGCGCCGTCATTTTTTTACCGGCATCTGTTCCGATGCCCACCATTTTCTCTGCTAATTCTTCTGCCTGTTCCCTGCTCTGCATAAAAGCCCCGCTTCCACACGTAACATCCAGAAGAATGGCATCGCTGCCTGCCGCAAGTTTTTTGCTCATAACAGACGAAGCAATCAATGGAATGCTGTCTACCGTAGCCGTTACATCGCGCAGCGCATATAATTTTTTGTCGGCAGGTGTGATGTTCCCCGACTGCCCCATCACACTTGCTCCGGCCTGATTCACAATCTCAAAAAAACGTCTCTTTGTAATCTGGGTGGCAAATCCAGGGATTGCCTCCAGTTTATCAATCGTTCCTCCGGTAAAACCAAGACCTCTTCCCGACATTTTTGCAACTTTTCCCCCACATGCAGCTACAATCGGAACGATTACAAGCGTCGTCTTATCTCCGACCCCGCCCGTGCTGTGTTTATCGACTTTGCAGCCATGGATTGCAGAAAGATCCATCATTTCACCGGACTTTGCCATCTCCAGTGTAAGCTGTGTCAGTTCCCGGCTGGTCATCCCCTGAAAGCAGACCGCCATTAACAAGGCAGACACCTGATAATCCGGGATCTCTCCGGCTACATACCCCCTGATAAAATAGGCAATCTCTTCCTCTGTCAGTTCTTTTCCATTCTTTTTCCGGTCAATTAGATCCACCATTCTCATAACGATCACTCCCTTTCCAGATTCGCCGGACCAAACCCTTCTGGAAGAAGCTCCTTAAGGGTGTACCTTATATAATCCTCCCCGTTCTTCCCAAGATAGATCTCAAAATCCGGTGTGCAAAACTCCATCATCACCTGACGGCAGACCCCGCAAGGAGTACAGTACTGAAGTTCTCCGTCTTTTGGTCCACCCACTATGGCAATCGCCCGGAAGGAGTGTCTTCCTTCACTTACTGCCTTGAAAAACGCCGTACGTTCTGCACAATTAGTCGGTGTATATGCCGCATTTTCAATGTTGCATCCGGTATAGACTGTCCCATCCGCTGCAAGAAGGGCTGCCCCCACCATAAAATGGGAATAAGGACTATAGGACTGTTTTCTTGCCTCTGCCGCCTGCTCCACAAGTTCCCATATCTCGGTTTTCTCCATCCTTTTTCCGCCCCTTTTCTCTTCTGCCTTGTTCTAAAGTGCAGTCTCCAGTGCAATTTTCATCATATCCGTAAACGTATTCTGCCGGTCTGCTGCAGACAGGGATTCTCCGGTAAACACATGATCCGATACCGTAAAGATACCAAGAGCCTTCTTCCCTGCCCTTGCCGCATTCATATACAGGGCAGCCGATTCCATCTCCACCGCAAGAATATTCATCTTTTTCCACAATGCATTCGCCTCTGGATTATCATCATAAAACGTATCCGATGAGAGCACATTTCCAACAACAACCGGTATCCCATTCTTCTTTGCAGAATCTACCGCTTTACGAAGCAGCCCGTAATCCGCAATCGGTGCGAATGTTCCAGGCAGACGGTACTGGGCTGCATAGTTAGAATTCGTAGATGCCCCCATGGCAATTACGACATCTCTCAGGTGAACCTGATCCCCAATTCCTCCCGCAGAACCAATTCGTATAATATTCTCCACTCCATAGAAATGATACAGTTCATAGGAATAGATTCCGATCGATGGCATTCCCATACCGCTTCCCATAACCGATACCCGTTTTCCTTTGTAAGTACCTGTGTAACCTAACATATTCCGGACATCATTAAACATCGTCACATCAGAAAGGAAGTGATCTGCAATATATTTTGCCCTCAGAGGATCACCCGGCATTAACACCGTTTCGGCAATCTCACCTTGAAGCGCGCGGTTGTGTGGAGTTGGTACTGCCCCACACGAAACGATCTGAGAGCCCTTAATCTTAGGGAGAAGGGATTCTCCTTCCGTCTCTCCCTCCACGTCAAAATAATCCAGAATGGTAGCTGCAATATCAGCAAAGGAAGAACGTGTTCCAAGATTCAAGCCTTTTGCCACTTTTTCCCCATAGATAACAAGCGGCGTATACTCTCTGGAATGATCCGTAGACTCTGTCACAGGGTCACAGCCATGATCAGCCGTAATCATCAGAATGTCATCCTCGCCGAGCCCATCTAGAATTTCAGGCAGACGGCTGTCAAAATAGGATAATGCTTCTGCATATCCTTCTTTGTCATTTCGGTGGCCGTACAGCATATCGAAATCTACCAGATTCACAAAACAGAGCCCTTCAAAATCCTTCTTCGTGTATGCAATCGTCTGGTCAATTCCGTCCTGGTTACTGGTAGTCCGTACCGCTTCCGTAATCCCTCTTCCCGCGAATATATCTTTAATCTTTCCAACTGCAATGACGTCTTTTCCATCCATCATCAGTGCATCCAGCATCGTCTCCTTCGCAGGTTCAATGGAAAAGTCGTGACGGCGGGTGGTTCGTTTATAATCCGGCCACGTTCCTTCAAACGGACGGGCAATAATTCTTCCGACTCCGTATTTTCCCTGGCATAATTCCCTTGCAATCCGGCAGTATTCATACAGGGTATCTACCGGAATCACCGATTCATGGGCTGCAATCTGAAAGACACTGTCTGCTGAAGTATAGACGATTGGTGCGCCGGTCTCTTCATGCTCCCTCCCGTAGTCTTTTATGACCTCTGTTCCGGAATACGGCTTATTGCATAGCACACTCCGTCCAATCCGCTGTTCAAATGCCCGGATCAGTTCATCCGGGAAGCCATCTGGAAAAACCGGTAATGGTTCCGATGAAATCACGCCACCAATCTCCCAATGACCGATGGTCGTATCTTTTCCTCTGGAAGCCTCTGTCATTCTGGCAACCGTTCCAATAAAAGGTTCTTTTTTCGCTGCCCAGGCGTGTTTGGAATGTACCGTTACCCCGTCAATGTCAAAAAAACCAAGCTTCTTCATATTAGGCATATAAAAGGAATCACTGGTGGACGCAGCATACACCGTATTACTTCCTTCATCGCCATAGGAAGCCGCATCCGGCATCTCACCGATTCCCACACTGTCTAATACAATTAAAAACACCCTTTTTTTGCTCATAGAAAATCACCTTCCCTTTCCTTCTATCCAACCAGCCGCCTATGGAAGATAGCTGATAAATAAGCTTCCTGCCTCTTCAAACATCTTCTCTGCCTGGGATATCGTTGTCCGGACGGTTCTGTGTGCTGCCGGATCAATATAAGTCACATGTGTTTCATCATATCCGGTAATGAGCACTGCCTGATTCGTTCCCTTCATGGCAATAACCGGTCTGGAACCACTGACAAAATACAGAACTTCCGTCAGGGAACATCCCGTCAGGTTTACCGGCTGTTTTGACATGTTATCCTTCAACTTCTCATATATGGACGCATCACCGGATGAAAGTGCGGCTGCATCACAGGTAACCCCATTCACCTGTAACAGCATGGCAAGGCTTGCACCGATGGAATTGACTCCGCCGCCTGTATAAACCGGTGTAACCGATTCAATCGACTGATGAAGGTAACTACCGCCCCGCTCCCACACAAGCTGGTTTGTACTTGCTACTACGACTCCCATCTGGTCATCTGCTGCCACAATCGCTTTTGCACAAGACTGGTATACCCCGGTAATTTTTCCGTATGCATATACATAGTAACGTAACTGCATATCTTTTCCATGATCAATAAATAATGTGGTATCATCGGTTACAACCGTAGTTTTTGCCTGGACATATTTCGGCTTTCCATCCATCTCAAACCCGTTTGGAAGGTCAATATAAAGCTCGGTTAACGCTTTCTTTGTCACCCGCTGGGTTAGTGAAATTCCCTGTGTCTGCGTCTTTTTCTGGTTCAGGATACTGTCATCCTTTATCTCTTTATAACCATTCCCGCTTTTTTTCACCCTTGTCAGATGAATGACGTTATCCTCTATCTTTGCCTGAGTTACATAACAGTTTTTCCGTTTATACTCTTTGAGTACTTCCCCGCTGCTGTTCACAATAAACAGCCGGGACAAAGGAACAATCTGGGAACCTCCCTGAGTTTTCGTAATATCACCGATGCTGCCCAGACCATACAGCAGATTGTTATCAATCGTGCCAAGAATCCGGATCGTTTCACCTGCATCCGCTTTTACTGTCCTGATTTCTTCCGTATCCATATCAAGAATGGTAATCTCCGTCGATTTGGCAGGATCCGATTCATTCTGCCATGAAAGGAACTTTCCTTCCTTGGACATCTGGAAATTCTTTGAGGAAATGTCCTTTGCCAGCGTATCTAATTTCTTGGAAACCAGATTATAGGAGTAGACCGTATCCTGAAATACAAAGTAGAACACATTCCTGGAACTGACATACCCTAACTGATCCACATCTTCCTTTAGAATCTGGAACGTCGTCTCCATAGGCAGATAGGCTTCCTCTTCAATGCGTTCTTCCCCTGCATAATAGTGGTACAGCACGATTCCCACACGGCCTTCATAATCTCCACGGTTCATATATCCATAAACCATGAAATCGATATCACCGCCCTCGTCCAGATTCAGTATCTGTATATCGTACTGGTCATATGCATTCCGCACATAATCCTTGTCATTATCCTGAAGAAAGGAAAAGACTTTCACTGCCTGGTTCTCAGCCATGTTATAGCTCCAAAGACTCCCCTGGCGCACAAAAGCAATCCGGGTATTATTCTCGTTAGAAAAAATACCCATTTCTTTCTGGTTTGAGATTCCAAGCTTTAACTCGCTCTTTTTTGTACTGGCAAGGTCAATGTCAAACAGTGCCTCCATTGTCCGGCTGTAGTTTAAGAGATAAATCCGGTTGCTTGTATAACGGACACGGTAGAATTCTTTTACCCGGTAGTATTCCTCTTTGGAAGAACCGGCATCCGCTTTCACAAAATAATCCAGTTCCACGGAAGCTGTCTCGATGTTAAACTCTTTTACGGTCGGCACCGGTTCGGTAATCCGGACCGGCGACAGATTTCCCCACCCGATGTTGTCAAGGCTGGAATGAATATCCACATATGCCAGACTGGAATTATCCGCATTGGCATCCGGCTCCAGATAATTAGACAGATTCTTCAACCGGTCTTTATCCATAGAGTCCTGATGAAAGCTTGTGATAAAATCAAGTTTTTCGGCCAGATAACACTCAGTTCCATAATATTTTATCCGGGTGTAGTACCGGATTTTTTTTCCGGAGCTCGTTACCGCTGTCATCTTAAACGCATACTCACTGCCCTGGTCCAGGTTGGATTCCAGTGTAATATCTGCATACTTTTTGTTCTCTTTATCCTGTGTAATCGTTTCCACAGTACCTTCTTCCACCTTAGAATTATCCTTTAGCGTCCGAAGTTCATAGTTTATTTTCCGGATAGTGAGTCCGGCCTCATCAAGATAAACCCGCATTTTCTTTGTCTGATCCACCGGAGTCATAGATTCCCGAACCAGATTCGCATCCAGATTCGTACGGAACCCATGTAATTGATTCATCGGGTGCTCCATTGTCTCAACAGTCAGGATCGGAAACTGGCTCTCCTGCATGACAACCGTTTTATCTTCCTTAGCGGTTACTTCTCTGATATTCCCGCTAAAGATTGCAAATGATACAACAAATGCAATCACAACAGCCAAACCTCTATAAAAATGTCTCATATCGATCTATACTCCCGTCTGATTTCCTTTCGCATCTATAAAGCCTGCTCTGATATATTCATTATAGCTACTTTTCCTCTGTGTTTCAAGGTTTGGGCAAGTGAAAAAAATGTGAGCAGGGATGGGCGGTAACCACCCGGTCTGCTCACACTTTTTAGTTCTTTTTATTTATCTGCATGTTCGCCAATCTCAATCCGCAGCAATGCTTTATGGAGTGCCAGTTCCGCCCTCGCCATATTTAAGTTGCTGTCATTGCTCTTTAAGCGCCGCTCTGCCCGAATCTGCGCCTCTTTTGCACGGTTCAGATCGATCTCTTCCGGCCATTCACAAGACTCGGCAAGAATCAGGACTTTATCTGGTAGAATCTCAATAAAGCCTTCATGCAGGGCTGCTTCTTTTACTTCATCCTGGCTTGTAATCCGCAGAATTCCCGGTGCAACAATTGAAGTCAGGGGAATATGTCCTGCAAGAATTCCAATCTCACCTTCTGTCGTATTGAGTTCGAGAAATGTTACGTCACCCTCATAAAAAATACGATCCGGCGAGATTACCTGCAAATGAAATACGTTTGAATCTGCCAAAAGGACACCTCCCTGCTATTACACTCTTGCAAGCACATCATCAATATTGCCTGCATTTAAGAAATGACCTTCCGGAATATCATCATGTTTGCCTTCCAGAATCTCTTTAAATCCCTGAATAGTCTCCTGAAGCGGCACATATTTTCCTTTGAATCCGGTAAACTGCTCTGCCACAAAGAAAGGCTGTGATAAAAATCTCTGAACCTTTCTTGCACGGCTTACTAACATCTTTTCATCTTCCGATAACTCATCCATACCAAGAATCGCAATGATATCCTGAAGTTCTTTATAACGCTGAAGAATCTCCTGTACACCACGCGCCACTTTGTAGTGTTCTTCACCCACAATCCGCGGATCAAGGATTCTCGAAGAGGACTCCAAAGGATCTACCGCCGGATAGATACCCTGCTCTGAGATTGCCCTGGATAATACGGTCTTTGCATCCAGATGAGCAAAGGTTGTGGCAGGAGCCGGATCGGTCAGGTCATCAGCAGGCACATAGACTGCCTGTACGGATGTAATGGAACCGTTCTTTGTGGAAGTAATACGCTCTTGAAGAGCACCCATCTCCGTCTGCAGGGTTGGCTGATAACCAACCGCACTTGGAATACGTCCAAGCAGTGCAGATACCTCGGAACCTGCCTGGGTAAAACGGAAAATATTATCAATAAATAACAAGACATCTTTTCCGGCTTTATCACGGAAATTCTCTGCCATGGTAAGTCCGGTCAGTCCAACCCGCATTCTTGCTCCAGGCGGCTCATTCATCTGTCCAAACACCATGGTCGTCTTATTAATAACTCCGGATTCAATCATCTCGTAGTACAGATCATTTCCCTCACGGGTACGTTCTCCAACACCGGTAAATACCGAATACCCGCCATGCTCTGTGGCGATATTCGTAATTAACTCCTGAATCAGCACAGTTTTACCTACACCGGCACCTCCGAACAGACCAATCTTTCCACCTTTCAGATATGGGCACAGCAAATCAACTACTTTTATTCCTGTCTCCAGAATCTCTGATGAGGTAGACTGTTCCTCAAAAGAAGGGGCTTTCCGGTGAATTGGATTATGCTCGACATGATCTAACGCCGGTTTATTATCGATTGGTTCACCCAGCACGTTAAACATCCGTCCCAGCGTCTCTTCACCAACCGGAACGCTGATTGGACCACCGGTTGCAACTGCATCCATTCCACGGATCAGCCCATCGGTTGGTCCCATGGCAATACAGCGCACCGTGTCATCGCCAAGATGCTGTGCCACCTCTACGGTCAGCTCGGTTCCGTCTTTCGTTGGAACTTTCACCGCATCATAGATTTCCGGCAGACATCCGTCTTGGAACTTAATATCCAGTATCGCACCGATGATCTGAGTGATTTTACCAACATTCTTATCTGCCATACGTTCTTTCTCACTCCTTTTTACCTGAATTTATTTATTCGATTGCAGAAGCACCGGCTACAATCTCGGTTAACTCCTGTGTGATGCTACCTTGTCTTGCGCGGTTGAACTTTAACTCCAGATCAGATATCATATCTTCCGCATTGCTGGTAGCAGAATCCATCGCCTGCATTCTGGCTCCGTTTTCACTGGCCAGCGCCTCTACTAAAGCGCCATAAATGAGACTGTTAATGTATTTTGGTATAATAACATCTAATGCTTCTTCCGCCTCCGGTTCATAATTCATAAGTGTAAGGGAATCCGAAGCTTCCTCTTCCACCTGAAAATCCTCCCTGGCTACCGGAAGCAGCTTTGTCAGTGTCGGAATATGGGTAACCGTATTTTTAAATACCGTGTAGCCAAGATAGATCTCACGGATCCCACCACGGGCATAGTCATCGAGTACCCGCTTTCCAATAGTAACAGCATCCTGGTACATAGGCTCATTCATCACTTCTGAATAGTCTTCTGCTACTTCATAGCCCTGTCTTACCAGACTGTCCTTTCCTTTTCTTCCTACTGCATAGATCACAATATCTTCCTTTGGAATTCCGCTTTGTGTCACCAGTTTTACGATATTGGAATTATAACCGCCTGCCAGCCCCCGGTTGGAGCTGATAAGGATAATCCCGATTTTTCCGGAATCCCCAGGTGTCAGATATGGATGGGTGATCTTTTCTGATTTTGCCAGCATGGAAGTCACTGCCCGGTACATATAATCAAAATACGGTTTTGTTTCTTCTGCCCTTCCTCTGGCCCGCTGCAATTTTACTGTAGAAACCAGTTTCATGGCTTTTGTAATCTGTCCGGTGCTGGATATACTTTCCTTTCGACGTTTAATATCTCTCATGGAAGCCATAACATCACACCTCTCTATTCATGAAGAAACTCATTTTTTAATGCTTTTATGCCTTCAACCAGTTTTTCTTCTGTTTCTTCGCTGATTACCTTCTCTGTGCGGATTGCTTCCACCACTTCCGGATATTTGGAATCCAGGAACTCAAACAGCGTTTTCTCAAACGCAAGAATCTGGTCTACCGGAATATCCAGCAGATATTTTTTAGTTGCTGCATAAATAATAATAACCTGGTATTCAACCGGCATCGGCTGGTACTGAGGCTGTTTTAATATTTCACGGATACGCTCACCTTGTTCGAGTTTCTCCTTTGTATCTGCATCCAGATCGGAACCAAACTGGGCAAAGGATGCCAGTTCCCGGTACTGGGCAAGCTCAATACGGATTGGTCCGGCAATTTTCTTCATCGCTTTAATCTGAGCCGCACCACCAACACGGGATACGGATATACCCGGATTTACTGCAGGGCGGAATCCCGCATTAAACATCTCTGTTTCCAGATAAATCTGGCCATCGGTAATGGAAATGACGTTGGTCGGGATATAGGCGGATACATCTCCTGCCTGGGTTTCAATAATTGGGAGAGCTGTTAAGGAACCGCCGCCTAATTCATCCGACAAGCGGGCTGCCCGCTCCAGTAATCTGGAATGCAGATAAAATACATCACCAGGATATGCTTCACGCCCCGGTGGTCTGCGAAGCAGAAGGGAAAGGGTACGGTAAGCGGTTGCATGTTTGCTCAAGTCATCATACACAACCAGAACATCCTGTCCTGCTTCCATCCACTCTTCTCCAATGGCACACCCGGAATACGGGGCAATATACTGTAACGGTGCCAGTTCACTGGCCGTAGCAGCTACCACCGTGGTATAATCCATAGCGCCGAATTCTTCCAATGTCTTTACAATATTCGCAACGGTAGACGCCTTCTGTCCAATGGCAACATAGATACATTTTACATTCTGGCCTTTTTGGTTAATAATAGTGTCAATGGCAATTGCCGTCTTTCCAGTCTGGCGGTCACCGATAATCAGTTCCCGCTGTCCTCTTCCAATCGGAACCATGGAGTCAATTGCCTTAATTCCGGTCTGTAATGGTGTATCAACCGATTTTCTGGAGATTACCCCGGATGCAACACGCTCAATCGGACGGTACTTTTTACTTTCAATCGGTCCTTTTCCGTCAATCGGCTGTCCAAGCGCATTTACTACACGCCCAAGCATGGCATCTCCAACCGGAACTTCCACTACCCTTCCGGTCGTCTTTACTTCATCTCCTTCGTTGATGCTGCTGGCATCTCCAAGCAATACTGCACCAACATTATCTTCCTCAAGATTCAGTGCCATTCCATACACCTGATTTGGGAATTCCAGAAGTTCTCCGGACATTGCATTTTCCAAACCATGAATACGTGCGATTCCATCTGCGACCTGAATAACCGTGCCGGTATCCGATACTTCCAGTTTGGTGCTGTAATTCTTAATTTGTTCTTTAATAACGGAACTAATCTCTTCCGGTCTTAAATTCATGGTATCCATGCACCCTCTTTCTATCTATAATCTTTCACATGCAAAATTAAACCTGAACATTTAACAGGCTGCGGGACATATGCTCCAGTTTCGTCTGTATGGAGCTGTCTACTACCCGGTCGCCAATGCGGATCTTCATTCCGCCAATCAGGCTCTCATCTACGTGGTAATGCATCTCAAACGAGCGGTACTGCGTTGTCTCAAGAAGGCGTTTTTCTAGACGTTCCTTCTGTTCCTGCTTCAATTCCACTGCGGAGGTGACAAATACCACGCCAATTTTCTGATACTCTTTTACCAGATCCATAAAATAATCAAAGGTTGGAATAAAATCATTATAACGGCCCTTCTGCACCATAATTACAAGAAGCCCGCACAGATCATCCGATACCCTTCCTTTAAATGTATTTTCAATGATCTTTACTTTTTCATTGTTATCAATCTTTGGATGGTTCAAAAGTTTTAAAAACGCTTCATTTTCAAGCAATGCCTGTCTGACCAGAGACACTTCTTCATACATGGCGTCTACGATTCCATCTTCCACGACACGCTCAAATAATGCTTCGCCATAGATTTTTGAAACTAACTTTGCCATGTATCATCACCCATTTCTTTCAACGCATCATCAAACAGTTCTTCCTGTTTCTTTTCATCCATTTCGCTGGCAACAAATTTGCCGGCCATTGCAGATGCCATTGAGATCATTTCCCGCTTCATATCATCTTTCACTTTGGATTTCTCCAGATTGATTTCACGGTTTGTGCGTTCGATAATCTTAGAGGCCTCCTGTTTTGCCTCCTCAATCATCTGATTTTCTCTCTTCCGGGCCTTCTTTCTGGCTTCACTTAGAATCTGTTCTGCCTCTTTATCTATTTGGCTTATTTTTTCTTCGTATTCCGCTTTATAGTTTGCTGCGCTTTCTTTGTCCAAAGCAGCATCATCCAGCTGCTTTTTAATATATTCCTGACGCTTTCTTAAGAAATCCCTGGCAGGATTAAAAAGCAGATAAGACAAAAGCAGAAATAACGTGAAGAATGCAACTGCAAGAATTGCCGCATCTACCAGTAACTGGATATCCAGTCCAAGAATACGGCCGGTCATCCCTGCATCTTCTGTCAAAAATACCAGACCACTCACGCCTTTGCCTCCTTTCCACAGATACTACATGGTATTTTTTACTTTCCGGCTGTGAAAAAAGGAGTCATCACAGTTTGCCAAGCAGTGGATTGGCGAATAACAGAAGCAGTGCAATAACTAGACCATAAAGACCTGTTGTCTCGGCAACCGCCTGTCCAAGTAACATCGTTGACATAATATCACCTTTTGCTCCCGGATTACGTCCAACTGCAGCAGCACCCTGTCCGGCTGCGATACCCTGTCCAACACCAGGTCCAATACCTGCTATCATGGCAAGTCCGGCTCCAATTGCGGAGCATGCTAAAATTAATCCCTGATCTGTAATGTTTCCCATAGATAAATCCTCCTTCAATAAAATAAACTAATCTTCCTCAGCAATGGCATTTTTTGTAAATACCATCGTAAGCATACAGAATACATAACTCTGAATTGCACCTGAAAATAAATCAAAGTATGCGTGTAATACCGATGGCCATACAAGGGTAAGCACTCTCGGAATCAAACCGTATACTAATGTCATCATAACCGTTCCGGACATAATGTTTCCGAATAAACGAAGTGACATTGATACAGGTACGGCAAACTCACCGATAATATTAATCGGGGTAAGCAGAAGCGGATGAAATAAGTCCGTAACATGCTTTAATTTCTGGTGCTTGAAGCCATTAAAGTGAATAATCACAAATGTCATCAAAGCTAATGCAAGCGTTACACTATAGTCCGCCGTTGGTGGCCGAAGCCCCAAAATTCCTGAAATGTTTGAACAGAAGATAAACATGAACAACGCTCCGATATAATTGGAAAAGCGCGGTCCGTATTTTGCTCCCATGTTCGAAACAGTCAGTTTATCGATGCTCTCTACCAGCAATTCCACAATATTCATAAAGGTCCCCGGCTCTTTCGTGGGGTCTGCTTTCTTTATGGCACGGTTTGCAATAATTGCAAATACCAGGATCATTGCCATAATAATCAATATGGATATGTGGGTTGTGGTCAGGTAAACGGTCTGTCCCTGGATCTCATATTTCAAAAATCCATTTACTCCCAGGTTCAGATCTTCATCGGCTCTCATAAGACCACTGACGGCAGCTCCCTGTGATAAAAAAGCTGCTCCCGTTAACACTCGTTCACTCTCCTTTACGATAGATTTTTGAAACGATATATGTTTGGATAACCGGCTGTAATAGTGCAGACATCTTCAAACTCAATATCCCCATCCCAACCCCTAACAGGTTCAGATATTGAGGAAAACGGATGGCTGCCAGCACGGCAAGTCCCATAATAAGAATACGCAGAATGCTTTTCTTCCGCACATAATTCACGGAATCCTCTCCCAGATCAAGTGCCTCGTCCAAGGTCGTGTACATATGGTATGCCAGACCTGCTGCCACAACTCCCCCAACCAGTACACCGGCCAGGTATGGGAACCCCAGATGCAGCAAACCGAATAGCACCGCAGCAAGGAACGTAATGATTCCGATTCCAATCTCCAGACCTATGAGCGTTTCTTTGGCTTCTCCCATGAATCTTCCTCCTCCAGTCTGTGATGTGTCCCGTCTTGGTGATCCGCCTGTTCATGTGCCGCCTCATTTTTTGGATCTTTCACAAAAAATCCTTTCAACAGGTAATAAGTGTTGCGGAATCCCGCTGCTATTCCTAAAAAGACCAGTATCAGAAACCAGATCTGCATATGGAATGTTTTATCCAGAAAGCAGCCTGCAGCCGCACATAAAAAAATAGGAGTCATCATAGAAATACCGACTTGGAATATCATGGCAAATGCCTGTCCCACCTGGCTGTTATCTGATGACTTCATGTGCTTTCCCCCACTCATCCCTGTTTTGAACCGCAGTCAAATCACTCAATATTGTTATTATACCCATTTCTTCTAAAAAAGTCCACTTTTTTCTACTCTTTTTCCAGAATCTGTGTTATACTTTTGTTTAATACACGTATTTTATGATGTTGGGGTCAAAAGGTCTTTTGACCCCATGATGCCTGCGAATTGCTACGCACTTCGTGCTCCCGCAATTCTAAAACATTCGAAATCCGCCCTGTTCGGGCTGCTTTCTCATGTTTTACGGGTCACGATGTCATACTTTTTCATGCAAGCATGAAACGTATGACCTTTTTACCCTAGCATCATTTTATATTACACTTGAAGGCAGGGAGTAAATTATGAGACAAGACATCCAGTTATACCGAAAACGCTATATTCCAGATGAACTGATCGAATTGAATCAAGACCACATTTTACATGCAGATTCTAATCTGATTGTAACAAGCTGGGAAGTTCTGCATCCCCGTTCTGATTTTTCCCACGGTGTATCTGCATACTTGATTGACAAACACATTAAGGTAAGCAAATTTTTAAAGCCGGATCATTCCCTGTTATATTGGTATTGTGATATTATCCACACCGAATATGAGGAAGCGCAGAACCGTTACACGTTTATCGACCTTCTAGCTGATATTCTGGTCTATCCGGATCATTCCTACCGGCTGGTGGATCTGGACGAACTGGCCGATGCCATAAAGAAGCAGTATCTCCCTTCGGAGCAGATTCCGGTAATCCTTGAAACAATCCAGCAGCTTTTAAATGATATCTATTCCGGAAAATTCCAGGAATACCAAAATCTTTTAGACCAGTATCAAACCGTTTAGACACAAAGAAACGGGGCGAAACCGTTACTCTTCATCTTCAATCTGTGCAATCCGCCGTACATGGCGCTGGTCATTGGAGAATGGGGTATTCAAAAATATATCCACAATCTCAAGGGCAAGCCCCGGACCAATTACCCTTGCGCCCATGGCCAGGATATTCGCATCATTGTGTTCTCTTGTTGCTTTTGCGCTGAAACAATCGTGACACAGGGCAGCGCGGATTCCTTTTACTTTATTCGCCGCAATCGAGATTCCGATTCCCGTTCCGCATATCAGAATTCCTTTCTCACATTCTCCATCTGCCACACTGTGGGCAACTTTTTTTGCATATTCCGGATAATCTACCGAACTGGTATCATAACATCCAAAATCTTTATATGCAAGCTGGTGCTCCTCTAAGTATTTGATCACTTCCACCTTCAATGAATAACCGCCATGGTCACAACCTAATGCTATCATGCTTTTCATTCCTCCTCGTTTATTTTTATCACCGCTTTTTTTATCAGACGGGATAGTTCCACATAACAATCTTCATAAGTTAACAGATTCTCACCGTAAGGATCTATCACATCTCCTTCTTCCCCGATATATTCTTTCAGAGAATAGATCTGCTCAAGATGCCCGTATTCCTGAACCGCCTTAATCTTCTGTGCCAGAGTCATCGTAAGAATAAGGGTGTCATCTGTAATATCTTCCTCCGATAACGGCTTTGAAGTACGCCCTTCAATTGACAAGCTGTGATTCGTCAGCACGACTTCCGCTTTCGGATTACAAGGCTCCGGAAATAACACAACAAGACCTCTGGATTCCCCGCTTAACGTAGAATCATCGACCATTCCATTAAAGATTGCCTCCGCCATCTGGCTCCGACAGGTATTGCCGGTGCTGACAAATACTATATGATGATATTTTGGCATACTATCATCTCCTTATACTGTGATGCCAAGGTCTCAGGGTATTTTGACCCTATGATACCGTAATTACCTGATATCCTGCTGCCTTCAAAAGCCGGTTCATAACAGCCTGTCCCCATATTCCATCGGAAAAGCTCTCACTAAATATCAGATCAACCTGATCCTTGTCGAATTCTCTCAGGCTCCCATATAAGCCCCGGGCAATCGTTTCTTCCTCATCCCGGGAGCCGATCACCCGGATCACGTCTGCATCATAAGAGTCCTTTGTCTTAGTTGTCGCAATGACACCTACTTTTTTCCCTTTTTCCTGCGCCTTCTTAGTCTCCTGGTTAATCCTTTGGATTACCGCCTGTGGTTCTCCTTCCAGAATGATAAGCTCCGCTTTTGGTGCATAGTGCTTATACTTCATTCCAGGAGCTTTCGGACGGAGTCCGGGATCCGGATGTCTGGTCAATACCGCCGGGTCAACCGCAACCTCGCCAACTACTTCTTCCAGCATTTGCTTTGTAATATATCCCGGTCTTAGAATCACAGGAATCTCTCCCGTCAGATCCACGATGGTAGATTCAATTCCAATTTCCACAGCTCCTCCATCCAGAATCATCTCAATTTTCCCATTCAGATCTTCCATTACATGCTCTGCACAGGTTGGACTTGGTCTTCCGGAAGTGTTGGCGCTTGGTGCTGCAATGTACACTCCGGATGTGCGGATGAGCTGAAGTGCTACCGGATGATTCGGCATACGGACTGCAACTGTTTTCAGACCGCCTGTCGTTCCATCCGGGACAGATGCCTTCTTTGGCAAAATCATCGTAAGCGGTCCCGGCCAGAACCGCCGGGCAAGCCTTAGTGCAGTCTGAGGCACTTCCGATGCAAGTTCGTACAGACTTTCCATCTCCGCTACATGCACGATTAACGGATTATCCGATGGCCTTCCCTTTGCCGCATAGATCTTCTTAGCAGCCAGAGAATCCAGCGCATTCCCGCCAAGTCCATATACGGTTTCGGTTGGAAATGCCACCAGACCTCCTGCTCTTAGTATTTCTCCTGCTTCTGAAAAAAACTGTGGATTTTCCTCGATCTTTACCAGTTTTGTGTTCAACTTTCTCCACCACCTAGGTACTTTATAATTCCAACTGCAATTGCCTTGGCAACCTGATCCTGATACTCTCTTGAACTCAGCTTCTGTGCCTCTTCGGAATTGGAAAGGAATCCGCACTCCACAATTACAGTCGTATATGCTGATTTTTTTAATAGATAATAGCTTTGATTTGCTTTTGCCTTCCGGTGATTGGAACTGTCCAAAGAAGAAATCAGTTCTGCCTGCAATTGTTCTGCCAGTTCTTTTCCCTTTTGGGAACCATCATAATAAAAAACCTGGGCTCCCTTTGACGAAGCCTGCTCAAAACTGTTCTGATGAATACTCACCACAAGATCCGGTGCAGTCTCTTCAATCACCTGAATTCTGGCACGGAGATCCTCCTGTTTTCGATTGGAAGCAGAAGTGTCCCCAAGCATTGTATCGGTTGTTCTTGTCATAACAACATGAATGCGGTTCTCCTCCAGATATCCTTTTACCAGATTTGCGATAGCCAGATTCACATCTTTTTCCATGACCTGCCCCACGCCGACTTTTCCGGGATCCATACCTCCATGTCCCCCATCAACTACAACCGTATATCCGGAATCTCCGGATTTCATGTGGGAAGAAGAAGTTTCCAACACTATTTTCAAAGAAAAGAGTGCGCCAGCCACACAGATCAGGATACAGCAAATGCAAATATATTTCCGGTTCATAAACTCCCCCAGAAGATCTCCTGTTGTCAGTCTATGTCAGACACCGGTTATTTCATTCCTATTTAATTAACCGCCTTCAAAATAACATCCCAGACGCTTTCTTTCTCAAGCCCCAGTTTCCAGCAGGAGATTCCCCCCAGCTTTGACTTAGAGATCACATCCAGTTTCTTTTTAATGGATTTTTCTTCTTCCAGCCAGATGCGGTTTAACCCGTTATCCGTCTTATATTCTCCATAATACTGCCCGGTTGCATCATCCCATTTCGGACTCACTCCATTGGCAGAAAGATAGGCTTCTCCCTGACTCATGCTGCATGCACTCGAAGACAGGGAACCGTCCTTTTTCTCAGTCCATAACCTTGTGTAGAATGGAATTCCCATAATAATCTGATCGGCAGGCACCTGAGCCAGTGTATTCTTCACCGCATCTTCCACAAAAGACAAAGAAGAGACCGAACCCGCTTCTTTTGAGCCGGCATAATGCTCATCGTATCCCATAATCACCACATAATCTGCAACGGCTGCCTGCTCTTCCCGGTCATAATACTCGGAATATGCGGTAGGAACATAGCTGTCCACTGAAAGTACAATTCCATTATTCCGGCATTTTACAGAAAGTTCCCGGATAAACTGGATATAATCTTCTCCTGCCTCTGCCGGAATCGTCTCAAAGTCAATATTCAGTCCATCCAGATCATACTGGATTGCCTGAGCCACCAGATTATTCTCTAATTTTTCCCTGGATGACGTAGTACCCAGTACCTTTTCAATCTCTACATCCTTGTTAAAGTCTGAACACAGTGCCCATACTTCCACTCCCTGGTCATGCGCCCTCTTTACATATGTCTCGCTGGCAAGGGATGAGATGCTTCCTTTCTCCGACGTAACTTCATACCAGGTAGGAGAAACAGTCGTCACTCCTTTCGTCTTGGACAAAAGATTCAAAAGACCTTCATTCGCTGCCATATTGGTCACCTGATGCCATACCATACAGATTGTATAGTCCTTTGTGATATGTGAATAAGCTTCTTCCTTGAAATCGCTCTCCAGCTTCTCATAGGCTCCCTCATTTAACTTCCGGGTTTTCATATAACCTACCACACCATCTTTGGTGAGCACTTTGGAAAATCCTTTTTCAACCGTTTCATTTCCGGTAATGATCATCACCTTGTCATCTGGCTTTAACTCTTTCAGTATCGGAGCTTTCACCGTATCCTTCGTCCGGACAGCTGCTTTTTTCTTCACTGTAGCATACAGAAAGCTCTCCCCCCACTGGTATTCAATTACCAGACGGTTCGGATTCTCATAATAAGCATATTCCACATTCGAGAACTGCTTTACATAGTCCATAGCCACATATACTTTTTCACCCTGTACTTTTACAATCTGGTATCCGGTTTCCACTTTGCTTTTATTCTCATAATATGCCTTATCCCCAACCTGCGCTTTCATCACTGTGGTAGGCGTCGAATAGATTAACAAATTTTCATTTTTATCAAAGTAAAAGCGCTTGTTGAAATATTCCTTGACAGTATCCAGATCCACATAGGGCTCTCCGTCCAGATAGATTCCCCTCTGTTCGGCAACCTGGTTCTGCATAATAAGCAGCAGTTCCGAATCGGACACATCATAGTACTGGTCTAATGGTTCAACCGTATTATTCGGATAAAATTTAATGAGCATCACAGCAATCACACCAATTAAGATGACCAGAGCAAATGCCGCAGCAAACAACTGCCATTTTTTCTTAGAAGTACCTTTCATGTTCTCATCCTTCCATCAGTAAAACCCTTCTTTAGGTTGATTATAACACGTTTTCCCAGATCGTGACAAGCAGGGGCTGCGGAAAAATCCATGTGGGGTAACAGTTCAGCCGTGACGAACCCACAGCCGCCGGAAGCTCGTCACGGCTGAACTGTTACCATGTGGGAGGTTTTAACCCTTAAAACAATAGATAGCCCGAGGGCTATCTATCTATGAGGGTATTCATCTGTTTTTTTGCGAAACGATACTTTATTCTTCCAGGTCAATATGACGGAACGCAATCCGGACAATTTTACCGTCCTGATCTGCTACATATTCTTTCATGTATGTTCCATCTTCTTTTAGAACCCGGTTTAGATGTTTTGTATATTTTCTGCACTTCACCCCCTCCACTTCGGTTTCAATGCCCTGGCTCCATGCCTGCGACATTTCTTGTTTTACCCAATCACTATTCTTCATATGTTTCTCTTCTCCTTAAGACCTGAAGGTGCATGACAGACAAACGGCAGAAGGTTTTGTTGTGAGACAAATTTATATCCAGTGTTTGCCTGATTCCCCTAATTTCCCTAATTGTCAAAATAGATTACTTCATCTTCGGCTGTTTCTCCCGTCAGCAAGTTTTCTTCTTCTGTTATCTGGCTGGAAGAAAGCGTGTCATCATTTACCCTGTCTTCTAATGCATCAATTACCTTCCGGTACTGCTGGCTTAAATGGTTCTGGGCAATCTGAATAATATTAGGATCTTCCTTCATTAACTGCAGAATCTCCTCAGACAATGGATAATTGACAACTGCCTCATTCTGTGCTTCATCCACATAGCGAACTGCATAGATCGTACAATTCTTTTTCTGGTAAGCATCCACCGCCGCACAGGACATGCGGAGCTGTTCTTCCTCGCTTAACCTCATGAAAAGATCCTTTCCGCCTGTATTCTCTTCCTTTTGATAAGCAACATCCAGAATTTTCTTTTTCGACAGGATAATAAAATCCAGCCCATTCTCATAACGGATTCTTACATCCACATATTGGTTTTTTTCAATATAATCCGATACGATATAAGAAAAAGGAATTACCCGGAAATCATCCGACCACTCTTCTCCTTCATATAAAACACTCTCGGTAAGAATGGTTCCCTTTTTTAATGCAATCCGCAGCCGTTTCCCACACAGATCGCCGATAGAAACGGACATTTTCTCCTGCCCGGTCTCACCTTGAGGTTCACCGTCTGCATGATTCTTCGCATAAATGACCCGGATTTCTTCCAGACAATTCTCTTCCACAAGTTCCCCGGAACTCATATCCTTCTTTAACTGGTAACCAACAACCTGCGAATCCTCCTTTCTCTGCAATTCCTGGTTTTTCCAAAAAAGTACTGCAATAAAAATGACCGCTGGCACTGCAATGATTACGGCACCCGCAAGAGCTGCCTGTATCAAATATTTTTTGCGGTAACGTAGCACCTTCTATCATCCCCCTTTCAAATGTTTCTGGATAAATTCCACCATTTCTCTCTCCGGTTCAAATGGATCGGAAAAATATGGAAGTGTTTCTGCCCGGATACCAAACTGTTTGTGCAGCACTCTCCTCTCTTCTGCCACAAGGGATGGAAACAAAAAAAGCCACTGTTTAAAATCCGGAATATCCTGATATTTTTCAATAAACTCTTCCAGTCTCCAAATGTTCCATTCCATTCCTGAAGCGAGTACAATCTTTTTGTCACAGTAAAGCCACTCGTCTTCCAGGTCTTCACAGATTCTGCCAAAATCCATAATACATGGAGACCGATCCCTTCCACGCACTTTGCCATACTCCCCTTTCCGGACCGACCGGCAGAACCGGATATTGTGATACAAAAACGCCCGGTTCTTACTTATTCCATCAATTGCATCCTGTATTCTTTTATAATCCCCGCTGTTATTCATCTCCAGTAATTCTGGTTTCTGATGCAGTGCCTTAGAGAAACAGACTCCCATCTGCACACACATCCGGGTCGCCCCCTGATTACTTTCTGTCCCTGCCACACCAATACTTTGGAACTGGTCCATCCCTGGCATGGACATACTCCAGCAGTTCTTCCATCCATGCGTTCTCATTCTTACCTCCCTCACATATTTCTTCGATGCCCGGACAATAAGGAATCCGGATGCCCTGGTTTATCCCCAGTTCCCGTTCTGCCCTTCTCACTGCGTCCTCTCCTGAAAAAGCATACAGAATAACCGGCATCTCTCTTACTGCGTTCTCCTTACGTAACACGCGCCTTAAGTTTTCCCTTTCCCACGGATTCGTTCCTGCAACAAGGCATCTTACCGTACTTTCCTCATACTCTCTTTCTTCCATGTTCCAATAGCAGCCACAGTCGAGTATATAAGAAACATTCCGTCTCTCTTTCCCATATAAGTAATAAGGCAGAAGCCGGACATGCTTATATTCATAGCTGCCATCACTTTTCATACAGCCTTGTGATGCAATAAACTTTTCTGCATGTTTGTTCTGGGAACAATCTACATAATACGTTTTCGTGCCTCTCTCATTCTGCCAGGCGCAAAGCCATAAGGCCGCATGAGTTGTCCCCATCCGTTCATTGCAGGATGCCAGGGCAATGGCAGCCGTAACTGTGTCCCCTTGTTCTTTTCTTTTTCCTCCCTTTTTCATCATTTTACATAGCTGGTTTTCTACCTCTTTTATGTTCCGGTATCGTTTCATTGGATGAAACTGCATACAGCGGTCAGCAATCTTTAAAAGTATTTTTTCCTCTGCCAGAAAATCCTTTTTCCATCTGTCTGTTTCTTTTTTCTGTTCTTCTAAAAGAAATTTTAATAAGACGCCTGCTCCATATATATCACTTCTTTCATCCACCGGGAGCAGACCGTATTGCTCCGGTGCCGCATAACCAACCGTTCCATAAGAAACAGATTGCTCTTCCCCTTGGCAGTGTGCATTGCCAAAATCAATCAATGTCACTTTTCCATCTTTATAAATCACATTTTCCGGTTTTAGATCCAGAAAAAACACCGGCGGCTTCTGCTGATGCAGATAGGATAATATCCCACAGATCTGCACCATAATATCCGTGATTTCGTACAGTTCTATCTTGTTATTTTTGCAATAATTCTTCAGGGTATCCCCAGGAATATATTCTTCAATCAGATAACCATATTGTTCATCTTCCTCAAAATCGAATAGATGGGGAATTCCAGAATGATTCAGAAGCCTTAGTAAACGGGCTTCCTTTACCGTCTGCGAATAAGAATCCTGCTCTTTTGACACGCGCTTGATTGCGCAGCAGCTATGCAGACTTAGATGAGTAGCAAGGTAGACCTGACCATTTCCACCATGCCCCAGGTATTTCACAAGCAGATACTTCTGCAGCCAGATTATGCTTCTGTTCCTCCTTTCCGTGACAACAAATGCATATTGTTCATTTATAAATCTATTATAGCACTTTCTTCCAGGAAAACAATTCACTCAAATCACTAAAAATACTGTTTTCGTATTTGGACTTTTTTGTCGCATTTTTCTAATGATATTTCATTTATTAGGCAAAATATACAATACATTGACGAACCGTAATTTTTCGAATATAATCACAATTAGATGGGGGATTGGTTCCGTATAAGGAGATGAGCTGATGAAGATTGAACGGATTAATCAAAATCAAATTCGCTGTACATTGTATCGAGAGGATCTGGAGGACCGGGAACTTGGATTAAAAGAACTTGCTTATGGCTCTGAAAAGGCAAAAGAGCTTTTCCGTGATATGCTCGAACAGGCTGCCGATGAAGTTGGCTTTGAAGCAGAAAACATTCCTTTAATGATTGAGGCAATACCAGCCTCAAAGGAATGCCTGATTCTTCTTGTGACAAAGGTTGCTGCTCTGGAAGATGACGACGAAGAATATGAGAATGCATATGATGATTACATGGATGATCGGGATACCCATGACGATTTCATCCCCCTTTCCAGTGTAATCAAACAGCTGGAAGAGAGCAAGACAGACACGCATTCCATCAAACCGGATGTTTCTCTTAATTGTATGATCCGGTGTTTTTCCTTCGCCTGTCTGGACGATGTGTTCGATCTGGCTGATGTGGCTGGAGGAACCTATAACGGGCGTAACACATTATTCAAGCAAAAAACAGGTGCATACATCCTCGTACTTTATCCAATGGAGCAGGACGCCGAAGCTTTAAACCAGCTGTGTAATATTGCGTCAGAGTATGGGCAGATAAAACATATGGCTGCGTCACAGCCGGACGCAGATGAAGAAACCGATCGTTTTGTATCTTATCTGGAAGAGCATGAGGAAATCATCTGCAAGGATCAGGCATTACAGCGTCTGGCATTCCTGTCCTGACCGGCTGCATCGAAGCATAAAAAAAGCGTAACCTCTTCTTAAAAACAAAGGGTTACGCTTTTTATCTGAGCTTCACTTATGCCTGTTCGATAGAACCAGTTGGGCATGTAGCTGCGCAAGTACCGCAATCTAAGCAAGTAGCTTCATCAATTTCAAAATGATCTGCTCCTTCAGAGATAGCACCTGCTGGGCATTCTCCTGCACAAGCACCACAGCTAATGCATCCGTCATTAATCTTATATGCCATGATAATTATCCTCCTTTTTCATTTTTGATAGCTTTATTTTAATACAGAATAATAAAATATACAAGCCTTTTGTCCTCTGTTTCAAAATTGTTTTAAAGAAGATACAATCCGCCCGGGATGCCCCCTTGACGGTCCATATTCCTTGTCCTATAATGATGCTTGATAGAATAAAGGAGGATTATTTTTATGTCAAAGATTAGTAAGGATATGATTATTGCTGATATAATCGACATTGACCAGAGATGCATCCCGGCTCTGATGGAAGAAGGCATGCACTGTGTGGGCTGTCCATCCTCACAGGGCGAATCACTGGAAGAGGCATGCATGGTTCACGGACTGGATGTAGACACTGTTGTCTCTCACCTGAATGAATTAATTGGTGAATAAGTGAAATACATTCCAATTCCGCACATGCAAACCGCAGGGATTGTTTCATCCACGATGAAACAATCCCTTTCTCTTCGGCTTTTCTTTCTTTTCCCCTGCTGCAGCTGCTTCTTTTTTAAACTTTGACTTGGAGCTTAAAGATTCCTGAAGCTTCTTAAAGCGCTCTTCCTCCCGTTCCTCCTGCATACGCATCTGGTAGTCCAGCTCTTTTATCATGCGTTCCGATATCTGGTCACTGACTTCTCTTGTAAAAGTTTCCTGGGATGCCTCCAGGGCATCCTGAATCAGACTGTTCATCATCAATCGGAACTGCCGCATACGATATTCCGGATCATGCTCCTCCCCAACTGCTTTTGTTTCTTCGCCCTGATTTTTAGGCAGAAGGGAACGGTTACCGTCCGGCTTTTTGGCTTCATCTTCTGTATCTGCTGCTGCCACTTGTCTTGCCAGCTCTTCTTCCTGTGCAACCTTCTGATTTACTTCATTTTTCAATGTCTCCACACTGTTTTTATCCATTTTACGGATCAGATCCGCATTTGGCAGAACCGTTTTTAAGGATTTCAGCTGGAAGCCTCTCTCCTTTAAAAACTGGATATCTTCAAACCGTTTCATATCAGATGCCCGGTAAAACCGATGCCCCATATCATTCCGCGGGATATCCAGATCCAGTTCTTCCTCCCAGTAACGCAGAACGTGGGATTCTACCTTTAACCGCTTGGCAGCTTCCGATATGGTGTATCTTGTTTCGCTCATAATCGTTCCTCCCCTTTTTCTCTTTCATATCAATCTTAAAGCAGATAGAACGTGATTTCAACAAGAACCCGCCGCAGATTTCGGCAGAAATCGGAGCCGGGCGGTTCACAGGCTGGATTTTCGCACATGCCATCCGTAGCACAGCACATGCCCTGTATTTTGAAATACACGCTTTCGCTCAGTTGAACACGTAACGGTACTAAGGTTTTGCCAAAAACAGGCAAAACCAAGTGCCGACGTATTCAAAAGGATATTTCAAAATACAGGGCATGTGCTGTACTACGGATGACGTGTGTGAGTTTCCAGCTTATGAACCGCCCGGCTTTGATTTGTGTCATTCCGAAATCGGAAACCTTAATGCCTTTCCAGGTTTCCGAATTTTGTAAATTCTGGCAGCCACTTTAAACGCACCGTTCCAGTTGGACCGTTACGCTGTTTTCCGATAATGATCTCGGCTTCACCGGCATGCTCTGACTCATGGTTATAGTAATCATCACGGTAAATAAACATAACCACGTCGGCATCCTGCTCAATCGCACCGGATTCACGGAGGTCGGACAGCATCGGACGTTTATCCGGACGCTGCTCTACCGCTCGGCTAAGCTGGGACAGGGCAATGACCGGAACATCCAATTCCCTTGCCAGTGCTTTCAGGGAACGGGAAATATCGGAAATCTCCTGTTGTCTGGACTCGGAACGTTTGCTTCCGCTCATCAGCTGAAGGTAGTCAATAATAACAAGACCAAGGTCATGCTCCATCTTATATTTCCGGCATTTTGAACGCAATTCTGTAACCGAAATACCTGGTGTATCATCAATGATCAGCTTTGAGTTTCCTACCGCATCTACACTCTCAAACAAACGGCTCCAGTCATCGTCCTTTAAATTACCATTTCGAAGCACCTGGGCATCCACTTTGGAATTCATAGCAAGAATACGCTTAATCAGATCCTCCGCAGACATCTCCAGACTAAAGATTGCGGTAGAAATATCGGATTTGACCGCCACATATTCTGCAATATTTAGAACAAAGGCTGTTTTTCCCATGGAAGGTCTTGCCGCTACAAGAATCAGGTTAGAAGGCTGAAGCCCCGCCATCTTGTAATCCAGGTCATAAAAACCGGTGGCAATTCCCGTAATGCTTCCGTTACTTTTCGCTGCCCGCTCAATACTCTCAACGGCAGAGATGACAACTTCCTGAACCGGTACAAAATCCGATGTGTTACGGTTCTGTACCACATCAAATATCTGTTTTTCCGTCGTTTCCAGTATATCTTCCAACGGCTCCCGGTTGAGATAACAGGCTCCCTGAATCTCCTCTGTAATCCGGATCAGACGCCGCATCACTGCTTTGTCCTTCACGATCTGGGCATGGTCACGCACATTTACAGAGATTGGAACCGAATTAACCAGACCACTAATAAACTCAATGCTGTTTAATTCCGGAGGAACTTCCATCTCTCTTAGTTTTTCCTGAAGTGTTACCAGATCCACCGGTTTACCGGCACTATTGAGTTCCGCCATCGCATTAAATAAGATCTGATACTGTCTCTGATAAAAATCTTCCCCGGTAAGGATCTCTGTGGCAATGAGGATGGCATCCTTGTCCATAAGCATAGAACCAATCACCGATTGTTCCGCCCGGGCGCTGTATGGCGGAGTTTTCTTAATTAATGCTTCCTCCATAATCGTATTCCTCGTATTCCCTTTATTTTTCCGTTACTGTTCAGAGGGTGCGCCTGTATATGTGAAACTTGTACCGTTGCGCTTGCGGAAAAGGTACGAGTTTCACATATACAGGCATAGCCGGTAACGGCGTAATGAGCAAAATGTCCAGCCAGTCACTTTAACTTTAGCCGGTTTGTATATCTGGCATTTTGCGAATTGCACCCTCTGAACGGTCAAATCTTTCCTTTATTTTTCCGTTACTTTTACCGTCAGTTCCCCGGTCACCTTTGGATGAAGCCGGATTGGGACACGATAGGTTCCAAGTCCCTTGATCGGATCAGACAGCTTGATTTTTTTCTTATCGAGTTCATATCCAAGCTGCTCTTTTGCGGCTACTGCAATTTCCTTCGTAGACACACTTCCAAAGGCTTTTCCGCCCTCACCGGATTTCATATGAACTTCAATCACTTTATCCTTTAATTCTTCTGCAAACCGTTCTGCTTCTTCTAACTGTTCTTTGGCAACTTTTTCATTATGCTGGTTCTGAAGCTTGAGATTATTCAGATTCTCCGGTGTTGCCTCAATTCCAAGCTTTTTCTTTAAGATAAAATTGTGTCCATATCCATCATTTACCTTTACTCTCTCACCTTTTTTTCCTAATGATTTTACATCTTCTAATAAAATAACTTCCATTCTACAATTCTCCTTCCTCTTTCATCTGTACTAAAAGATCTTTTACTTTCCGTTTTGCCTCTTCGATACTGCAATCCTTAAGCTGTGCTCCGGCCACACTTAAATGTCCGCCGCCGCCCAGCTTCTCCATGAGAACCTGTACATTCAGCTCATCAATGGATCTGGCACTAATGTATATTTTTCCGGAATAATCGGTAAATACAAAGGAGGCTTTAATATTGGCAATATCCAGTAATTCATTTGCCACCTGGGCACCAATTACGGTAGGACTTAATGTCCCCTGTGCCTTGCACTCCGCAAACATAAAATGCTCCATAAAAAGTTCTGCCCGTCCCACCGCCTCAGCGCGAACCTGGGATTCATGAAGATCGCTCCGCAGCATTTTCCGTATCTTCGTAATATCGGCTCCATTTCTCCTTAAATATGCCGCCGCTTCAAAAGTACGTACCCCCGCCTTGGTGAGAAAATTATTGGTATCAATCATAATTCCGGCATATAAGGCATCTGCCTCTGACGGGCGCAGTTTCAGTCCGTCATTAATATATTGGAGAATCTCTGCTACCATCTCACAAGTAGAAGACGCATACGACTCAATATAAGAAAGCACTGCATTCGGAATCTTCTCTTCCGTCTGCCGGTGATGGTCCAGCACAACTACTGTTCCCGTTCTGGTAAGGAGTTCCGGACACTCTGTATAACTTGGGCGGTTCACGTCCAGTACAACTACCAGGGTATGTGTGTCTGCCATCTCAATGGCATGTTCCCCGCTGATAATCACATTCTCTTCACTCTCCAGATTGTCTTTAAACCGGGTGAGAATCGGTTCTACCGAACTGGTGACTTTATCTACTACAATATAAGCCTTTTTCCCCAGTGCCCTGGCAATCCGGTGAATGCCTACCGAAGCGCCAAAGGAGTCCACATCACCGATACTGTGTCCCATAATCAGCACTTTTTCTTTGCCCTCAATCAGTTCCTTTAAGGCATGTGCTTTTACACGGGCTTTTACACGGGTATTTTTCTGAATCTGGACACTCTTTCCACCATAATACTGGATCCGGTCCATATGCTTGATTACTACCTGGTCACCGCCACGTCCAAGGGCAAGGTCAATGGCAGCCCTGGCATGGTCATAATTCTGCAGATATTTATCTGCACCAACTCCAAGTCCGATACTGATCGTAACTGACATCTCATTTCCCATGTTAATGTCACGTATCTCCTGAAGAATACTAAATTTCTCCGTCTGGAGCTGTTCCAGATATTTCTGCTGGAATACAATAATATATTTATCTTTTTCCAGCTTCTTGATAATGGCATCAATATTCTGCATATATTTGTTAATCTTCCGGTCAATTAACGCCATTAAAAGAGACCGGCGCACTTCGTCGATGCTTTCTAATGCCTCTTCGTAATTATCAATATACAAGAGTCCTACTACCTGACGCTGGCTCTGAATCTGTTTTTTTGCCTCTATAACTTCCGTTTCATCGAATAAATAGATTGCCACCAACTGATTTGCCCTTGGATTATCTGAATCCTCCACTTCCCCGGTGATAAAATCCTCTGACAGAATCCGGCGCATAACCAGACGATACTGCTTCTCTTCATGAACGATTTCCCGCACAACATCCTGCTCATCTTTTGGCAGGATATCTGGCGTGATATCTGGTATCACCCGGTAAATATTTTTCTTAGCTGCTTTTTCATTTTTAATGATCGAGAGAAATTCATTATTTCCCCACATCAGACGACATTCCATATCAATGAGTCCATAGGGAACTTTCATCTCTTTCAGAAGCTGGCGCTGCACCTGGCTGTAATCCGCTGCATAGCGCACCAGTTCTCCAATAATGGTACTTCTTTTATATCGGTAAAGAACCATGGCAACCCCAAGATAAATTACCAGATAAACAAGCATGACCATTCCTGCCTTTGTATCAATCAAAAACATACTGATATCCATACAAACCAGAAGCATGCTTAAAACAATAGGCCAGTTCAGATAATCTCTGATCGCACCTGTTAACTTCTCTTTTGGTTTCACGATATTTCCTCTTTTCTTTTAGCCAATACGTCACTTTCTTGATTATACCACAAATCGTATTTAATTTGAACCTAGAACTTCTCCCCTCATTGCCAAACGGGTAACAGTTCAGCCGTGACGAGGTACCTGATATTCGGCATGCTTCCGGCAGCTGTGCGCTCGTCACGGCTGAACTGCTACCCAAACGGTAATAAAACCTTAATAATTTTTCATATTTCTGTAATTGCATTTCCCCTCTGATTATGTCATGATAGGTCTTACAATAAGAACATAAAGAAAGAGGGTATTCTCATGATGAAACGAAATGTGATTGCTGCACTGGCCGCGGTGTGCACCATCTGTGCCTGCACGTTTGACGTACCGGTAATGGCTGCACCTGCCACCCCTGCTACTACTTCCACTGCTGCAGAAACCGTAAGCGGTTCTGCCATTACTACCGGGGAAGAAACCGGAATCGAGAAAGTGACTTTCTCCACAAAAACTTACAAAAAAACCTATAAGACAAAAGTAACGGTAAAAAAAGGGAAAAAGAAAATTACCAAAACCTGTCGCTATAAGACGCTCTCTTATAAATATCCGGTATTAAAGGCAGAGTCTGATGCTTCTTCCATTCAGAAAATCAACAAGTATCTCGTCTCTGAGAAAAACAAATGGGTAAAGGAAAACACCAGTTCCTTAAAACAGGACAAAAAAGATTACATTGATTATGCGAAAATAAGCTATAAATATTCAAAGGAATTTCCTTTCTCCTACTACGGGAACGAGCAGGCCTATGAAATAACTTATAACAAGAATGGAATCATCAGCATTCTTTGCAGCGGATACGAATACCCTGCCGGCGCCGCGCATGGCATGCCTTATAATGTCTCCTACACGTTTGACCTGAATACCGGGGAGCTCTTGACTTTGTCCGATCTTTTCTCTGTAAATGACAAGGCGGTTCAGAAATTGATTGTTTCTGCTGCCTCCGAAACAATCAATAAAAATCCAGTTGAATACTGGGATAATGCCATCAACATCGTCAAGGAATCTGCAAGTATCCAGAACACGAATTTCTATCTGGACAAAAATGGGGTTGTATTCTATTATGCTCCATATGAATTAGCACCATATGCAAGCGGTACACAGTTTTTTACGGTTCCTTTCACGACAAAAGATACCTTTAAGCGAAATCTGTAATTGTTTTTTATTGACATCTTTCTTCATTGCTATATAATAAAAACAGATATATGGGGAGTCTGCCAAGGCAGGCTGAGAGTAAGCAACTGACTTAGACCCACAACCTGATTTGGATCATGCCAACGTAGGGATATATGAAGAAGGATTTCATTGCGCATATATGCTTTCAGGCGTATATGCGCTTTTTTCATTTTTAAGGAGGAAATTATGAGAGAATACGCAACCCAGATGGAAGCAGCGAGAAAAGGCATTGTGACGGAAGAATTAAAAATTGTTGCAAAGAAAGAACAGATGGAGATTCCGGAGCTTCAGGCTCTGGTTGCTTCCGGAAAAGTAGCCATCTGCGCCAACAAAAACCATAAATGCCTTGATCCGGAAGGCGTAGGTTCCATGTTAAAAACAAAGATTAACGTAAACCTTGGGGTTTCCCGTGACTGTACCGATTACGACAGCGAGATGGAAAAAGTGATGGAAGCGGTACATATGGGTGCCCACGCTATTATGGACTTGTCATCCCACGGTGATACTATACCATTCCGGCGTAAATTAACCTCTGAATGTCCTGCCATGATCGGAACGGTTCCGGTATACGATTCCGTCATCCATTACCAGAGAGACCTGAATACATTAACTGCCAAGGATTTCCTGGATGTCGTACGTCTTCACGCCCAGGACGGAGTAGACTTTGTCACCCTGCACTGCGGCATCACCCGCAAGACCATCGACCAGATTAAAAATCACAAACGGAAGATGAACATTGTGTCCCGTGGCGGTTCCCTGGTATTTGCCTGGATGAGCATGACCGGGGAAGAAAACCCATTTTATGAATACTATGATGAAATCCTGGATATCTGCCGGGAATATGACGTAACCATCTCTCTTGGAGATGCCTGCCGTCCAGGATGTCTGGCTGACGCATCGGATGTATGCCAGATCGAAGAATTAGTCCGTCTTGGAGAACTTACCAAGCGTGCCTGGGAAAAAGATGTACAGGTTATGGTGGAAGGGCCTGGACATATGCCAATGGATCAGATTGCCGCTAACATGAAAATCCAGCAGACGATCTGCCACGGTGCTCCATTCTATGTATTAGGGCCGCTTGTAACCGATATTGCACCAGGATATGACCACATTACCTCAGCCATTGGCGGCGCTATTGCAGCGGCAAATGGTGCAGCATTCCTGTGCTATGTCACTCCAGCAGAGCATCTGGCTCTTCCAAATGTAGAGGATGTTAAGCAGGGAATCATTGCTTCTAAAATTGCCGCCCATGCAGCCGACATTGCAAAAGGAGTAAAAGGAGCAAGAGACATTGATGATAAAATGGCAGATGCCCGGCGTGTTCTTGACTGGGAAGCCCAGTGGGAATGTGCCATCGACCCGGAAACAGCCAAAGCAATTCATGATTCCAGGAAGCCGGAGTTTGATGATACCTGCTCCATGTGCGGTAAATTCTGCGCTGTCCGCAGTATGAACAAAGCACTGGCAGGGGAAAAGATTGATATTCTGTAAAGTGAGACAAAAAAATGAGTACCTATATCAGAAAAAACATAATACCAATTATAATCGAAACCGTATTTATCCTATCCTGTTTTATTGTTCCAAAGGAATATGTTATTTATACTAATTTCCTATTTTACCTGTCATTACTGGTGTATTTCTGTATAACGAAAGACTTTTCGTTGAAAGAGTGGTTAAAAAATATGAAAAGTGGAAAACAATTCTGGAAACAGGTAATGATTACAGTGCTATTCTTTATTGCGGCATTTATATTTACAATCATTCTGGAAAACAGTTTTCCAAACTTCAGCACAGGATCAATAGGGTTAAGAAGAGATAACTGGCCTACTTTGATCCTATTTGCAATATCTACCATACTGCTGCCAGCCATTACAGAGGAAACATTCTATCGGAAAAATATGATTTCTTTTCAGAGCAAAGGAATGCTCCTAATCACAACGTTATTGAGCATGTTCTTGTATGCTTTAGAACATTCCTTAACCGTATGGGGAATATTTTTAACTATGATATGGGCGTTGCCATTAAGTATTTCATACATAAAGACGAAAAATATTTATGTTCCAATGACAGCCCATTTTATAGGGAATTTACTCGGAAACGGAATAGATGTTATTTTTACCGTCATTTCGATGATCTAAAGTTTAGATTAGCATAAACACCTTGTAATGGCAGGGGAAGAGATTGATATTCTG
>JAQXIP010000046.1 GCA_029007845.1 Clostridiales bacterium
TTCAGAACTAGCTTGGCTAATCCTTATTACTTACTGTTTTAAGGTACATCTTCCTATTATAAAAGATGTGTTCTTTGAAAACTCGTTTTTGGGATTACTCCCATTTTTTATTGGAATTTTCGAGGTTGTTTCACTGTTCAGTTATCAAGGTTCTTTTCTTGTTTTTCAAGGCTTTGCGGCGTTTTTTTTGTTTTTATTCTTTAACGCGTCAGCAAAATATATTTTATCATACTGTTTAGCTCTTGTCAAAAACATTTTTTCATTTTTTTAAATATTTTTTTAAACATTCTTCAAAATGAACGGAGAAAGAGGGATTTGAACCCTCGCGCCGGTCACCCGACCTACACCCTTAGCAGGGGCGCCTCTTCAGCCTCTTGAGTATTTCTCCATAGTCTGAACTCATGCTTCGATATGATATTTATGCCCTGACTTTTGTCAGACGCAAGTAAGAGTATAACAAATAATATAATGCATGTCAATCATTTTTTTTAAATTTTTGTAACTGGTTGTAACAGTTCAGCCGTGACGAATGCACAGCCTCTACAAGCCCGCAGAATATTAGGTATTATGAGATACCCGCTCTCGCTCCATTAAACACGTATGAACGCTATTTAGACCTTTTGACCCTGGTTTCATATAAATTATTCCCATTACAGTCAATCACAACGATTGCCGGAAAATTTTCCACCCTTAATTTTCGGATTGCTTCTGTCCCCAGGTCATCATAAGCGATTACTTCTGATTCTTTGATACATTTTGATAATAAAGCGCCGGCGCCTCCTACTGCTGCAAAATATACTGCGCAGTTTTTTACCATAGAATCAATGACTTCTTTGCTCCGTTTTCCTTTGCCAATCATTCCCTTTAATCCGTGTTCAAGAAGAAGTGGCGTATATTTATCCATACGGCTTGATGTTGTTGGACCCGCAGATCCGATTACCTGACCTTCTCTGGCAGGAGTTGGTCCAAGATAATAGATCACATTATTCGTCAGATCAAATGGAATATCCTTTCCTTCTGACATACTTTCAAACATTCTTTTATGTGCTGCATCTCTGGCTGTATAGATTGTACCGGACAGATATACATAATCTCCGGCTTTTAGTTCTCTCACTGTATTCTCATCCAACGGTGTATTTATGTATCGATCCACCACTTTAACCTCTTTTCCTTATGTTATCCACATTTTTTTTGACTTATCCACATTAAAACGGTTGTAAAAACATGCTTTATAAGACCCTTGTCACATGACGGTTCACATGACAGCAAATATTGATCGCAACCGGAAGGCCTGCAATATGAGTTGGATAAGTTTCTACATTTACACCAAGGGCAGTCGTTGTTCCGCCTAAACCTCCAGGACCAATTCCAAGCTGGTTAATGCTCTCTAACAATTCTATCTCCAGGTCCTTTACATAAGGGATCTCGGAATGTTCATCCAGATTACGGGTTAGTGCTTTTTTAGCCAGAAAAGTACATTTCTCAAAGGTTCCGCCAATTCCAACCCCTACTACCATAGGAGGGCAGGCATTCGGTCCTGCCAGTGATACCGTCTCGATCACTGCCTTTTTCACACCTTCGATTCCATCAGCAGGCTTTAACATATAAACCCGGCTCATATTTTCGCTTCCAAAACCTTTTGGGGCAACGGTTAGTTCCACCTGGCCACCTGGGACAATTTCATAATGAATAATTCCAGGGGTATTATCTTTTGTATTTTCCCGGATAATTGGATCTTTTACCACAGATTTTCTGAGATATCCTTCTTCATACCCCTGACGGATTCCTTCATTTATGGCATCTTCCAGAAATGCTCCTTCAAAATGAACATCCTGGCCAATTTTCAGAAAAACAACAGCCATACCAGTATCCTGACAGATTGGAATCTGTTCCTTTGCAGCAATATCCATATTTTCTTCTAATTGTCCAAGAATCTGGGTGCCCAACGGAGATTTTTCTGTCTTCTCTGCCTGGTCAATTCTGTTTTTTACGTCCGATGCCAGATGAAGATTCGCTTCGATACACATTTCCCGTATATTTTTTGTAATCTCATCTGTATGAATCGTTCTCATGCTTCATTATCCTTTCTTAATTTATCTCTGTGTATCTGTTTCCTGTTTTTCTTCACTATCTTCCACATCTTTTTGGGACGCCTGATCTACACTTTCCCTCACTTTTGCAATGCTTGCAACTTTTATTCCATTCTCCACATCAACATCAATCAGCTTCACACCGGATGTAATACGTCCAATCTCAGAGATCTGGTTACACATCGTCCTCATAATGATTCCACCGGTCGTAATTAACATGATTTCATTATCTTCTTTTACATTTTTTACACCGATGACATTACCGGTCTTTTCCGTAATCTTATAACACTTCACACCTTTACCACCACGGTGCTGTACCGTGAACTCGTTCAGGGAAGTCCGTTTTCCAAGACCATTTTCGGATACAAGTAAAAGATAATCCCCCTGCGTATGAAGCTGCATTCCAATAATCTCATCTTCATAGGACAGATTCATACCAATCACACCCATAGATGTTCTTCCGGTTGGGCGGACATCATTTTCATGAAAACGAATACACATTCCCTGTTTCGTAACAAGGAAAATATCTTTTTGATTATCGGTTAATTTTACTTCAATCAGTTCATCCTCATCTCTGAGACTAATTGCCTGAAGTCCGGTTTTGCGGATATTGGCATATTCTTTTACCGACGTTTTCTTCACAATACCGTTCTTTGTTGCCATAAACAGGTATTTTTCTTCATCAAAGTCCCGCATCGTAATCACAGCAGTCACTTTTTCATCCGGCAGAAGCTGAAGAATATTTACAATGGCAGTACCTCTTGCAGTACGGCCTGCCTCTGGAATCTCATAGGCTTTCACCCGGTATACCCGTCCTTTATTCGTAAAAAACAGTACATAATGATGGGTTGTGGTCATAAACAGATCTTCGATATAATCATCTTCAATTGTCTGCATTCCTTTTATGCCTTTTCCACCACGGTTCTGACTCTTAAAATTATCTACCGTCATGCGCTTGATATATCCAAGATTTGTCATGGTTATTACTGTATTTTCCATTGGTATCAAGTCTTCCATGGAAATATCAAACTCATCATAACCAATTGAGGTTCTTCTATCATCGCCATATTTATCACGAATGACAAGAATCTCTTCTTTGATTACTCCCAGTAATTTTTTATGATCGCCAAGAATTGCTTTATACTCTGCAATTTTTTTCATCAACTCTGCGTATTCTGCCTCAATCTTTTCACGTTCCAGGCCTGTTAACGCACGAAGACGCATATCTACAATGGCCTGTGCCTGTATATCATCCAGTTCAAACCGCTCAATTAATTTTTCTTTTGCTTCACCTGGCGTTTTGGATGACCGGATAATCTGAATCACTTCATCGATATGATCCAGCGCAATTAACAGACCTTTTAATATATGGGCGCGTTCTTCTGCTTTATTTAAATCATATTTGGTTCTTCTAGTCACGACATCTTCCTGATGTTTCAGGTAGAATTCCAGCATCTGGAGAAGATTCATGACAACTGGCTCATTATTTACCAGTGCCAGCATATTTACACCAAATGTATCCTGCATCTGGGTATGTTTAAATAACTGGTTTAATACGACATTTGCATTCACATCACGCCGAAGCTCAATACAGATGCGCATACCCTGCCGGTCTGATTCATCCCTAAGCTCTGTAATTCCATCAATTTTTTTATCCCGGTGAAGTTCTGCAATTTTCTCAATTAACCGTGCTTTATTCACCATATATGGAAGTTCCGTAACAATAATCCGGCTTTTTCCATTTGGCATTGTTTCAATATCTGTCACAGCCCGGACTTTGATTTTTCCTTTTCCGGTGCGGTATGCCTCCTCGATTCCTCTTGTTCCAAGAATCATGGCTCCTGTTGGAAAATCTGGTCCTTTTACTACACTAAGTATTTCTTCTATCTCCGTTTTACGGTCTTCTTCCACTTCGTTATCAATAATCTTAACTACGGCATTGATCACTTCCCGCAGATTGTGCGGAGGAATATTCGTTGCCATACCTACCGCAATTCCTGATGTACCATTTACCAGGAGGTTCGGAAATCTGGAAGGAAGTACGACCGGTTCCTTCTCGGTTTCATCAAAGTTTGGTACAAAATCAACCGTATTTTTATTTATATCTGCCAGCATCTCCATGCTGATTTTACTCAACCTTGCCTCTGTATATCGCATGGCAGCCGCACCATCACCGTCCACGGAACCAAAATTTCCGTGGCCGTCCACTAATGGATATCTGGTTGACCATTCCTGGGCAAGATTTACCAAAGCGCCATAGATCGAACTGTCCCCGTGAGGGTGATATTTACCCATTGCATCACCAACGATACGAGCACATTTACGATGTGGCTTATCCGGACCATTATTTAATTCAATCATTGCATAGAGAATACGCCTCTGAACCGGTTTTAAACCATCCCTTACATCCGGCAGTGCCCGGGATGCAATAACAGACATGGCGTAATCTATGTAAGAGGTTTCCATCGTCTTTTTCAGATCAACCTCATGGATCTTATCAAATATATTTTCATCCATTTTCTTTCCTCCAGCTTTCTGTCAAATTTTGCAATCAAACAATTCCTTAAATATCCAGGTTCCGGACATATTTTGCATTCATCTCGATAAACTCCCGGCGAGGTTCTACCTTATCCCCCATCAATGTGTTGAAGGTTACATCAATCTCAGACGAGGATTCTTCATCAATCGTCACTTTTAACAAAACACGTCTTTCCGGATCCATCGTAGTCTCCCATAACTGTTCTGCATCCATCTCACCCAGACCTTTGTAACGCTGGATTTTATTATTGCCATCCCGGCCAATCTCCACAAGAATCTTATTAAGCTCCTCATCATTATAGGCATAACGGATCATCTTGCCTTTTTCAATCTTATACAAAGGAGGCTGTGCCAGATATACATAGCCCTGCTTGATCAGTTCTGGCATAAAACGGTAAAAGAAAGTCAAAAGCAGTGTCGCAATATGAGCGCCATCCACATCCGCATCCGTCATAATTATAATCTTATGATAGCGCAGCTTTGAGATATCAAAATCGTCAGAGATTCCTGTACCAAAAGCAGTAATCATGGCACGTATTTCATTATTCACCAGAATTTTATCCAGCCTTGATTTTTCAACATTTAATATTTTACCACGAAGAGGAAGGATAGCCTGGGTAGCACGGGAACGTGCTGTCTTTGCACTTCCACCGGCGGAATCACCCTCTACGATATAGATTTCACAGTTTTCCGGATTCTTATCGGAACAGTCTGCCAGTTTTCCAGGCAGGCTGGCGCCATCAAGAGCTGATTTTCTTCTTGTCAGATCTCTTGCCTTTCTTGCCGCATCTCTTGCCCGCTGGGCAAGAACGGATTTTTCACAGATAAGCTTTGCAACATTTGGATTCTGCTCCAGAAAATAAGTGAGCTGTTCCGTTACGATACTTTCCACTGCGCCTCTTGCCTCACTGTTACCTAACTTCTGTTTTGTCTGTCCTTCAAACTGAGGCTCCTCAATCTTAATACTGATAATGGCAGTAAGACCTTCCCGGATATCTTCACCTGACAGATTCTGTTCATTGTCCTTTAAATACTTCTGGCTTCTGGCATAATCGTTAAATGTTTTCGTCAAAGCATTTTTAAATCCGACTAAATGGGTGCCTCCTTCCGGAGTCGTAATATTATTTACAAAACTATAGCAGCCTTCGTTATATCCATCATTATGCTGCATAGCCACTTCTACTACTACGTTATTTTTTATTCCTTCACAGTAAATGATATTTTCATACAAAGGATCTTTATGACGGTTCAGATACTGCACATATTCCTTGATTCCGCCTTCGTAATGGAATTCCCTGATTTTTGGTTCCTCCAGACGCATATCCGTAAGAACGATGCGGATTCCCTTTGTCAAAAAAGCCATTTCCCGAAGCCGTTGTCTCAAGGTATCATAGTCAAAAACAGTTTCTTCAAATATCTCTTTATCCGGCAGAAAAGTAACCTTCGTGCCGGTTTTTCCATCTTCATGTGTTCCAATTTCTTTCAGGGGATACATTACTTTTCCCCTCTCATACCTCTGTTTATATATTTTACCATCTTCTGATTTTATCTCTACTTCCAGCCATTCAGACAAGGCATTTACTACAGACGCACCAACTCCGTGCAGTCCTCCGGATACCTTGTATCCTCCACCGCCAAATTTTCCTCCTGCATGCAGTATGGTAAATACTACTTCTACTGCAGGCAGTCCTGCCTTATGATTAATTCCAACTGGAATTCCACGTCCATCATCTGTAACAGTAATGGAATTATCCTGGTTGATTTTGACATCAATATTTTTACAATATCCTGCCAATGCCTCATCTACGGAATTATCTACAATCTCGTATACAAGGTGATGAAGTCCTTTGATTGATGTGCTCCCAATATACATACCCGGTCTTTTTCTTACTGCTTCCAGACCTTCTAGTATCTGAATTTGATCTGCACCGTATTCATTACTCATGATGTTCCTCCTCATCTTCTCTTTCCACTGTTCCATCTGTTACTTTGTATATTTTATTAATCTGCATATTTCCGTTAATAAATTCTTCCAGTCCTGTGCAGGTAATAATCGTCTGAATGTCTTTAATCTGGTTAATCAGGTAAGTCTGGCGTTTCCGGTCCAGCTCGGACAAAACGTCATCTAAAAGAAGTATTGGCTGTTCCTTTGTCACTTTGCTAATCAGATCAATCTCTGCCAGCTTCAGGGATAATGCAGCTGTTCTTTGCTGACCCTGCGATCCGTATTTCCGGATGTCGCAATCCTGAATCAGAAAACTCACATCATCTCTGTGGGGTCCATAATTTGTTGTGCCGGAAAATAAATCCCGTTCAAAAGACTCATTTATCTTCTTTCCAAATTCTTCCACAGAAACATTTTTTTCATACAGAATCCTCAGATTTTCTTTTTCTCCCGATAGAGAATAATGAATCTGGGATAAAAGCGGTTCCAGTTCATTCAAAAAAGCCTCTCTTCTCTGAATAATAGCACTGCCAAACCGGATCAGCTGTTCATTCCATACCGAGATTGTATCTTTCAGAGAATGATTTTTACTAATCTGTTTTAATAGATTATTTCTCTGATTCAAAACTTTATTATAATTGGATAAATGATACAGATATACTTTGTCTAACTGGCAAAGCTCCATATCAATAAATCTTCTTCTCTCGGATGGTCCATGCTTAATAATTCCAAGATCTTCCGGTGAAAAAAATACCAGATTCATCAGTCCAACTAATTCGCTGGATTTCCGGATTGGAACCCCATCAATTGCAATTCCTTTTGACTTATTTTTCTTAAGATGCATGTCAATCTTATGAAGCAAGGACTTTTTTTCAAGCATAATCCGGATATGCGCTTCCTCTTTTCCAATCTGGATCAGTTCCCGGTCTTTGCTTCCCTTGTGGGATTTTGTTGTCCCACCTACAAACAAAGCCTCCAAAAGATTGGTTTTTCCCTGGGCATTATCTCCGTATAAAATATTTGCCCCATTTTGGAATTCCACTTTTTCATAGCTGTAATTCCGAAAATTGACCATTTCCAATGAACGTACTAGCATATCTCAACTTGCATTCCCTGATAGGATATCACATCGCCGGGTACCAGCTTCTTTCCCCGGCGGGTTTCCACCTGGCCATTCACCTGTACCTGTCCATCCTGAATCACAATCTTTGCCTCGACTCCCGAATCAACCATACCGGCCGCTTTCATTGCCTGGCCTAACTTGATAAACTCATCTTTTATTGCATATTTTTCCACGCATATCCCTCTTTCCTCTTATTTGGCAGACATAACGCCAATCACACGTTAAAATTAACTGGAAGAATGAGATAAATATAACTTTTTTCTCTATCTTTGATAAAACATGGGGCTTTTGGATTAAAGAAATATAACTCCACTTCCTCATCCTCAATTACCTTCAAAGCATCTATTAAAAATCTTGGATTAAATCCAATCATAATCTGTGGACCTTCCTGCTCTATCTCGATATCTTCTTTCATAGAACCCATAGCAGACTGTATCCTTAACTCCATCACATTATTCTCCATATTGAGAATAATAGGTTTCTTTTCCGATTCCCGGACAAGAAGCGTCGAGCGGTCAATACAATCCAGAAATTCCTTTTTATTGACTTTTGCCTTAATATCATAATCATCCGATAACATTTGATCAATCTTGTAATATTCTCCTTCAATCAGGCGGGATACTACTTTTGTTCCATCAAATTCAAACAATGCATGATTCTCAGTAAAATACATACATACTTCATCATCCATACCACCTGAAAGAATCTTGCTGATTTCATTTAATGTTTTTCCAGGAATAATTACTTTTACCGGCTGGTAGGATTCTTTCAACTGGATTTTCCGAATTGAGATCCGGTGTCCATCTAATGCCACAATGCGCAGCTGATTTTCATTGATCTCCAATAATTCTCCAGTCATAATTTTATTTGCCTCATTATCTGAGATGGAAAAGATCGTCTGCTGGATAATCTGTCTTAAGGTAAACTGGGATATTAATACGGACTGTGTCTTTTCCACTTCCGGAAGCATTGGAAATTCATCCGGTGTTTTTCCAGATAAATCAAATTTTGCTTTTCCACAGGTAATCTTCATTTGGAACGAATCATTTGTCTGAATATTCACTTCATCTGTCGGAAGTTTTCTTATAATTTCTGAAAATAGTTTTGCATTAATTGCAATACTTCCCTCTTCCATAACGTCTGCTTTCACATATGTTTCAATTCCGAGCTCCATATTATTTGCAATTAATTTTACCTGGCTGTCCTTACATTCTATTACCAGACATTCCAGGATCGGCATTGTAGATTTTCCTGGTACTGCTTTCAATACGATATTAATGCTGTTGGATAAATCATTTTTGTTGCACGTAATGTTCATGTGAATAAGTTCCTTTCTGTCATGATGTGAAATATGGACAAGTATAAATAATAAAAAGAAATAGAAGCATTAGTAATAGGCGGTGTGAAAATGTGAATATCACTTACAACCCCTCTTATTGCTGTACTTTCACTTAAGGATAACCCTGTTAGGATTCTTCTTTTTTTCTGTGAATGAACGTGAAAAAAGAAGAACCGGATTATATCAGGATTTAATTCATTCACAGAAATTCACTGCTAATTCACGGTTCAAAACCCGTTAAAGTGAATTACTGTGGATTAATTTTTTTCACCAGTATGTCAATATTGTTTTTCAGTGAAGCGTCATGCTGGATATCTTCCGCAATTTTATTACAACCATGTAATACGGTGGTGTGGTCTCTGCCTCCCAGTTTTTCGCCAATTTCCTTCAGGGAATTCGTAGTATATTCCCTGCACAGGTACATGCAGATCTGTCTTGGATTTGCAATCGTTCTGGTCTTCTTAGAGGATAAAATGTCTTCAGAATGAATGCCATAATGTTCGGCTACAATATCTGTAATCAGTTCCACTGTTATTTCACGTTTGGCATTCGGCAGAATATAATCTTTTAGTACATCCTCTACCATCTCCAGGTTAATTTCCCGTTTCGTTAATTTTGCGGAAGCAACGACACGGGTTAAGGCACCTTCCAGTTCACGGACGTTGGAATCAATATGGGTTGCAATATAATCCAGCACTTTGTCATCCATGGAAAGGTGTTCGGCTTCTTCTTTCCTTCGAAGGATTGCCATACGGGTTTCGTAGTTCGGTGTCTGGATGTCTACCGGAAGACCGCTGGCAAAACGGGAACTCAACCGTTCTTCTAATGTTTCGAATTTATTCGGATGTTTATCACTGGATATAATGATTTCTTTATCCATCTCATAGAGTGCGTTAAATGTGTGGAAAAATTCTTCCTGTGTGGATTCTTTTCCTATAATAAACTGGATATCATCAATCAGGAGAACGTCCACGTTCCGGTATTTGTTCCGGAATTCTGTGATCGAGGTGTCATCCTTACTTTTATTCCGGTTCCGGATTGCTTCAATCAGTTCGTTCGTAAAGGTCTCACTTGTGACATACCGAACCACTGCTGTTGGATTGTGATCTACGATGTAGTGGGCGATGGACTGCATCAGGTGGGTCTTGCCAAGACCAACGCCTCCATAGATAAATAAGGGATTGTATATTTTTCCCGGTGATTCTGCAACGGCAACTGCTGCGGCATAGGCAAGGTTATTGCTGTTACCTACGACGAAAGTATCAAAGGTGTAGTTTGGATTAAGATTTACCTGACGTTCATTTTTGCTGATTGCCTGCAGCTTGCTTTCATTATTATTAGAAGAAATGGAATTCAAATGATCCGATGCACTTTGTTTCTGAAGTGTTGTTAAGAATTCAAATTCCAGATCGAATGGCTCATTCATAATCTCTGATATGGAAACCATAAGTGGAGTTGCGTATTTCTTCATAATATATTCTTTATTTGTTCCGATTTTTGCATCGTCAATTGCAATTACAATATGGTGATCCTGGACAGAATAGATGGATAACGCCTGAATCCATGTCTTGAATGATATCTCACCGATTTCATATTCAATTCTAAGATAGTCGAGAATCTCATCCCATTTGCTTTTTAATAATTCTTCCATGATAACCTCCTAATTGCATAAAAACCTATTCTTATTCTATAACAAAAAAAGAAAAAATTCAATCGTAAGGTTGTGGATAAGTATGAAATCACGCTTTAATTTTTCATTTATCGACAGAAATTGACAGTGGGGGTAATTGGATATCCACATGCCCTAAGGCTGATAAATAAAGGAAAAATTAAAACTATGCAGCTTTTTTTATCCACTTATCCAACGATTATAAAGCAGTTATCCACAAGTTATGCACAAAATGTGGATAACACGTGTGTAGAATCTGAAATAATGTGTAATACTGTTGTAGAATAACTAAAACTTCCCACACCCGAATCAGATGGAATGCCTGGCGTACAGGGGGGATGGGAGTAACAGTTCAGCCGTGACGAGCACACAGCCGCCGAAAGCATGCAGAATATCAGGTACCATGAAATACCCGCTTTCGCTCCGTTGAACACGTAGCGGTACTAAGGTTTTGCAAAAAACGCAAAACCAAGTGCCGACGTGTTCAAAGGGATATTTCATGGTA
>JAQXIP010000047.1 GCA_029007845.1 Clostridiales bacterium
TTACGCAGGTTGCGGATTCGGGTTACAAGGATCTGTTCATCTCCATTACAGTTCCCTATATTGTGGGTGCGATTGTTTATTATTCCTTCTTTTTTATGGAGATAAAAAGGGCAAACCGGATGCTTATGAAGATGGAGGAAAGGTAAAGGAGAGATGTGATGAGCAAGAATGGAGATCGGATGCAGACAACGGATGTTATGTTACTAAAATTTCACGGACAGTCTGTGAATTACACATTGCCGCAGGATAAAGCCTGTGTGGTGGATCTGTCTGACATAGAAGGGACGAACGGATATTGCAGCGAGGAAGCCCAGGCGTCAATCGGACAGCGGATCTCAGAACACAGAGAGGGTATTCATTTTCTTGGAAATGGAAATTATCATTATGTGTCCTTATTTTTTTTACGGAGGATCACAAAGCCTTATACGCTTGTTGTCATTGACCATCATACCGATATGCAGCCCTCTCTTTTTTCAGAACTGCTGTCCTGCGGAAGCTGGATTTACCAGGCATGTAAGGAACTGCCACAGCTGGAGCAGGTGCTTCTTTTTGGGGTGGATGAGGCTCTTGTGGATGAACTGGGAGAATATGACCGGGAACGGGTTCATTTTTTTACAAAGCAGATGATTGCATCTAATGAGGATGAGGTACTAAGAAAAGCCGGACAATTGTTGGAGGGACAGCCGGTTTATTTATCCATAGATAAAGATGCACTGTCGGAAACGGTAGTAAAAACCAACTGGGATCAGGGAGATATGAGTGAAGAGACCTTGTACCGGATTCTGGAGGTGACAGGAGAACAGATGGCTTCCTGTCTGGGAATCGATGTATGCGGCGAACATGCACAGCCGGAGCAGTTGTCAGAAAAAGAGCAGAACTACAATCTGGAATGGAATGAAAAACTGCTTGAAAAACTGCGTGCTTTCGGCGGCTGTGCGCTCGTCACGGCTGAACTGTAAAAAATGTAACAGTTCAGCCCACGCCATTCGCAAAGCCGCACCTTCGGTGCTTTCTCGCTGCCATGTTACAAAAAAAATAAAAGAAATTTAAAAAAGTGCTTGCAATTTCTGTCGAGTGCATGTATAATCAATCTTGTTTGAGGCCAATTGGTCAAGCGGCTAAGACGTCGCCCTCTCACGGCGAAAACAGGGGTTCGATTCCCCTATTGGCTATCATAGTAAGGAAGAAAGGAACTGTTGTGTGTTTACAGCAGTTCCTTTCTTCTTTGCAAATTTGCTAAGAAATCTAAAAATTATGGAGGAAAGTTTGATGGCAGAAGCAGAAGTATTACAGAATGAAGGAAATGTCATGCAGGCAGATACTGTGAAAAGGAAGAAAAAAGGCATTCCGGGCAGTACAATAAAAATGATTGCCATTATCACCATGCTAATTGACCATATCGGTGCGGCGATTCTTGAAAAAATGTTATTGGGTTACGGCCTTGACAAGATTGAGACCCAGGAAGAAATGATGCTTTTTATGAAGGCACATGCCGGTTTGTATTATTCGGACATGCTGCTTCGACTGATTGGACGGATTGCATTCCCGTTGTTTTGCTTCTTATTAGTAGAAGGTGTGATACATACCAGCAATCGTTTGAAGTATGCGATCCGTCTGGCTGTATTTGCTATTATCTCTGAGATCCCGTTTGATCTGGCTTTTAATAGTAAGCTGTTTGACTGGGGATATCAGAATGTGTTTTTTACTCTGGCGATTGGGGTGGGAGTTCTGTGTGCTTTGGAAAAAATGCAGGACTTTTACCAGCAGGGTGCCTTGGCATTTTTCCCTCAATGGGCACAGAGAGCTACACTTGCCCTGGCAGATCTGTTTCTTCTTGCTACGGGCATGGGTATGGCAGCATTGATGAAGACCGATTACGGCTCATGGGGAGTACTGTGTATTACCTTGATTTATGTATTCCGAAAAAGAAGGATACTTTCCATTGGAGTTGGATGTTTTTCTCTGGTGTTAATGAGCTTTAGCGAGATTACCTGTCCGATTGCTATGGTTCCGGTTGCAATGTATAACGGGGAAAGAGGATTGAAATTAAAGTATTTCTTCTACATTTTTTATCCGGCGCATCTGCTTCTTCTGGCGCTGATTGGAAAAATTATGGGAATCTTCTAAAAAATCCCTTGCAATCACCGGAGATTCGTGCTACATTAAACATAGTATGATATGTTGGTGATGAAGAGTGGACGCGAGTTCACTCTTTCGTTTTATGTATGACAATAGACCATGATTTTAGAAAGGATGTATGATAATCATGAGTAAGAGGGAAGACTATGAAGCCAGAACCGAAGAACTGATCCTGCCAATTCTTACAGAGCATGCATTTGAACTGGTGGATGTGGAATATGTGAGAGAAGGTTCTAATTACTTCTTACGGGCATATATTGATAAGCCGGGTGGCATTACCATTGATGACTGCGAACTTGTAAGCCGGGCATTAAGTGACCGGCTGGACGCAGAAGATTTTATTCCGGACTCTTATATTCTGGAAGTGAGTTCTCCAGGGCTTGGCAGACCGTTAAAAAAAGAGAAAGATTTACAGCGCAGCATTGGAGAAGAAGTGGAAGTAAAACTTTACAAAGGGATTCCATCCCAGGTAGGAAAGAAGACAGTGGCAGTCAAAGAGTGGACTGGAATTCTGGCTGCATATGATGAAGAAAACCTGGAACTGGAACTTGAAGATGGGGAAACATTGAAACTGGATCGGTCAAATGTGGCATTGATTCGTCTGGCAGTTACATTTTGAAAAAATAGATTAGGAAACATGGATATGGAACACAGCAAAAGAAAATAGGAGGATAAGGAAAAATGAAGGCGAAAAAAGAAGTGGGAAACAGAGAATTGATTGAGGCATTAAATCAGATTGAGAAGGAGAAAAACATCAGTAAAGAGATTTTGCTTGAAGCGATGGAGAATTCTCTTCTGGCTGCCTGCCGGAATCAGTTTGGCAAGGCGGACAATATTGTAGTTAACATTAACCGGGAGAATGGAGCAGTCAGTGTATTTGCAGAAAAAGAGGTTGTAGAAGAGGTGGAGGATCCGGTTGTTCAGATGAGTCTTGCAGAGGCAGAGATCAAATATCCGACCAGCTCGCTAGGGGATATCGTAAGAGTAGAAGTAACACCTGAGAATTTTGGAAGAATTGCGGCACAAAAGGCAAAACAGGTTGTCGTTCAGAAGATCCGGGAAGAAGAACGAAAGGTATTATATGATCAGTATTTTGAGAAGGAAAAAGACATTGTGACCGGAATTGTTCAGCGGTATGTGGGTAATAATGTCAGTATTAACCTTGGAAAAGTAGATGCAGTACTGACGGAAAATGAACAGGTAAAAGGAGAACGTTTTCGTCCGACAGAGCGGATTAAGCTTTACATTGTGGAAGTAAAGGATACAACAAAAGGCCCAAGAATCACAGTATCCCGCACCCATCCGGAACTGGTAAAACGGTTATTTGAGGCGGAAGTGGCAGAAGTAAAAGATGGTACGGTAGAGATTAAGAGCATTGCCAGAGAAGCTGGTTCCAGAACGAAAATGGCAGTTTATTCCGAGAATCCGGATGTGGATCCGGTTGGAGCCTGTGTAGGACTGAATGGCGTTCGCGTGAATGCGATCGTAAATGAACTTCGTGGAGAAAAAATTGATATTATTAACTGGAGTGATGATCCGGAGGTATTGATTGAAAATGCCCTGAGCCCGGCGAAGGTTGTGTCTGTATCGGCAAATCCGGAAGAGAAAACTGCACAGGTGATTGTTCCGGATTATCAATTATCTCTGGCAATTGGTAAGGAAGGGCAGAATGCAAGACTGGCAGCCAGACTGACCGGATATAAGATTGATATTAAGAGTGAATCACAGGCAAATGGAACCGCTTCCGATGAGATGGAATATGCGGAAGAAGAGTAGGAGGTTTTTCGTTGGTCAAGAAAAAAGTCCCATTGAGACAATGCATCGGCTGTGGTGAGATGAAACCGAAGAAAGAACTGGTGCGTATTATTAAAACACCGGAAGGCGAGATTATTGCAGATGTGACTGGAAAACAGAACGGCAGAGGCGCATACATCTGCAATGACCGGGGATGCGTAGAAAAAGCACAGAAATCCAGAGCCATTGAACGGGCGTTAAAAATGCCGGTTCCTAAGGAAATCTATGAGTCGCTTATGAAAGGAGTGGATGCTCCATGAGTCCGGATAAAGTATTATCTTATATTGGATTGGCAGCCCGCGGCAGGAATCTGGCCAGTGGAGAATTTTCCACTGAAAAAGCTGTGAAGACACAGCAGGCAGAACTGGTAATCGTGGCATCTGATGCATCGGACAACACAAAGAAAAAATTCAGGGACATGTGCATTTTTTATGAAGTCCCATATATGGAATACGGTGACAAAGAACAGTTAGGTCATGCAATGGGAAAAGAGTTAAGAGCGTCAATCGCGCTACTCGATCATGGTTTGGCTAATGCAGTGTTAAAACAGGTTAAATCGGGAGGTAGTAAGTAGTATGGCGAAAATGAGAATCTATGAAATCGCAAAAAGCTTAAATATGAAAAGTACAGATCTGGTAAATACATTAAACGAGAATGGTTTTAGTGTGAAGAGCCCACAGAGTAACATTGAAGATGCAGCAATTGCATTTATATTGAAAAAGTACTCTCCAAAAAAGGAAAAGGAAGAACAGCCGGTGCCAAGTGAGAAAACGGCAGAAAAACCAGTAGAGAAGCAAGTGGAGAAGACAGTGGAAAAAACAGCAGAGAAACCAGATGAGAAACCAGAAGAAAAACCAGCTGCTCCGGTTAAAAAGGAACAGGAGAAACAAGAGTCCGTTAAAAAACAGAATGTTCAGGAAGAACCAGTAAAAGCAGAGACACCGGCAGAAAAGAAAATGCCGGAGAAGCAGAATGGCGCTGAACGTAACCGCAATGCAAACCGCGGGGATAATCGCAGTCAGAATGGCCGAGGTGATAATAAACGCACTGGTTATAACAATAATGGAAGAGGAAACCGGGATAATAATAACCGTGATGGCGGTCGTGGCGGCTATAACCGTGATGGCGGAAGGGACAATAATAATCGTGGCAATTATAATGGCCGTGAAACGAACCGGGATAATCGCGATAATAATAACCGTGGAAACTTTAATGGACAGGGAAGCCGTGACGGCGGCCGTGGCGGCTTTCGTAATAACAACCGCAATAACCGGGATAACAATAACCGTGGCGGTTTTGGAGGAAATAAGCTGAATTTCAACGATCTGGGTGGAGAAAGTGTGATTCCAACCGGAAAGTCCACATCCAGAGGAAACGGTTACAATAATAAAAACAAACGTAAAGAATACGATCATGACCGGGAAAAACCGATGAAGAAAGATCCGAACCGGAAAGGAGCCTTTATTAAACCGAAGCCGGTTGTGGTAGAGCCAGAGCCGGATGACGGAATTAAATCCATCATTCTGCCGGAATCGCTTACCTTAAAAGAGCTGGCTGACAAGATGAAAGTGCCTGCTGCTGCAGTCGTTAAAAAATTGTTCTTAAAAGGACAGATGGTTTCAATTAACCAGGATCTTACTTATGAAGAAGCAGAGGACATTGCGTTAGAGTATAATTATATCGCAGAGAAAGAAGTTGTAGTAGATGTCATTGAGGAACTTCTTAAGGAAGATGAAGAAGATGAAAGCCTGATGACAAAACGGCCACCGGTTGTGTGCGTTATGGGGCACGTTGATCATGGTAAAACTTCACTTCTTGATGCGATCCGCCAGACCAATGTAACGGAGAAAGAAGCTGGTGGAATTACCCAGCATATTGGTGCGTATGTTGTAAAAAATAAAAAAGACGGAAGCAGCATTACCTTCCTTGATACACCGGGACATGAAGCATTTACTTCCATGCGTATGCGTGGCGCACAGTCTACCGATATTGCAATCCTTGTTGTAGCTGCAGACGATGGTGTAATGCCACAGACCGTAGAGGCAATCAGCCACGCAAAAGCTGCAGGTGTAGAGATTATAGTTGCAGTTAATAAGATTGATAAACCAAGTGCAAATGTAGAACGTGTAAAGCAGGAATTAGTGGAATATGAACTGGTGTCTGAGGACTGGGGTGGTTCTACCATTTTCGTTCCGGTATCGGCTCATACAAAAGAGGGAATTGACCAGCTTCTGGAGATGATTACCCTGACAGCCGATATTCTGGAGTTAAAGGCAAACAAAAACCGTCTTGCCCGAGGTATCGTGATTGAGGCACAGCTGGATAAAGGCCGTGGACCGGTTGCAACAGTACTGGTTCAAAAAGGTACCCTCCATGTCGGGGATGCCATTGCTATTGGTTCTGCCCATGGTAAAGTCCGTGCCATGATCGATGACAAGGGAAGAAGAATTAAAGAAGCAACACCATCTACTCCGGTAGAGATTCTTGGTTTAAATGAAGTACCAGATGCCGGTGAAGTCGTTATGGCTACAGAAAATGAAAAAGAAGCAAGAAATATTGCGGAAACCTTTATTAAGCAGGGCAGAGAGAAACTGTTGGCAGATACGAAAGCAAAGCTTTCCCTGGATGGTCTGTTCTCACAGATTCAGGCTGGTAATATTAAGGAACTGAACCTGATTGTTAAAGCCGATGTTCAGGGATCTGTAGAAGCGGTAAAACAGAGTCTGTTGAAGTTAAGTAACGAGGAAGTGGCTATTCGTATCATCCATGCAGGTGTTGGTGCAATTAATGAGTCGGATGTCAGCCTTGCCAGTGCATCTAATGCGATTATCATCGGATTTAATGTCCGCGCAGATAATCAGGCAAAAGAGATGGCTGACAGAGAGCAGGTTGATTTACGTTTGTATCGTGTCATCTATAATGCAATTGAGGATATCGAAGCTGCTATGAAGGGAATGTTAGATCCGGTCTTTGAAGAGAAAGTGATCGGTCATGCGGAAGTACGACAGGTATTCAAAGCATCCGGTCTTGGTAACATTGCCGGTTCCTATGTACTGGATGGAAAGATTGTCCGCAATTCGTCTGTCCGTATCTCACGTGAGGGGGAACAGTTATTTGATGGACCGCTGGCTTCCCTGAAACGTTTTAAGGATGATGTAAAAGAAGTAGCTGCCGGATATGAGTGTGGTCTTGTATTTGAAGGCTTTAATGATCTGCAGGAATTTGATCAGATTGAGGTATATGTGATGGAAGAGGTGCCTAGATAGTGAGAAAAAACAGTATTAAGAATACCCGGATTAACAGTGAGGTCATGAAAGAATTAAGTATTCTGATCTCACAGGAAGTAAAAGATCCGAGAATTGCACCGATGACCAGTGTGGTTTCGGTGGAAGTGACACCGGATTTAAAATACTGCAAAGCTTATATCAGTGTGCTTGGAGATGAAGAGGCGAGAAAGAACACGTATCTTGGGCTTAAGAATGCCACTCCTTTTATGCGCAGGGAATTAGCTCGAAGAATTAATTTAAGGATTACTCCGGAACTAACCTTTGTGATGGATCAATCCATTGAATACGGAGTAAGCATGTCAAAATTGATAGATGAGGTAAAGATTAAGGATGATGAAAACCATGAATGATTTATTTGGACGGATCAAAGAAGCAGAAACAATAGCCATTGGTGGACATATCCGGCCGGATGGAGATTGTGTCGGATCCTGTGTGGCATTGTATCTTTATCTTAAGAAGAATTACCCGGATAAGAAGGTATCAGTTTATCTTGATCATGTTCCACAGGAGTTTATGTTTTTAACCGGGACAGATGCAGTTATCAGTGCGAAAGGTGTTGAGACCTGCTTTGACCTGTTTATCAGTCTGGACTGTGGAGATTTGTCCAGACTGGGGGATGCCCAGGCTTTGTTTGAACAGGCAAAGGATACGGTAAATCTGGATCATCATATTACGAATGAAATGTTTGCCGGCACGAATCTGGTGGAGGCGCAGCGGAGTTCTACGAGTGAACTGTTATATGAATACCTGGAACCAGAGAAAATAGATAAAGATATTGCAGCTGCGTTATATACGGGCATTATCTTTGATACCGGTATATTCCGCCACAGTAATACATCCCGGCGTACCATGGAGATTGCAGGACATCTGATGGAGTATGGGATTGAACACTGGAAGATTATTGATGAAAGTTTTGACCAGAAGACCTACATACAGAACCAGATACTGGGGCGCTGTCTGTTAGAGAGTATCCTTGTATTAAATGGAACTTTAATTGTGTCCTGTGTTACCCAGAAAACGTTGGATTTTTATGAAGCTACGCCAGATGACTTAGATGGAGTGGTAGACCAGCTCCGCACAACAAAAGGGGTTGAAGCAGCGTTATTAATCTATGAAACAGGAGTGCAGGAGTATAAAGTAAGTATGCGGTCCAATGGAGTTGTTGATGTAAGCAAAATCGGTGCCTTTTTTGGCGGCGGCGGGCATAAAAAGGCTGCAGGCTGTACAATGCACGGTTCCTTTTATGATGTCATCAATAATCTGACAGAACACATAGAAGAACAGCTTCTTAACAAAGAGTAGAGTCTGTCAGAGGGAACTTTAGGAGGTTTTGGATGGACGGTTTGTTGAACGTATATAAAGAAAAAGGATATACTTCTCATGATGTGGTGGCAAAGCTTCGAGGGATTCTCCACCAGAAGAAAATCGGTCATACCGGAACCCTGGATCCTGATGCTACCGGAGTTCTGCCGGTGTGTCTTGGAAAAGCTACCAAGGTCTGTGAACTTCTTTCCGACAAGGAGAAAAGCTACCAGGCAGTCCTTCAGCTGGGGATCACAACGGATACCCAGGATCTTAGTGGAACCGTCCTTTCGAGAAAAGAGTTTTCACTAGAAGTGGAGAAAGTCCGGCAGGCTCTGTTTTCCTTTGTTGGGGATTATGACCAGATTCCACCGATGTATTCTGCTATCAAAATCAATGGAAAAAAGCTATACGAACTGGCCCGCCAGGGAAAAGAAGTGGAACGTAAAGCAAGAAGGGTTCAGATTCACCATATTGAGATCCGCTCCATGGATCTTAAAAAAGGGCAGGTCGTCATGGATGTAACCTGTTCTAAGGGAACCTATATCCGGACACTTTGTCATGATATCGGGGAAAAACTAGGCTGCGGCGGTGCGATGGCTGAACTGGTGCGCACCCGGGTTGGGACATTCCGGATACAGGATGCTTATTCCCTCGATGAGATTGCCCAATTTGTGAAGGATGGGAAGATCAAGGAGTATGTGATGCCGGTGGATGGTCTGTTTGAACATCTGCCAAAAGTTGTGATTAAAAAAGAATACGGTGGTCTGATTTACAATGGAAATCCTTTTTTGGAAAAACATATTCTGGAGTCGGTGAACCCATGTAAGACGGGGCAGATCCGGGTGTATGATTCGGAGGATCATTTCGTCGGAATCTACCAGTATCAGTTAGAGAAAAAATGCTTCTGGCCGGTAAAAATGTTTTTATAGCAAAATGATGTTACAGTTTTGGAGGCTGTCATGCAGCATATATACAATACAACCGAGTTTCAATTTCATAACACGGCAGTATCTTTAGGAAAATTCGACGGGATTCATGTTGGGCACCGGCTGTTAATGTCTGAGATTATGGAGGAAAAAAAACATGGTCTGACGGCTGCTGCATTTTCGTTTGCAAAGCACCCAAGAAAACAGATTGACCATACGGTGAACCGCCTGATTTACACGGAACAGGAAAAAAAGACGCTTCTGGAAGAACTGGGGCTGGATGTTTTAGTATCCTATCCGTTCGATGATTCCGTTATCCATATGGAAGCGGAAACATTTGTCCGGGATGTGCTTGTTAAGAAAATGGGGGCAGAGCGGATTGTTGTAGGAGAGGATTTCTGCTTTGGCTATAAAAGGCGGGGAAATGTCCGTCTGCTTAACCAGATGTCGGATGAATTTGGGTACCAGTTAAAAGTGATACGAAAATTAAAGATTGATGGAGAAGAAGTGGGAAGTTCCCTCATCCGCAGCTATCTTGCCAAGGGAGCGATGGAAAAGGCACACGAACTTCTTGGAAGCCCGTTTTATGTTTTTGGGGAAGTGCTTCACGGGAATGAGATTGGAAGAACGCTTGGAATGCCAACTGCGAATCTTCTTCCTATGCAGGAAAAACTACTGCCGCCAAATGGAGTATATGTGTCAAAAACACTTGTCGATGGTCTGTGGTATCCGGGAATTACCAATATTGGAACAAAGCCGACCATTCACAGAGAGGATCGGAAAGATGGAACCGGTGAGCAGGGGGTGGAAACCCACCTGTTTGATTTTTCAGGAGATCTCTATGGAAAACAGATCCGGGTTGCATTATATCACTATGTGCGGCCGGAACAAAAATTTCCGGATTATGAGGCTTTGTCCCGGCAGATGCACAGTGATATGGAATATGGGCGTTCTTATTTTCTGACAAACATATCATAATCCAGATTTTTTTCGGATGTGATATGTTTTTTTATTTCATCATACTGGGCATACATATGCTGCACACCGTTTTCCAGCAGATAATAATGCATAATATATGGGACAAGGAGAACTAGGAGTGCCACAGGCAGAAGGATCAGAAACAGATTGCCTCCTGATAAAAGCAGTGTCAGTGCCCCTACAAAGAGAAGTGCAAATGTGACAGTAACAATTAGATGGATCAGCCGTTCATGCTGGAAGAAGGCAATCTGTACCTGATGCTCCTCCATAAGCTGGGACCAGTCCGTGTTTTCCTGATTTTTTTCCAGTATTTCATCAATTTTGTTCATGTAAGAGAGAATTCTTTTTTTCATAATGGATCTTCCTTTCTTTTTTTGTTGAATTGTTAGTATCCTGCCTTTTTATAACACTGAAATAACTGTCGTATGCCTTCCTCAATCTCAGACTCTGAGAGGTTGGCATATCCTAAAAGCAAGGTTTTTGGCTCTTCTTTCGGATGCCGGCTGATTGGTACAAGACAGTGGGGGGACAGTCCGAATACCTGAATGCCGTTTGCCAGAGCCGTATCAATCAGCTCTTGTTCTGATGCAGAAGTGTGAAAATGAAGTACTAGGTGAAGTCCGGCATTTTCGCCCTCAATCTTGTAGTGGTATCCCCATTTTTTTAAGGCGGAAAGCATGCAGTCATGTTTTGCTTTGTAGATTTTCCGCATACGGTTTACATGTCGTTCAAAATACCCCTGTGTGAGAAAGGCGGTCAAGATGGCCTGATCTACCCGGGATACGGAACAGGAAAAATAATTGCAGTTTTTCTGATACCGTTCATAAAGAGAATCTGGAAGTACCATGTAGCTGATTCGGATGGCTGGTGCTATTGCTTTGGAGAACGTTCCAATGTAGATTACTTTCTGGCAGGTGTCGTATCCTTGAAGAGAAGGGATTGGCTTTCCCTTATACCGGAATTCACTGTCGTGGTCATCTTCGATAATAAAGCGTGCTTCCTTCTGTCGTGCCCATTTTAACAGTTCCATCCGCCGCTGGATTGGCATGACAATCCCAAGCGGGTACTGATGGGATGGGGTCACATAGGCGATATCTGCATCAGAATCGTTTAGCCTGTCAACCGACATCCCGTGTTCATCCAGCGGAATTGGCCGGATGGAAAACCCCTGTCCGGAAAGAATTTTCTCTGCCCGGACATAAGCGGGATTCTCCATGGCAATGGTGGCATGGGATGGAAAAATCCGGGATAACAATAGCAGAAGATAATCGACACCGGCGCCGATGATAATCTGCTCCGGCTGACAGTTCACGCCTCTGGAATGGTAGAGGTAGTCTGCGATCGCTTTCCGGAAAGCTGGATCCCCCTGATGATCTCCTGAGAGAAAAAGCTCCGGTGCATCGTATAAGGAGTTTTTTGACAGCTGGTTCCAGGTGCGGAAGGGAAAATGGCTGATATCCACATCGAAAGGGGAGAAGCGGTAGGATACATCCGTTTCTTTTAAATCGGTCCGGGTATCCGGGATGGCGGCTTTCTTTTCTTTGCTGGATGGAGCCGGCGGGATGACATCTGACATCTGTTTTTGAAAGCAGACATAATAACCACTGCGCTGTCTTGACTCAATATATCCTTCTGACAATAGCTGCTCGTATCCAAGTTCTACCGTATTGCGGCTGACGAAAAGATGACTGGCAAGATTTCTTGTGGAAGGAAGCTTTGTTCCATTGCTTAGGATGCCGTTAATAATGTTTTGCTTAATGTGTTCATAGATCTGCAGATACATAGGGGTTGCTGCATTGGAATCTAAAGGAATCGTGATCATAATGGCTCCTTCTGGCATGACTGCTTTGCCTTATTTTTGAAAAAATGATGGGTACACTTTTTGATTTATCGTATCATAGGGAATTGGTTCTGTCAAAACTCATTTGTGAAATGACTGCAAAATGTGTTATACTGAATTGACAGGAGGGATTGGGATGAAGTGGTTACAGCATTTTCGAACAATAACACATCACAGACATCTGGTCATGAAGCATTGTTTTAAAGTAGGACTGTACAGACAGGGCCTGACACACGATCTGTCCAAATACTCGCCTTGTGAGTTCCTGATCGGAGCCAGATATTATCAGGGAAACCGGAGCCCGAATAATGCAGAACGGGAAGCAAAAGGATACAGCAGTGCGTGGCTTCACCACAAAGGAAGAAATAAGCATCATCTGGAATACTGGATTGATTACAGCCTTGAGGGCGACCATATGATGAGCGGCATGGAGATGCCGGTGCGCTATGTGGTGGAAATGTTCTGTGACCGGGTTGCTGCCTGTAAAAACTATAATAAAGAAGCATATACATGCGCTGACCCATATGAATATTATAATCATTCCAGAGATCACTATATGCTCCATCCGAACACAAGAGCACTTCTTGAGAAACTTCTTTTGATGTTAAAAGAAGAAGGGGAAGAGAAAACATTTGCATATATCCGGCATGAAGTGCTTGGAAAAAAATAATTCTTTACATTACGGGTATAATATGGTAGAGTATATTCGTTCATGCAGAAAAGAAATGCATGGCGGTTACCGCTGCTCAGGGGGCGGACACTCCGACCGTCTGCTTAGTGGCAGGATATTATTAGAATTAGGAGGAATTACCATGATTAGCAAAGAGAGAAAAGCAGAGATTATTGCAGCTTACGGAAGAACAGAAGGAGATACCGGCTCACCGGAAGTACAGGTAGCACTTTTAACTGAGAGAATCAATGCATTAAATGAGCATTTACAGGAGAATCACAAGGATCATCATTCCAGACGTGGTCTTCTTAAGATGGTTGGACAGAGAAGAAACCTCTTAGCTTATTTAAAGCGCAAAGATCTGGAAAGCTATCGTGCATTAATTGAGAAATTAGGCTTAAGAAAATAATCCGACAAAGGATTCGAAGCAGGATAAGGGACTGTTGCATTTGGTTGCAGCAGTCCTTTTTTCACATAGAGAAGGAGATGCAGCCAATATGGAAATGGAGAAAAAATATACAATCCAACGTCTGCCAGAGAATCTGGAGCAGTATGAGAAAAAGGAAATTGAGCAGGGATATCTCTGCGTAAATCCGGTTGTGAGAATCCGCAAAAGCAATGACCGGTATATTCTTACTTACAAATCAAGGGAAGGAATCGAAGATCCGGAGAATTGTCATGTACGGATCTGCCGGGAAGAGGAGATGCCGCTTACGAAAGAGGGATATGAGCATCTGAAAGAAAAGATTGATGGTCATCTGATCGAAAAAACCCGTTATCTCATTCCACTGGATGCAGAGGAGGTACTTTCAGGATATCCGAATGCACAGGAGATATCCTTAAAGATTGAACTGGATGTCTTTCATGGTGTTCTCGAAGGACTGAAGTTTGCAGAAGTGGAGTTCCCGGATCTTCCTGCAGCAGACTGCTTTGTGATGCCGGACTGGTTTCTTCAGGATGTCAGCATGGATAACCACTATTCCAATAATTATCTGGCATTTGTAGACAAATGGTAGAAATATGCAATTTTAGCTTGTAACAGTTCAGCCGTGACGAACCCACAGCCGCCGAAAGCTCGCAGAATATCAGGTACCATGAAATACCCGCTTTCGCTCCGTTGAACACGTAGCGGTACTAAGGTTTTGCA
>JAQXIP010000048.1 GCA_029007845.1 Clostridiales bacterium
TCCATTTTTTCAGACACTTTCTTCGGTGTCTCTAATGCAAGTGCAATCAATTCCTCGTCAACGGACTCCTTCACCCCTGTCTGGGTTACTACGCCATCAAAATATTTATTGGTCATGGAAATGGTGCGGTTTACCAGGTTACCCAGGGTATTGGCCAGGTCAGAGTTCATGCGTTCCACCATCAGTTCCCAGGTAATCACTCCATCATTCTCAAATGGCATCTCATGGAGTACAAAATAGCGGACTGCATCCACGCCAAACAAATCAACCATATCGTCTGCATAGATAACATTTCCCTTTGACTTACTCATTTTGCCGTCACCCTGAAGAAGCCACGGATGTCCAAATACCTGCTTTGGCAGAGGCAGATCCAGCGCCATCAGCATAATCGGCCAGTATATCGTATGGAAACGAAGAATGTCTTTTCCAATCAGGTGAAGATCTGCCGGCCAGTATTTTTTATAAAGTTCATCATGATTCCCGTCCACATCAAATCCAAGTCCGGTAATATAGTTGCTTAACGCATCAATCCAGACATAGACTACATGTTTGTCATCAAAATCCACCGGGATTCCCCATTTAAAGGAAGTTCTGGATACACACAGATCCTGAAGTCCCGGAAGCAGGAAGTTATTCATCATCTCATTTTTTCTGGATTCCGGCTGAATGAATTCCGGATGGGTATTGATATGCTCAATTAACCGATCCTGGTATTTGCTCATCTTGAAGAAATATGCTTCTTCTTTGGCTGGCTGGCATTCCCGTCCACAGTCCGGACATTTGCCATCTACCAGCTGGGATTTTGTAAAAAAGGACTCACATGGTGTACAGTACATTCCTTCATAATGCCCCTTATAGATGTCCCCTTTTTCATACAGTTTCTTAAAGATTTTCTGAACCTGTTTTTCATGGTCTTCGTCCGTTGTGCGGATAAATTTGTCATAAGATGTGTTCATCAGATCCCAGATCCGCTTAATCTCTGCCGATGTCTGGTCAACGAATTCCTTTGGCGAGATTCCGGCTTCCTCTGCCTTCAGCTCAATCTTCTGTCCATGCTCGTCCGTTCCGGTCTGAAAACGAACGTCATATCCCTGAAACCGTTTGTAGCGGGCGATGCTGTCCGCCAGCACAATTTCGTAAGTGTTGCCAATATGCGGCTTACCGGATGTGTAAGCAATCGCAGTTGTAAGATAATAAGGTTTCTTTTCCATAGCATTCTCTCCTAACATTAATAAATAAAAAAAAAGCACCTACGGCATGCCTGTCTCTTAAAGACGAGTATAACCCCGTGGTACCACTTTAATTCACTGCCACCTCATGATGACAGCCTCTGTAACTGCAATAACAGTCCGGCACGGTAACGGGTGCATCCGTCCACGCTTCAAAACAGCCTTACCTTCTTACATTCTGTTTCTTGGCGGGAAGCTCCAAGTCCATGTTCCGCAGATTCCTAATCCCTCTTTCTCACCAGCCGAGTTCTCTGTATCTTATTCCCCTGCGTACTCTTCTCTTCATTGCCTTTTTCACTTTTCTTTAGTGTAGTCGGAAATGTTGGATTTGTCAAGAACAGTGGCGATTATTCCGCAAACAAGTCGTCTAATGTTATGACATTTGAGAAAACTCCGCTATATTCATTATAAGCCAATCCAAATGTCGTAATCAGCGTATTATGAATTGATATTTTAGGCGAAATCTCTTTTAACAAAATCTCCTGTCTGTGCAGCAGTACCTGATAATAATCCTTATTAACTACAAATTCATCTCCATAATATTTGATTTCACACATATTAATAATGTTATCATTTCTCAAAATCAGCAGATCAATCTGCGCTCCATCCGTATCATCACTTCTTTTTGACCATGCTGAATGTGTTGTAATAACTCCGCTTATACCCAGTGCTTTCTTTATCTGGGATATATGATTAAAGCATACATTTTCATAGGCAAATCCTCTCCAGCTTATCACTTGCTGCGACGATATGTTATGCTGCCAGAAATTTTCATCCAGTCTCTTTTTCTTATCTACAAAACGAAGGTAAAACATGCAAAACGGGTCAATCAACTTGTAATGTTCTTTTTTCCCTTTCCCGAACGGAATATATTTTATGACAAAATCACTGGAAATAAGGGCATTCAGATATTGTGATAAGGTTCCGCCGTCACTAATACCAAGTTTTTCCACAATTTCTCTCCTGGTATATCCTGCATTTCTTGCAAACAATAAAGTGACAATTTTTTTCATTTCTTCCGGATGACTGAAAATAGACCCAAACAATCTATCATATTCATCTCGAAGTTTTGCCTGCTTTGCAAAAAAAAGTGTATCTATATTCTGAGCCAGACTCATCCCACTCTGAAAATACCCCATATAATAAGGAATCCCGCCAAGAATCATATAACTCTGCGCAATATCATATCTTGAAAGCTTAACATGATTATTTACATAAAATTCCTCACATTCATTCAAGGTAAACGGTAAAAGCTTTATTTCATACGTAACTCTGTTATATAAACCTCCATGATTGTTGATCAATTTATCTAATATCCAGGAATTCGCACTGCCGCAGACCACAACCATTAAATTATCCCTATGACATCCCCATGTATTCCAAAAACCTTCAAAAGCAGTCATAAATCCTGATCTCGGTGTATCTAACCACGGCAGCTCATCCAGGAAAATCAATTGCCTGGTTCCATTATCTTTCTCTTCTAAAAATTTCTCAAGCATATAAAAAGCTTCTAGCCAGCTCTCTGGTTTGTTGCTTCCTGCCATGCCCTGAAGTAGTAATGAATAATAAAAATGCTCCAATTGAGCTTTTAACATTCCTTTTTTATTCTCATCAACAGGCGAAAGTCCTGCATGGCGAAAGGTAATACGTCCCTTAAATGTCTCATCTACCAAATAAGTTTTTCCAATACGACGTCTTCCATATATCGCCACAAGTTCAGCTTTATTACTATTGTACAACTGATTTAACTCTTTTACTTCTTTTTTTCTACCTATCATATCTATAGCATACCCTCTTTTTACATCTCTCCTGAGCTGTTATCTTTTTCTTCTAACTTTATAAGACTGCGGTCAAAAGGTATTTAGATATACAGTATAATATTATTTTATTCAGCGGTCAACAGACTTTTTTTGTCATATAACCGCTGAAGAAAGAAGAGGTTACGTAGTAACAGTTCAGCCGTGACGGGCGCACAGCCGCCGAAAGCACGCAGAATATCAGGTACCATGAAATACTCGCTTTCGCTCCATTGAACACGTAGCGGTACTAAGGTTTTGCAAAAAACGCAAAACCAAGTGCCGACGTGTTCAAAGGGATATTTCATGGTACCTGATATT
>JAQXIP010000049.1 GCA_029007845.1 Clostridiales bacterium
AATGTACAGCTGGAATAGCAACTATTAACGAACCTTGACAGCTTAACAACTACTCAGAACTGGTTCACGGGGATTTTATACCCTTTTAACAGGTTAATTGAGTGATGTTATGGCTGCATGAATCAATTATTTTGTTCATGGTACAGTTATCAGTTCTGATACTGTTCCGTGAATAATTCAGGTTTAATATAAATCTGACCACCATTTTCTACATCTATTTCCGTTGGAACATTTTTTGCGGCATCTTCAGCCCATGGTTTTTCCTGTTCTTTTTCCGCACCGCATCCGCATAATAATGCGACTACACTTATTGCAAGAAGTAATGCGCATATAATTCTTTTATTCTTCATCATAATCTCATCCTATCTTTTATCTATCACACAACATTGAACTAAACTTCTCGTAAGGATAAACATCTCCACCTTTGATTAACTTTTGATCTCGCACCTTTAGAAAATCAACTACGCTGATCGAACGATTGGAACAACTATCGCACTGAAACAAATGAAAGCAGCAGGCCCTGCGTCCTGTAGGGATGAAATCTTCCACATAAAGCTATGCTCCTGCAAAAGCCTTATCTCTTGAAGCTTTAATTGCTTCGCAATAATAATCTGCTTTAGACATAGCTTCCATTACTTCGCCTGACTTTAATAAATATGGATTTCTTGACCTGAATGTTCCGATTTTCTTTTTCTTTCCACAATATTTAAATGAGAAATATACTTTTCAAAACCATTCTCATGTGCCTTATTCTTGATTGTCTTTGCAACCATCTTATCTGTTATAATTGAACCAATAAATGGCCAGTAAATACAATTTATTAAAATAAAAGCCAGCATTGCGATTGAAAACATTTCGTTAAATGTGAATCCCCAATATAGCGAAAGGCCCAAACCTACAGCCAGCGAAACCACTATTAAAATCAGTAATTCCATTGACATAAACCTTAAATTAAATTTCTTCATTTTTCTACTCCTTTTTCGTTTTGTTTTTCACTAACTGTATTGCCACAGCAACAACGCCTCCCACTACACATCCAATCAACGTTACGCCAACAATAAATAGCAACTCATTCATCGTCCACATGTCTTTTCCTCTTTTCTTTCCTATATTGTTGTGTCAAAAAGTTTAACATGCATACTTTATCATTTGCCAATCCCTCTATCAATCCATAAGTCATCAAATGACTATTTCTTGCACCATCCGACTATTATACTTCTATTATTCATGTCAGCAGATAACCACTACTTTAAATTCATTGTTTGTTCTTCTTTATCCAGAATCTCCTGCATCAGATTCATAACGATAAAGTTGACTGCCACAACTCCCTCTGAGAGAAACAAAAATATTCCCTGACATATAATCACTGATAACTGGCATCGTATTATCATTTGCAACTGATCCTATTACAAGGTCGTATTTATCCCCCTCATTGAGAACACAGATGCCGTTTTACCGATAATCTGTCCGGCACTTATTACTGCATAGTATTATACCATTTTGACCGTTTACTTCTCAACCGGAAATAAAGATTCGTAACAGTTATTGACATGTCTAAACCAGCAAGAATATAATGATGCCAGGGTCAAAAGGTCATACGTTTCATGCTTGCATGAAAAAATATGACCTTTTGAACCCAACATCATATAATATGCCTAAAAAAGCCGAATGGCTCAAAATATTTTTGGAGGCAGGCATGATACAACATCCTATCGAACCTATCTACAATAAAGATTCCCAGATCCTGATCCTTGGCAGTTTTCCATCTGTTAAATCCCGGGAAGAAGGATTCTTCTACGGTCATCCGCAGAACCGGTTCTGGAAAGTACTGGCGGCGGTTTGCGGGACAGATGTTCCAGCCACAATACAGGAAAAGAAAACTTTTTTATACCAACACCGTATCGCAGTCTGGGATGTGATTGCGTCCTGCGAGATCGAAGGATCCTCCGACAGCAGTATTAAAAATGTGGTTTCAAATGATTTAAGCCCCATCCTTTTACAAGCTAGCATCACAAAGATTTTTGTGAATGGGAAAAAGGCAGCGCAATTATATCAAAAATATATTTTCCCACAGACAAAACGTGAGGCGGTCTGTCTTCCATCTACCAGTCCCGCCAATGCCGCATGGAATCTGGAACGGCTAATTGAAGAATGGCGATGCATTTTATAACTCAAGCTTCCTACATGCAAATCGGACAAAATACCTGGCATATAGGGAGATGGGATGGATTATAAAATACCCGCTTCCGCTATTCGAACACGTAGCGGTACTAAGGTTTTGCTTGTGCAAAACCAAGTGCCGACGTGTTCAAAAAGTATTTTATAAACCATCCCATCTCCCTATATGCCAGGCATTTCGTCCGATTTGCATGTAGGAAGTTTGAGTTATAATAGTTTTTTATACGTATGGTCGATTCCGATTGCACCAAGAGGCGCCGTAATCAGTATGGACAATACCGCAACGGTTAGCACTATCTGTCCACAGGGAAGTCCCATGGCAAGGGGAATGGCACCGATCGCCGCCTGTACGGTGGCCTTGGGCGTATAGGCTATCATGCAGAATGCTCTTTCCTTTCCATTTAAATCTGTCCGAATCAAAGACAAAGCCACTCCTGCCATCCTGAATACCAGCGCCCCAGCTACTACCAGGACTGCTGCGATGCCTGCAGACATGGCATATTTTACATCCACTGTTGCACCAACAAGCACAAAGAGGAACACTTCTGCTGCCACCCAGAGCTTATTATATTTTCCAGAAAGCCTTACTGCTAGTACAGGATAGGTCTGTTTTATTACAATTCCAAGACTCATAATCGCCAGAAGCCCGGAGACCGGTATGATTCCTTCCAGGCGGTTCTGAAGTTCCAGAAGCAGAAAGGAAAAACTCAGAATAATCAAAAGTTTCACAGAATCCCTCATATGAACTTTTTTAAAAAATTGTACAAGGAATAACCCTACAACTGCACCGATTACGATTCCCAGGAAAATAGAGACCGGAATCTGTAAAAAGCTGGCCGCAGATATCTGTCCGGTTGAAGCCAGGGATGTAAATGCTGTAAAAAGCACAATTACAAACACGTCATCTACAGATGCCCCTGCCAGCAGTAACTGTGGAATACTCTTTTTCGTTCCATATCCTTCCTCAATAAGCCGGATCATCCTTGGCACAATCACCGCAGGAGACACCGCTGCGATTACACTTCCCATAACTGCTGCTTCCAGTGAGGTAATTCCCAGTAACCGCGGTGCCAGTAAAACCGTTCCGGCAATCTCCACACATGCAGGCACAAAGCACATCAACACTGCCGGACGTCCTACTTTCTTTAAATCAGCTATATTCAGTGACAGCCCCGCCCTGGTGAGAATAATAACCAGCGCAATCTGTCGTAAATCCCCGGAGATATTCAAGACTGATTCATCAATTAAGTTGAGCGCATATGGGCTTAGAACCATCCCAACAAGAATCATTCCCAGCAGGCTTGGCAGTTTCGCTTTTGAAAACAGGCTTCCAAAAAGCAGTCCCAACAACAAGATCAGTGCAATACTCAACAGCATTTCGTTTCCTCCTCCGTAGATGCCAATTTATTCTCCTATCTTTCCTTTTCCTGTAAGAAATAGCTGCCAAAGATTATAATTCTTTGACTTTACAACAACCGTCTCCTCTTTGAATATCTCGTTGATAATACGATGTTCCAATGCCTTTCTTCTCTCCAGATGTGTCAACAGACCTTCCATCCCATGAAGTGAATGTTCTTTTCCATAAGGGGACTCTTCAATATATCTGACCATAAGCGGGAACCATAATTCATTTCCATTTTCATCGGAACGCTCCTTCTTAATCAGTTCAATGGTACTGAGAATATCGTCCACATCCAGATAAATGATTTGATATTGTTTACCAGAAAGAATCTGTTTCAGCCTGCTATAGAAATCCAGAATTCTCTCATCCCCCAGCATCAAATAAAGCATCTGATTTTCAATAATATTCTGAAAAATAGAACTTTCGAAAATTTGACCTTTCCCATTCCATCTTTCGTAGCGTTCAAATATAATTTTCTCGAAAGAATGCTCGTCAAGATTTCCATTATAGATTTCATAATGTTCCAAATCCTTGTGAAATCCCACCACATCTGTCAATATCTGTGTATAACAGATTACTCTATGGTCTCCTTCTACAATCGTCTTACGGGTAATCTCATTTTCCAAAGCCGGATAATGCGCCAAGATATCCCGGTACTGATTTTCCGTAACATACGCACACCATGCCAACTCTACAGGCGAGTAATCTCCCTCCCGAAACACTTCATATTCTGGTAATTCATCCGAAAGTGCCTTTACCATTGTGCTTTTGCCTGCCCCCTGCAGACCTTCTACAAAAAAATTTGATAAACCTGTCGTTTTTATTCTCATGAGCGTATACCGTATCCCTTCCTCTATTCTCTCTGTGTCCATCTCTACAAATCCCAATGTTTGTATTACTGTTCCTTATTTGTTATCGTTCACGCGTGAGGATGGCACAGAGCAGCAATGGCACAAAAGCTGTTCTGTATTCTATCATAATTTTATTAGTCTTACAATGTCATATGAAAGTTCTTAACAATTGTTAATGAATCCACTGAAAAAATATGATATAACCATATAAAATGATGCCAGGGTCAAAAGGTCAGAACTCGTTCCTGCTTGCATGAAAAAGTATGACCTTGTGACACGTAAAACATGAGGAAGTAATGATTTTCCTTGGAGAAAGGGGATTTATATGAATCAAGAATCTGTCGTTGCGAAAATGCTGGAGGCATCCGAAAAATATCTACATATAAAATTGGATATGAACGATGTAAGCAGTCTTCTTTCAATTTCAAAAATACAAATGTATTTGAAAGGTCAAACGATCATAGGAATCAATGAAAAGCTTACCCATATGGGGTTTGTACTGAACGGAATTGTACGAAGTTATTATCTTGATATGGACGGGAATGAAATCACAAAGAACTTCCACAAAGAATCTTATCTGCTTATGGACGAGGGGTTAATCGGCTATGATCGAAGCATATGTGCTTATGAAACTCTGGAAGACAGTGCCATTATATTATTTGATGTTGTAAAACTAAGGAATATGATTCAAAACAGTGAAAAATTAAAAGACATGTACATTGCAGCCCTGGAATCAGGTATCAAATACAAACTGCATCGGGAAAATGAATTTCTAATGAATAATGCTACAAAACGATATCTTCAGTTTGAAAAAGATTATCCAGAATTAGTAGACAGAGTAAAGCAGGCACACATTTCAACTTATTTAGGGATCACACCAGAATCTCTGAGTCGGATAAAAAAAGCATTGAATAAGACATCGGACATAAATGGAGGCAACTATGAATAGGACATTCACATTAAATGGAAAACCGATTCCGCCATGCATGATCGGCACATGGGCATGGGGAAAAGGATACAATGGTTCAAAAATGATTTTTGGTAAAACATATAGCGAAGTACAGTTAACGGAAACATTTATGACAGCATCCCGTTTAGGCTTTACATTATGGGATACCGCGGAAGTATATGGCATGGGAAATGCAGAAAAAATATTAGGAAAATGCATCAAAGAGAGTAAAGATACCATGATTTCTACAAAGCATATGCCTGGTAAAAAGTATAAAACCGGAGAAAATGAGAACGCGATTACCGGCAGCCTCCATCGAATGGATATCGAAAAAATAGACTTATATTGGTTACATAAACCTTATGCTTTACAGGAAAATATGCATGAACTGGCGAAAATCATGGAAAAAGGTACAATTAAAAGTATAGGTTTGTCAAATTGTAATATTGCCCAGCTTAAAAAAGCAAACCATTTTTTGGAGCAAAATGGCTGCCAGCTTTCCGCAGTACAGAATCATTTTAGCTTGCTTTCCATGGATAGACAGATGGATGTTGTTAAATATTGTAACGAAAACAACATCCTATACTTTGGATATATGGTGTTAGAACAGGGCGCTTTATCCGGAAAATATGATAAGAAAAATCCTTTTCCCCTTTTTTCCATGAGAAACCTGTCTTTTGGAAGAAGAAAATTTGCAAAAATACAGGAATTGATTACGTACGAAAAAACATTAGCAAAAAAATATCAGGTAGATGTTTCACAAATTCCGATTGCCTGGGCTATTTCAAAACAGGTTATCCCAATTGTGGGGTTAACGAAACCCGAACATGCCCAGGCTCTTTCAGCTGGCGTTAAAGTTACGTTATTACCAGCTGAAATCGAGCGTCTGGAATCACTTGCAAGAAAGTCCGGAGTAAAATGCAAAGGCAGTTGGGAGTAGAAACGGAGATAAACCGCTTTCTGCCGAATAATATCGGAATAGTTTTTATGGTCGGTTAATAATTCATATGTCATACTTGCTCTGAAAGGAGGTGTGGCTTATTTTTCTCTCCATACCGCTTTTATGCTTGCAACAACATTTCGCTCTCTCATGGCTTTTAATATCACTTCTATCTCTTTAACTGTTATTGATGAATCTTGCTTTTTTGCAAGCTCCTCAATAAGCTGAACACCATTAAGTATTTGCAGCGAATATTGTCCTAATTGCATTCGTCTTTTTGCTATGTCACG
>JAQXIP010000050.1 GCA_029007845.1 Clostridiales bacterium
AGGCGGCCACTTCTTGGGGCATGACCCTGTACCGGACCTGTAGTGCGGCTTTTGAAACAGGTGAAGAGAAAGAACGAACTGTGGTAGGGGCTGTTCTTTCTCTTTTTATTTAGTTACAGACAGACTATAGGGGAAAGAAAACAGATGGTCAATAGGCAGATAAAAACGTGCCGTAAAACATGGCACATTAGGATAGACAATATGAAGGAGATACCGAATCTAATCTGCGTTAATACTGCCGTAGGTGGGAACTTTAAATCGACGCGTGACAGTTTTATCAGCAATTGAGAATCATAAAATCAACTTGTCAAAGATTGATGACGAGAAATCATTACAGTACTTGGCTGGTTTTAAAAGATACTCTACAGAGCGAGTGATGAAATCATTGGTGGGTGAACTTACGGAAAATGAAAAGTGGTCTGTCAAAGGCCCGCTTATGGGTGCGTGCTGGTACAAGGATTATTGCGTATCTGAACATCCGGAGAGTCTTAGGTGTGGAAAACCAGAGATTGAAGATGGAAATGAGAAGATGCGGATGCTGATACAGTCGGAGAAAGTGCAAAGAGTGATTGGAGAAATTCTTATTTAAAAATACATCTATTTAACAATTGATAACTGTATTGTGAAAAGGAAGTGAAGATTTGAAGATTACACATGTTAAAATATGCAATTACGCCCCTTTTTTTAAAAACGATGATACTACATATATCAGTATGGGAGTATCCTAAGATATCAAAAGAAGAGCTTGCACCATAAATAGAAATTTTTTGCCAAGAGATTTGTTAAAAAATAACATAATGGAATTGTATGAAATTCCGTTACTGAGATTTGAGACGAATGGTAGTGGCGAGAGAGAAAAGATTATAGATGCGTTGGATGGCGAAATTATGAAATGGGGATAAAAATATGATTTCCATATAATGGTTCATATGGTAAAATGTTTCTGTTAGATAGAAATTTGATCCAAACTGAATAGCGCAAGGGAATTCATATTTTGAAAGGGGAAAAATATGGCTTTAGATAACAAATTTAATATTACAGATTCCACAGAACTAGCTAGAATGGACGAAGCACGAGAATATGGCTCGATCTAATCTTAAAAAAAGTTAAACATGGTCGTGGATTGGAGTGCTGTTGACAAAGAAGACTATTTGCTGGCAATGGAGAGAAGTCCGATAAAAGATATTGAAATAAAATATATCCTGAAACAGGCTTTGACTGATAAAGTCGGAGATGGTGTTGCTTAGGTAGTACTGGCTGATTTTGAAGGTGATAAAATGGGACAAGAAAGAGGGGGATGTATATGTCTATGATCTTTTATTTAGTGCAGACAAATTTTATAGACTTTGCCATAGTTATATTTTTGTACATTTTTTTGCTTACAAATAATTCGATGTCTCAAAAGATTAACCGGGTATTCTTTTTTGTAGCAGTTGTAATAAATATTCTTATTATTGCAGACAGTACAGATTATTATCTGGCCCAGGGTAATGTGCCTCATACCCTTAGGTACATTACGTCTGCAACGGGGTACGCATTCAGACCTGCACCAATTATGTTGTTTGCGGCAATTCTAAAACGGGATGAAAAGAAAACGTATTCCGTTTTGCTTCCTATGCTAATTCTCAATGCAATACTTGCCTATACCAGTATTTTTACAAGGTGGATGTTTTGGTTTGATGAACAAAACCAGTTTCATAGAGGATCAGTAGGTGCGCTTCCGTTTATTATCAGTGGAATTTACTTAATATGTCTGCTTTATTGGTCTATAAAACGATACCGGTTAGGACATAAGAAAGAAAGTAGTATTGTTGTGTTTATTATTGCCATGTCAGCTCTTGCATCAGGAATGGAGACATTGTTTCATTTTAAGTTTATTATCAATGGAGTAGGTGCGATTTCCAGTGTGTTTTATTATCTATTTTTACATACGCAGACATACAAAAGAGATGCCCTTACCCAGACACTCAATCGTCATTCTTTTTACCTGGATAGCGAACAGTATATGAAAACGCCGACAATTATTGTCTCTATCGATATTAATAATCTAAAAACAATTAATGATACAGGTGGACATGCTGCAGGAGATCTGGCAATTGTTACGGTAGCCAATACGTTAGAAAAAATATTTAGTAACTGTGGAAGACTTTATCGGACTGGAGGAGATGAATTTATCTTACTTTGTCCAAAAGAAACAAAAGAAAATGTATCTGATTTGTTAAGGCATGTGGAGAAAGAGCTTGATAAAATGTCATATCAAATAGCATGGGGGCTGGTATCCTATAATCCTTCCATGAACTTTGAAAAAGCCCTTTCGGAATCGGATGCGAATATGTATCAAAATAAACAGGAAAAGAAAAAGCATCTCTTGCAGAGTTAGCTTTGTTATTATTTGTATGCGAAGATAAAAATTATGCTATAATGATAATTGGAACAGACAGGTCTATGGAAATGCAGTTGAAAGGAGAATGATTATGCCATTTATTAATGCAAAGATCAGCAAAGCAATTACAAAGGAACAGGAAACACAGATAAAAACTATGTTTGGAGAGGCAATCACAGCCATTCCGGGCAAGAGTGAAAATTGGCTTATGGTAGGTTTGGAACCGGAATATACGCTATATTTCCGGGGAGATAATACAGAACCAATGGCGTTCGTGGAAGTAAGCGTGTTTGGAGGAGAGAATAAAGCGGCTTTTGAAAAGCTGACAGCAAAGATATGCGATATTTTTCAACAAGTGCTTTCGATTGCACCGGATCATGTGTATGTGAAATATGAGGCCGTATCGAACTGGGGCTGGAATGGAGGAAACTTTTAAGGAGTTTCAAGGGGAAAAAGCATCTATGTGGCAAGCGTGAGGGATGGGAAAATACGATGAAGAAAACCAAGGTATATTTAAATGATATCATGAAAGAACATGCGGACAAAGATTATATGGAGCTGTATCAATATATCATGGATTTGATTCGTAAAGGAGATATTGAGCCTGTTTAGCGTGCGGGTGTCAATGGCTTCTTAGCGAATTTCTGAAAAATAAGCAGGATCTGCTAAATGTATGCGAAACCAAGAATGAACGCAGTTTTGAGATTTTCAGGAGAGAGAAATTCTTTCAGGAAGAAGGAGGACTTCAATTCTGTAAAAGAGTGGGAATTGACGCCGGTCAATTGCATTTTTACGAAACGTCGGAACCACTGTCGTATTATTCATATTCCAAAAAAAACCCACAGAATATCTTAATAATAGAGAATAAGTCTTCTTGCACAGACAGGAAATCCAGATCATCTGGCGGAGCAATATCACATTAACAAACGATCTTATGAGAGTCAGCTCGAGAAGCTGAAAATCGATCTGGCCAATATCGACAGTGAACAGATGATAGCAATCTGTCTTTCAGGATTAGGCGGCGATTCGATATACAACCGATTCGATAATATCTATGTATTAAAGCTTGTCGATTCGAATATCCGGAATGGCATGCAGAGAATAGAGAGTAAACATATCAAAGGGGAAGTGGTTGAGAAAACGGTTCTCTCTGATTTTAAGACAGAGCAGATGAGTTTATTTGATTCGTAATGATGTTCTATTACAAAGGAGGATTTGCCGGATGAAAGAAAAAAATAAACCCAAAATGGGAAAAATAGTGTTTTTTCTTGCGGTTGTATCATTTTTAATCGCAACCGTGGAGGGATTTTTGTTTTATACGGAAGAGAATCTTTTTTTTCGGGTACTTCTGATTATCCAGAATAGTATTAACGCATTTGGGTTCCAGCCATGCATATCGCTTCAGGATGCGATGGGACTGATGCAGGAAAATGGTTCTGTGCTGTATGCAGCTGCCGGCTACGCCTATGGGATTGCAGTGTTTACTGCACCATACTGTACCTTGGCTGTGATGTATAAAGTGCTGGAAAGAATTATGCATGTGGTTATTGATGTGAGAAAACACAGGAATGCGGAACATATTGTCATATTTGGGTTTAACGAAGATGTGAAAGCAATGCTGGACCATTATGTGAAAGAAGCTGGCAGAGAGCTTTGTGTACATATTGTTACACAAAAGAAATTATCCTCTGAAGAAAGCTATGTGCTCTGCAGAAAAGGATATAAGCTACATTGTTTCGATGTGCTGAAAGCATCGGAGGACGAACTGGTTTACTTACTGAAAAAAGCCGGAGCCGATCTTGCTTCGAACATCATTTTATTTGAGGAATCATCGATTAGAAACTTTTCTCTGCTTCAGCTGTTTCCGCTAAATGAAGAGGAAAAGGCTGACAAGATAAAATTAAAATATGGCGCAAAGATTACATGCCGCTGTGATGAGGATGCGATTGGGGAACTGATCGCCGATTATTATGACAGCAGGGAGAGCAAAGAGGCTGGTTATGACTTAGAGATTATTAGTATTCCTCAGCTGCAGGTTCATAAAATGTATACCGATGTTCCTCTCCACAGCTATTATCAGAATACCGGCAGGAAACTGTCAGAATGGAATACAAGACTGATGATTGTCGGATTTGGAAATCTTGGTCAGCAGGCATTGCTTCAGGCGATGAATCTGGGCGTGGTACATGAAAAAAATTCGATTATGATTGATGTGTTTGATCAGGATGTGAAAAATAAGTCGGAGATTTTTGCCAATCAGTTTAGCCCGGACACGTTTTCCTTTGAAGAAAACTGCTTCCGGCTGAAAGAAGAAGTGGCCGATGGTATCATGGAAATCCACTTTACTGATATAAATGTCCGGTATAAGAAATATATGGATCAAGTTCGTACGAACATCGAAGCTTCTCCATATACATATGTAGTGATTGCAATTGATGATGTGAATATTGCGGTAAACTGTGCCATGAAGCTAGAGGAGCTGTTTGAACAGTATGGATATGCAGATGTGCCAATTATGGTCCGTATGGACTCGGACAGACGGCTTGCAAAATATATTAATGGGAATCAGAGGACATTTCTGGATGTCAGTCTTTTAGAGGACAAGAGTAATATCCTGACCCTTAACATGATTATTGACCGGACAATTGATGTTCAGGCAAAGGCATTCAATCATTTTTATAATAATATTCAGATTATTACCGGTCAGGATGCAACAAAGGCAGCTGCAACTACTGAGATGGATATTGAAAAAGAATGGAACCGGATTCTCCTTTTCAAACGGGCTTCCAGTAAGGCAGCAGCATACCATGAAGAAGTAAAACAGCTTATTATGGAGATGCTTGCCAAAGAGAATAATATTGATCTGGATAAAAAGATTGACGAGCTGGTTGGACAAAAAGGCAGTCTGTTTGAATATACTGGTTCGGCATGGCGCCTGAAAGGTTCGGAGGAGGATTTTATAAAAGCAATCAAAAAAGATGAATTCGCTTATTCCCTTGCTTCTCTTGAACATCGGCGCTGGTGTTATTTTATGGCTTCCATGGGTTGGAAAAATGGCGCCAGAAATAGCCGGTTTAAACAGAATCCCTGTCTGGTTACGCAGGAGAAACTTCTTGAGACGAAACCGGAGATGTGTAAATATGATCTGATGTCTCTGATGGCAAGATACAAGAGAATGATTCAGGGATAAAAACTGGGTGTCTTTTTCATTTTATTTATGATATACTTATTTTAATGATACGGGAGGTAGTATATGCTAAATGATGTGAAAATCCGGCTGATGACCCAGCTTTCTCTATTTGAAAAACAGCATAAGAAAGATATTGAATTAACCAGATTTTATCAATCGGATTACATCCGGCTTCAGATTGTGAAATCCATTGTGGCAGCCACGGCAGGATTTTTACTGGTCGGTGGGCTTGTTCTGTTATACAATCTGGAATATATCATAGAAGAAGCTGTCCGGATACCTTATCAGGAGTGGGGATACCGGATTCTGGCATGCTATTTTGTATCGTTAGCTGTATATGGTTTGATATCAGCCATTATTGCGGTAGTCCGGCTGCATCGCGCCCAGGTGCGTCTGCAGGGATACCGGAAAAATCTGCGCAGGCTGCGGCAGATGTATCAGGAGGAATTACAAAATCAAGGTAAGGGAGGAAAATCATGACGGACATACTTGTATGGAAAGAGCAGTTTATTCGTATCTACCAGAAATATGGCAATGTCATTCGACCGGTTCTCCGTTTTCTGGTTGCGTTTCTTACCTTTATGCTGATTAACCACAGTCTGAATTATGGGGCTTTTGTAGGAAAAATGCCGGTGGTTGTTGTTCTGTCACTTGTGGCGGCATTCGTCCCTGCATCGGTACTCGTTTTGCTCTCTGCATTTGTGGCGGTTGTGCAGATCTATGAGGCATCTCTGGAACTGGCACTGTTAAGCGTGATTATCCTGTTGATTCTGTATTTGTTATTTATCCGGTATTCTTCCGATACAGGGTATGCGGTACTGTTTATTCCGATTCTGTTTCTGATAAAGATTCCTTATCTGGTGCCCATTGTCCTGGGGCTTGTGGCAGGACCGGCAGCCGTGGTATCAAGTGCCTGCGGAGTAGCAGTCCATTACTGGTTTCTCCATGTGAATGAGACGATTTCCCAGAATTATACCGGACAGTCCGTGGAAGATATTGTGTCACTGTACCGTTTCATATTAAACAGTTATTTTTCTGACCGCCAGATGGTGATGGCAATGGTTATTTTCTCGGTTGTTCTTCTGATCACCTATCTGTTCCGCAGAATGGACAGGGATTACGCTTTTTACATTGCGATTGGTGCCGGCTGTGTGGTAAATCTGATTACCTTTTCTCTGGGGGCATTGATATTTGATGTGGATATGAATATTTTTTCCATTTTTGCCGGTACGGTTGTATCAGGAGTTCTTGCCCTGGTGATGGAAGTGGTACACATGACACTGGATTATAAGGCGGTGGAGACCACACAGTTTGAAGATGATGATTATTATTACTATGTAAAAGCAGTTCCAAAAGTGAAGGTGACGGCACCGAAGAAAAAGGTAAAACGGATTCATGCCCAGAAATCTACCGAAAATGGGCAGGACATATCCAGAGCGATTGAAAATGTAACGAATATTCCGGGAGCAGAGGTTCCGGATCTGGAAGAGGAATTTGATGATTTGGAAACCATAGATTTGCGCAATAAAAGATAGACCTGTTTTGATGGAAAAGAGGATTTTATGGAAACAATCAAAAGTTTTGTTGACGATTATTTAATCTGGATGACCATTCCAAAACTGAATATTATTGATCTTGTGGAGATATTAATTATTGCCTTTGCAATCTATCATATTATTGTCTGGATTAAAAATACCAGGGCGTGGATGCTGTTAAAAGGCCTTGGGGTATTAATGGCTTTCTGGCTGGTGGCAGCCGTGCTTCGGATGGATGTCATTCTCTGGATTTTTGAAAGAACGATTACATTTGGTATCACTGCACTGCTTGTGGTATTTCAACCGGAGATACGGAAGGCATTGGAGCAGCTTGGACGAAAAGACCTGTTCCGCTCCATGATCCCGTTTGATGATACGAAAGACCGTCCGGAACGGTTTTCTTCTAGAACCATTAACGAACTGGTCAAGGCGACGTATGAACTGGCCAGAAATAAAACGGGAGCATTAATTGTATTAGAGCAGGATGTGCCGCTGAATGAATATGAACGTACGGGAATTGTCCTGGATTCCGTCATATCCAGCCAGCTTTTGATTAATATATTTGAGCACAATACACCGCTTCATGATGGCGCAGTGATCATCCGGGAAGACCGGATTGTGGCGGCTACCTGCTATCTTCCACTGTCCGACAACATGGAACTTAGCAAGGAACTTGGGACAAGACACCGCGCGGGTGTTGGAATCAGCGAGGTGACAGACAGCCTGACCATCGTTGTCTCAGAAGAGACTGGAAGTGTATCCATTGCATTGGAAGGAGAAATCATCCGGAATGTGGATGGGGAATATCTAAAGTCAAAGATTGGTCAGATTAAAAAGAACCAGACGACCAAAAAACGAAAAATTACATTATGGAGGGGAAGGCGTGAGCATGAAACAAAAAATGCTAAATAACCTGGCAATAAAAATAATTTCACTTTGTCTTGCCGCTCTGTTCTGGGTTGTAATAATAAATATTGACGATCCGGTTACAACAAGAAAAGTATCCAATGTGACCGTAACGATTCAGAATCAGGAATCCATCACTTCAATGGGAAAAGTGTATAATGTGGTGGGAGGAGATCTCGTTGATGTGAAAGTCAAGGGTAAGACAAGCGAAGTGGAGAAAATCACGAAAAATGATATTATAGCGACTGCAGATCTGTCCACCCTGACTGCTCCATGGACTGCTGTACAGATTAATGTGGAGTGCACAAAATACCCGGATGTAGAAGTGTCTCTTGCGAAAAATACCTGTGTCCAGGTATCCCTTGAGGATATTGTAACCCAGCAGTTTGCAGTAAATGTGGAGACAAAGGGAAATGTTGCAGATGGATATGCACTTGGGGTCATTACAGCAAAACCAAATATGATTTCCCTGTCTGGTGCGAAATCTCTGATTGGGAAGATTAAAGAGGTAAAAGTCCAGCTGGATGTAAGTGGGGCGGCGGATAATATTACAGAACGTGTTATACCATACGCATATGATAATGATGGGAATAGAATGGACTCTTCCAAGCTGAGTTTCCGGACAAGAAAGGTAAAGGTTATGGCGGAAGTGCTGGAGACAAAAGATGTGCCGCTGGAAATTCAGACTGTTGGAAAACCGGCAAAGGGTTATGACTTAATTACAATCGATTATGATCCAAAACATGTGGAAGTAATGGGGGCATCCGATGCTTTGGCAGGAATCAGCAAAATAACCATTCCAATTGATATTGATGGACGGAGCAATGATTTGGAACAGTCTGTGAAATGGACGGAGGTTACACTTCCGAAAGGAGTCTATCTTGTCAACAATCTGGAGAGTGATGATATTGTTGTGAAGGCGACGATTCAGAAACGTGAAACAAAGGAGATTACCATTTCTCTGGATGATATCCTGCTTGAACATCTGGCGGATGGACTGGATTATCAATGGAAGACACCATCCAATACGATTGTGCTGAGACTTTCCGGTACAAAGGAAACATTAGATGAGATTACAGGACTGACACTTTCTCCAAAAGTGTCACTGGCGAACTTAGATGTTGGCGTTCATCAGGTCAGCCTGATTCTGAATCTGCCAGATGGGGTGATATTGGAGAATAAGAACTCCTGGAAGATCGAACTGACGGAGAAGACGGTGGAGGATCCGTCTTCCGAAAACAGTTCTGGCGGTGAAACCGTACAGCAGCCAGAGGAAAATAACAGTACGGATGATACAGATGAAAGTGAGTAACTATAGCAGTCATAAAGGACTTATAGGGGTTCGTAAGGAGGTCATGTTGTGATCAGCAAAAAGGTAACGATACATGATCCGATGGGGTTACATCTGAGACCGGCAGGGACATTTTGCAAATATGCGATTCAGTTTCAGTCCCATGTGGAGATTAAAAAGGGTAATGCTACTGTAAATGGGAAAAGCCTGCTCAATGTACTGGCAGCAGGAATTAAAGAAAATGACACCATAGAGATTATCTGCAATGGAGCCGATGAAAAAGAAGCTTTGGAAAAACTGGTATCTCTGGTGGATAATGGTTTTGAACCGTTGGATCTTAGAAAGCACGATTAAGGGAAAAAGAAAAAGGCATGGAATGGTATGTAAACCAGTTCCGTGCCTTTCTTTTCTTTTAATTCTTTCCGTTTTTCTTTGCGCGGTAACGGAGAGTTGGATCAAGAATTTTCTTACGAATCCGCAGGTTTTCCGGAGTTACTTCCAGATATTCATCCGTGTCGATGTATTCCAAAGCCTGCTCCAGACTTAAAATACGTGGAGGAACAAGCTTTAATGCGTCATCGGAACCGGAAGAACGGGTATTCGTCAGATGTTTGGTTTTGCACACATTTACTTCAATGTCTTCCGGTTTGGCACTTTGTCCGACAATCATACCGGAGTAAACTTTTTCACCAGGACCTACGAATAAAGTGCCTCGTTCCTGGGCGTTGTACAAACCGTAGGTAATCGTTTCCCCGGTTTCAAAGGCGATCAGCGAACCTTGGTTCCGGTACTGGATCTCTCCTTTGAAGGGAGCATATCCATCAAAGATTGTATTAATGATTCCGTTTCCTTTTGTATCGGTCAGAAATTCTCCCCGGTAACCAATTAAGCCACGGGATGGAATGGAGAATTCCAGTCTCTGGTAGCCGCCGGTTGCAACACTCATATTGCGCAGCTCGCCTTTTCTCTGACTCAGCTTTTCGATTACGCTTCCGGCAAATTCTTCCGGAACATCAATGTAAGCCAGTTCCATTGGCTCTAACAGCTTGCCATTCTCATCTTTATGATAGATTACTTCTGCTTTACTTACTGCAAATTCATATCCTTCCCGGCGCATATTTTCGATTAAGACAGATAAATGCAGTTCCCCACGGCCGGATACTTTATAGGCCTCTGTTGTATCCGTTTCCTCTACACGGAGCGAAACATCTGTATTTAGCTCCCGGAAAAGACGGTCTCTTAAATGACGGGAGGTAACAAATTTACCTTCCTGTCCGGCCAAAGGACTGTCATTTACAAGGAAATTCATGGAGATCGTAGGCTCTGAGATCTTCTGGAACGGAATCGGGTTTGGGGCATCTACGGAACAGAGAGTATCACCGATCTTTAAGTCAGCGATTCCGGATACCGCAACAATGGAACCAAAAGATGCTTCTTCGACTTCTACTTTATTCAGTCCTTCAAACTCATATAGTTTGCTGACTTTTACTTTTACCTGTTTATCCGGGTCATGATGGTTTACGATAACCACATCCTGGTTTACTTTAAGAGAGCCGTTATCAATCTTGCCGATTCCGATTCGTCCAACGTATTCATTATAATCGATCGTACTGATTAACATCTGGGTTGGCGCTTCCGGATCGCCTTCCGGAGCAGGAATATATTTTAAGATTGTCTCAAAGAGAGGCTTCATATCCTGGGCTTCTTCTTCCAGTGTCAGAGCTGCAACGCCTGCTTTTGCAGAAGCATAGACAAATGGACAGTCAAGCTGTTCCTCGTCTGCTTCCAGGTCAATGAATAATTCCAGAACTTCATCGACAACTTCATCAGCACGGGCTTCCGGACGGTCAATTTTATTAATACATACAATGACTGGAAGGGAAAGCTCAAGTGCCTTTTTCAGCACAAATTTAGTCTGAGGCATGGCACCTTCAAAGGCATCAACAACAAGAATTACGCCATTTACCATTTTCAGCACACGTTCTACTTCGCCTCCGAAATCAGCATGTCCCGGTGTGTCAATGATGTTGATTTTTGTATCTTTATAATATACGGCAGTGTTTTTGGAAAGAATGGTAATTCCACGCTCACGCTCAATGTCGTTGGAATCCATTACTCGTTCCTGTACTACCTGATTGGAACGGAACACACCGCTTTGTTTTAATAATTCATCTACTAAGGTTGTCTTGCCATGGTCGACATGGGCGATTATGGCGATATTCCGTACATCTTCTCGTTTCATAATATCCTCCGTTTTTATTGCAAATTCCATCGATAACGTTATGCCTGCATAAGCAAGCGTTCTTATTCTATCATAATATGATGTTGGGGTCAAAAAATATTTTGTCCACCCCGAGTGAATCGTAACAGTTCAGCCGTAACGAGCGCACAGCCGCCGGAAACACGCAGAATATCAGGTACCATGAAATACTCGCTTTCGGCGGCTGTGCGTTCGCCACGGCTGAACTGTTACGGAGAATCCAGGTGGCAGGCAGGGGCTGCGGGAGGTTTTTGTTACATAAAAAACAGGGCGGGGTGTCGAAATAACGAGAACGATTTTGCTGGCGTATTCTGAATAATGTAGTAGAATATCACATATACATGTAATGAAAAAATACGTTGGGCGGGGAGGCCCAGAAAGAAGAGAGGAGACACAATAATATGCTGGATAAATCAGTAGAAAACAATCAGGTAAACATTTTTGGTGAGGTAATGGGACCATTTGTGTTCAGTCATGAGGTATTTGGAGAGGGGTTCTACACCGTTGAGGTAAAAGTAGAACGATTGAGTAATTCTTTTGATATCATCCCGCTTATGGTATCTGAGAGACTGGTGGATGTGAAACAGAATCTGGAAGGTCAGATGGTGGAAGTAAGCGGCCAGTTCCGGTCCTATAACCGGCATGAAGAGGAGAAAAACCGGTTGATACTTTCCGTATTTGTAAGGGAATGGTATGTCCGTGAGACCGATTATGAAAGCCAGCAGCCAAATTATATTTTTCTGGATGGCTATATCTGCAAGCAGCCGGTATACCGGAAGACACCACTGGGAAGAGAGATTGCGGATCTGCTGATCGCCGTGAACCGCCCATATGGAAAATCGGATTATATTCCATGTATCTGCTGGGGCAGAAATGCCAGATTCGCAGAAAAATTCCAGGTGGGAGGACATCTGGAAGTCTGGGGCAGAATCCAGAGCCGGGAATATCAGAAAAAGATTTCTGAAACCCAGGTACAGAAACGGATCGCCTATGAGGTGTCGGTAAGCAAGCTTGAGTATATGGCGGAAGAATCCACATCCGCTTGAGAACATGTTGCATTTTCCGCCAGATATGGTATAATCCTCTGGAGTAGATCCTGTAAGTTACTTACATGTGTGATATGTGGAGGAAAATAGAAAGAAAATGGAACAAAAATTAGTCCAGGTTTACTATGGAATGGGTAAAGGTAAAACAACGGCAGCCGTGGGACAGTGTATCCGGGCAGCAAGCCGTGGCAAAACGGTTATCATTATTCAGTTTCTGAAAGGAAAAGATCCGGAAGAGTTTAGTTTTCTTGGAAAACTTGAGCCAGATATCAAGTTGTTCCGCTTTGATAAAGCAGAGGAAGAATACCAGAATCTGACAGAGGAACAGCAGAATGAGGAGAAAAAGAACATATTAAACGGATTTAATTTTGCAAGAAAGGTGATTGAAACCGGAGAATGTGATGTACTTGTTCTGGATGAAGTGCTGGGACTTGTGGATGAAGGAATCATTACCGTAGATGATATTGTGAATCTTATCAATCTCCGGGATGATTATTTCAAACTGGTTATGACCGGACAGAATCTGGCACCAGAGCTTGTGGATTATGTGGACATTATCTCCGAGATCCGTCCAATTAAAGAACCGCCAGTTCTTCCTTGACAAAACAGACATAGAATGGTAGTATGAAACAAATGTGGTAGAGGCGCGTAATTTATCAGTATCCTGCAGGATGTGTCAGGCACTGTGGAATGCAGGGGAAAGGGAAGAACGCCGAAGGAAGATCATTCCTGAGATGATTTTTCTGGGCATACAGTGAATAGCTGTATGACTGTCATCAGAGATCTGATGGAGGGCTACTTGAAGATTTGTGTTTCGTCTGAGCATGATTAGAATGAATTAGAATCTTTGATGGATAAGCCGGCTGCATGCCGGCTTTTGTTATGCAGACCACATAAACATAAAATAGAACGAATACAGGAGGATAATACTATGGCGATCTTTGAAGGTGCAGGTGTAGCACTGATTACACCAATGAATGCAGATGGAAGCATTAACTATGACAAACTGGAGGAGCTGGTTGAATTCCATGTGGCCAATCAGACGGATGCGATTATTGTATGTGGTACGACCGGTGAAGCGGCAACGATGACACATGAAGAACACCTGGCTACGATTAAAGCCTGTGTGGAGATGACGAAAAAACGGATTCCGGTCATCGCAGGAACCGGTTCGAACTGTACTGAGACTTCCATTTACCTCTCAAAAGAAGCAGAAAAATATGGTGCAGACGGTGTACTTTTAGTGTCTCCATATTACAACAAAGCGACACAGGAAGGTTTAAGGCAGCATTTTACCAAGACAGCAGAGGCAATCAAGATTCCATGTATTTTATATAATGTGCCATCCCGTACCGGATGCAATATCAAACCGGCAACGGTAAAAGCACTGGTAGAGGATGTTCCAAACATTGTAGCAATCAAAGAGGCCAGCGGGGATATTTCCCAGGTGGCAGATGTGATGAACCTTACGGACGGAAAGATTGATCTGTATTCAGGAAATGATGACCAGATTGTACCAATTCTTTCCCTGGGTGGAAAAGGGGTAATCTCAGTTCTGTCCAATGTGGCACCGAAAGATACCCATGCCATCTGCCAGAATTATTTTGATGGCAATGTAAAAGAAAGTGCAAGGCTGCAGCTTCAGTATCTGGATCTGATTCATGCACTGTTTTGTGAAGTGAATCCGATTCCGGTGAAAAAAGCAATGAACCTGATGGGATATGAGGCAGGTCCATTGAGACTGCCACTGACCGAGATGAGCGAAGGAGCTGCAGAGGTTCTGAAAGCAGAGTTAAAAAAATGCGGCCTGATCGAATAACGATCAGAGATTAAAGATAGAAAGGTACGAAAGAACCATGACAAGAATTATTATGTGTGGATGCAACGGTGCTATGGGACAGACAATCAGCCGTCTGGTAGAAGAAGACAGTGAGGCACAGATCGTTGCGGGGGTGGATATTAATTCGCAGCCTCAAAATGAATACCCGGTATTCCAAAGTATTGACAAATGTAATGTAGAAGCAGATGCTGTCATTGACTTCTCTTCTCCGAAGGGGACGGATGCACTGCTGGAATATTGTGTGGCAAAGCAGATTCCTGTAGTGTTGTGTACAACCGGATTATCGGAGGAACAGTTAGAGAAAGTATCCGAGGCAAGTAAATCGGTTGCAGTATTAAAATCAGCCAATATGTCTCTTGGAATTAATGTATTATTAAAATTAGTCCAGGATGCAGCAAAAGTCCTTGCAGAAGCCGGATTTGATGTGGAGATCGTAGAGAAGCACCACAACAAGAAGGTGGATGCACCATCGGGAACTGCTCTGGCACTGGCAGACTCCATCAATGAAGCGATGGATCACCAGTATGAATATGTGTTTGACCGTTCTGACCGCAGACAGGCAAGAGACCAGAAAGAACTGGGAATCTCCGCAGTCCGTGGAGGAAGCATTGTAGGAGAACACGAGATTATCTTTGCCGGTACAGACGAGGTAATTGAATTCAAGCATACGGCCTATTCAAAAGCAATTTTTGCAAAGGGCTCGATTCAGGCGGCCAAATTCTTAAAAGGAAAAGAAGCCGGGTTATACGATATGAGCCATGTAATTGGATAAAAGAAGGCTTATTTTGTGAAAAATCTGTGAATAGTGGTTCTGTTCACAGATTTTTGACATTATCCCGTTATAGTTATAATAATATGATGATACAAGGGTCAAAAAGTCAGAACTCGTTCCTGTTTGCAGGATAAGAACTCTGACTTGTTGACCCGCACACACATGAGGAAGTAGTGATTCCGAATGTGTGGCATCAGAGAAAAGGAGGAACATGTTTTGATCGAAGTAAAAGATCTGGTAAAACGGTATGGAAACCATACAGCTGTGGACCACTTAAGTTTCACGGTGGAAGACGGACAGATTCTTGGTTTCTTAGGACCAAACGGTGCCGGAAAATCTACTACCATGAATATTATCACCGGTTATCTGGGGGCAACTGAGGGCAAAGTTCTGATTAATGGAATTGATATTGCAGAGGAACCTTTAAAAGGGAAAAAGGAGATTGGGTATCTTCCGGAGATTCCTCCACTCTACAACGATATGAGAGTGAAGGAATATTTAATGTTTGTTGCAGAACTCAAGTCTGTTCCGAAAAAAGAGCGGAGGAAAATGATTGAGGAAGTTATGGATCAGACGGCTCTTACCGACATGCAGAACCGTCTGATCCGGCATCTGTCAAAAGGGTACCGGCAGCGTGTCGGACTTGCAGGGGCACTGATTGGCTACCCGAAAGTGATTATTCTGGATGAGCCTACCGTTGGCCTTGATCCCCGCCAGATCATGGAGATTCGTGATTTGATCCGTAAGCTTGGAAAAAAGCATACGGTTATCCTAAGTTCCCACATTATGCAGGAAGTCAGCGCTGTGTGTGATGAAGTTCTGATTATTAATAATGGAAAGCTGGTTGCCAGAGATACACCGGAACATATTGAGAAGGGAATGTCTTCTTCTGCCGGCTTAAAGATCAAGGCAAAAGGCGATGCAGATACACTAAAGGAAACACTTGAAGGACTTGATGGTATTCAGAGTGTGCAGGTTGAGACAGGAGATAACCAGACCCTCCTTGTGAATGTAGCATGTGAAGACAACGGAGACTCCACCTTGGAGATGGTATCTTCTGCCCTTTCCCAGGCACACATTATCATTCTTGGAATGGAAGCCGTGTCCGTGTCATTGGAAGATGCATTCCTGAAACTGGTGGAAGAGAACGATGCGCAGGAATTCTCCGAAGAGGAGTCTGTGGAGGATGAGGACGCAGTCGCTTATTTCTCAGAGGAGGAAGATCCATCCGAAGAGGAAGAATCATCTGAAGAGGAGTCAGAAGAGAAAGAAGAACCGGAAGGGGAAGAACCGGACAAAAATGCAGACGAAACAACAGAAAGTGAGGAAGAATAAAAGATGTTTGCGATCTATAAAAAAGAATTACGATCCTATCTTCATTCGATGATTGGATTTGTGTTTGTGGCATTTTTCCTTGCCATTATCGGAATCTATTATTTTGCCTATAACTTATATAGCGGATATGGAAACTTTGAATATGTGCTTGACGGGGCATCGTTTGTATTCATCATTCTTGTTCCGGTTATTACCATGCGGCTCGTAGCAGAGGAAAAGAAGCAGAAGACCGATCAGTTATTATATACTTCACCGATTCCGGTATGGAAGATTATGCTTGGAAAATATCTGGCAGTACTTACCTTATTTGGAGTTGTATTGGCATTCTGCTGCGTTTACCCGCTGTTGTTACAGATCTATGGAGATGTGGCACTGAAAACGGCATATTGTGCAATTCTGGGATTTGCCTTAATGGGGGCTGCATTTTTAGCGATTGGCCTTTTCATCAGTTCCCTGACAGAAAGTCAGGTGCTGGCAGCGGTTATCACATTTCTTGTGCTTCTGCTGGGTAATCTGATGAGTAGTCTTACCAGCATGATATCGGAAGGCGCAACTGCCAATTTTGTTATGCTGCTTGTATGCCTGGCTCTTTTGTGTGTATTGCTGTATGTGTTGATGAGGAATGTGTTTATCTCAGCGGGGACAGCGGTTATTGGTGCGGCAGCCTTAACCTTCCTTTTTGTAAAGAAAAATGCAATGCTTGAAGGCGCTATGGCAAATATTCTGGACTGGTTTTCCATCTCAGAGCGGTATAATAATTTCCAGATTGGAATACTGGATCTGAATTCCGTTTTGTATTATGTTTCCCTGATTGTGATTGTTCTTTTTATTACAATCCAGCACACAAACCAGACGATGCTTGACCGGAGCAGCTCCGGAAGAATGTTCCGCACGACCACCTCAATCCTGCTTACCGCCATTCTTGTGATTGTGAATCTGGGTGCCGGAAAGCTTGACCTTAGTGTGGATCTAAGCCAGGACAGCTGGTTCAGTATTACAAAAGATACAAAAGAATACGTAAAGGATCTGAAACAGGATATTACGATCTATCAGGTTGTAAGTGAAGGAAATGAGGATCAGATCTTGGAGAAAGTTCTAAAGAAATATGAGAACGCTTCTTCACATATCAAAGTACAGAAAAAGGATCAGGTAAAGAATCCTGGATTTGTGTCCCAGTACACGACAGAGGAACTGGCGGAGAACAGCTGTATCGTCGTAAATGAAGACACCGGGGCAAGTAAAGTAGTGTCTTCATCCGATATGTACCAGACAGACTATGATTATCAGACTTATCAGAGCACAACAACCGGAATTGACATGGAAGGACTTCTGACTTCTGCCATTGCAGCGGTTACTTCGGATAATCTGCCGGTTGTCTATCAGGAAACCAGTCATGGGGAAATTGAATTTGGCACCATGGCTTCCAGTGCCGTTACAAAGATGAATGTAACATTGAACACGTTTTCTTCTTTAACAGAATCCATTCCGGAAGACTGCGATGTACTTGTGATCAATGGACCGACTACGGATTTCTCTGAATCAGAGACGAAAGCAATTCAGGATTATTTAAATGCAGGTGGAGATGCCATATTTACGGTGAACTATGATGTAGAAGGGGAACTGCCAAACTACGAGTCCATTCTTAAGAACTACTATATAAAGGTGAATAACGGTGTAGTGGCAGAAACAGAAGGATACTATGTACAGTCCATCTCGCCATTCTATCTGGTTCCAAGTGTGGGAAGTGATGAAAATACCGTTGGAAACATTGAAAAACCAGTGGTTTCACCGGCATCAAAGGGGCTGACCATCGAAGACTATGATGATGAGAACCTGACGGTCACATCGATTCTGGACTCTTCGGATGGCGCATATGCGAAGACTGCGAAAGAGATTGAAACGTACAGCTATGAAAATGGAGATGTAAAAGGTCCATTCTCACTTGGAGCTTCCATTACCGATAATCGAAATAGCAGCGAAAGCAGGGTAGTTGTTCTTGGTTCTGCATATCTGTTTGAAGATGCCATGAACCAGGCCGGACAGTTTGGCAATCTGGAGATCCTGTCTAATTCCGTTGGCTGGATGACAGATATGGAATCCTCCATATCCATTCCGGCAAAAACAGTGAATATCAGTTATCTGGCGGTAACGAATCCAATTCCGCTGGCTGTTCTGGTTGTGTTTATTATTCCGGGTGTGCTTATGATTACCGGATTTGTAATCTGGCTGAGACGAAGAAGAGCATAAGCGAAGGAAAAGAAAGGTGGACAATGATGAAGGCGAGAGATAAGAAAAGACTAATCATTGTGGGAGTTTTGGTTCTGCTTCTCATTGCATTATGTGCGGGCTATTATGCACTTGCCCGGTATAGCAAGGAGAAAGAAAACGAAGCAGATACTTCGGAAGTGCTAAGTACGGTAGACGAAGCAGAGATCTGTGAGATTACCATACAGAATGAAAATGGGGAATTTGTATTCAAAAAGGGAGCTGATGATACATGGAAATATCCGGCTGATAAGTCTGTGTCACTGGATCAGGAGACGATGGATACAATGGTATCTGGTGGTGCAAAGATTACATCCACCCAGAAAGTAACTGATAAACCAGATGATCTGGAGCAGTTTGGCCTTGATAAACCGGCGAAAACATTTAAGGTGACTTTAAAGGATGGTACGACAGTTTCGTTATATCTTGGTAATACGGTTCCGGGAATCGGCGGGTATTATGGTCAGATAGACGGAAACGAAGGAGTCTATGTATTTGATGCCACAACCTATTCTTTCCTGTCCGATTCACTCGATGATGTGAAGACCGATGGAGGGGAATCCTCGGATGAATAAAAAAGAAAGAGGATGGCTATGTCAACACAGAAAAAATTACTGCTGATTCTGATTGCAGTCTTTATTATACTGTTTCTCATACTAAGGAGTGTCATACAGGAAACGCCCGATGAAACGGGAGAATCAAAAAAGGAACAGACCGTCTTGTCCTCAGTATGGGTAACGGTAAAATCTGATCATCAGGTCAGTCTTTATCAGAACGGAAAAGAAAAAAACTACCGTTATAATGTGTCTGACAATGAATTGAAATCCGGTTTTTGTGAAGTGGAACTGGAGGACAATCACATCCGTAAGATTACGCCGTTAAAGCTGGTCAAAGAAAAAGTGCTGTCCTATGATGGGGAAAATCTGGTTCTTTTGCAAAACGGGGAAAGCATAACCTATCCAGTGGCTCCGGATTTTCAGGTTTTTCATCTGACAGCAGAAGGAACGGTTTCGAAAACCGATCAACTGGTATATGTAGGTTATTCGCTAAGCGGTTTTGCGATCAGAGAAGGAACCGTCATGGGGGCTGTGGTGGAACAGGAGCTGGTACCAGACCGGATCCGGGTATTACTGCGCTCTGACGGATATGAAAACCTGTATCATGATAAGGTGCGTGTTACTTCAAAGGAGCCATTTACGATCTGTTACGGTTCGAAGAAGAAAAGCTATGAGGCAGGGGAGACGGTTACGATAAAAAAAGAGGATTCCCGACTTAAAAAAGACCGGATCACGATTACGGCTGATACGGAAGATGGAAAGATTCAGGTGCTTTCCATCAAAAGGGGAGAAACGAATCCTTCCTACCGGGGAAGCCTTGAGCTGTCAAAAGGAACAGAAGGAATCTATCTTGTCAACGAGCTGGATCTGGAAGCTTATTTATACAGTGTGGTTCCAAGCGAGATGCCAAACAATTATGGATTAGAGGCGTTAAAAGTACAGGCAGTATGTGCCAGGACGTATGCCTATGGACAGATTCAGAGTGACCAATATGGAAAATACGGTGCGCATCTCGATGACAGCGTGGCATTCCAGGTGTATAATCAGACACCGGAAACAAAGGAGAGCATTCAGGCGGTGGATGAAACACGGGGACAGATTCTATCATGTGATGGTCATCCGATATCCACCTATTACTTTTCGACTTCCTGCGGGCATACCGCCAGTGCAAAAGATGTCTGGATGAATCAGTCAGAGTCGGAATATCTGAAAGGAAAGCTGCAGACAGCAAAAGAGTCAGAAGATGATAAAACAAAGTGGGGATATAAAAAGACAGGGGTCTATGAGAATCTTTCAAAGGACAGTGTATTCCGCCGTTTTCTGGCAGATGACTCCTTTTGCACTTATGATTCGGACTTTGCATGGTACCGCTGGAGGGTATCGATAAAAGCATCTGATCTGGAGAAGACGATTAATGCCTCCATTGCGGAACGATATAAGGCAAATCCGGAATTAATTCTTACGAAAAATAAAAAAGGGGACTATGTCAGCAAGCCGATTGAAACCATTGGTACGCTAAAAAGCATTTCCATTGGAGAGCGGGCCGAAAGCGGCATTCTAACCTATCTTGTAATCAAGGGGAGCAAGGCAGAGGTAAAGGTCATATCGGAATATAATATCCGGGTTCTGCTTGCACCAAAGTATGATGAGATCTATCGTCAGGATAATTCCACCATAAAGGGGATGAATATTTTACCAAGCGCATTTTTGATTCTGGATCAGGAGAAAAAGAACGGTAACGTTTTTTATCTGATTCAGGGAGGCGGATATGGCCACGGGGTTGGCATGAGCCAGAACGGAGTTCTTAGCATGGTAAAAGAGGGATACCCGTATGAAGAGATTCTTTCCCATTACTACAGCGAAACCGAGATTACCTATTTGGTAACAGCAGGAAGGAAAGTGATTGTAAAGAGTCATAAGGTATAATATAATGATACTAGAGTCAAACGATCTGGATTGGGATACAAAGGGGGAATTCTTATGAGACTGAGTTTTATTGGGGCAGATCATGAAGTAACCGGAAGCTGTCATTTTTTACAGGCATGTGGTAAGAATCTGTTGATTGACTGCGGAATGGAGCAGGGGACCGATGTATTTGAAAATCAGCCGATTCCGGTAGCGGAATCCGAGATTGACTATATTCTCCTGACACATGCG
>JAQXIP010000051.1 GCA_029007845.1 Clostridiales bacterium
ATTTTCCCGCAGCCCCGCCTGCCGCCTGGATTCTCCGGAGATGGATAGCGGAACATTTCGCACAAATTGCGTAGATTTGTCAGGTATCGCATTTCGGCTCTATGTTCGTGTACATTCGCCAGCTGAACACTTCCGGCCTGGAGTCCGCCTGCAGCAGACACTCTCAGGATGCCTGCGCCTAGTGCGAGTAAATGCCTCTATCCACAGAGCTTATTGGGCACGGGAAATACAAACGCGTTTCACTTGAACATGTATTTCCCGTGCCCGCTTTTGTGCACCGAAGCCTGAATGATTAAAAGATTCCCCGGTTGGTGTTATCCAGTAACAGTTTTTTTATCGCCTGGTGGAACTCCGGATGCCTGCGGTAAGAGCGGATAATGTTTTCTTCCTCATAGGTTAAGCTGAGAGGGGTTCCTTTTTCAGATTGATAACCAAATGAATACAACACATCCGGGATGTTATATAAGGTGCAAAGATACAATAACGTGTCTGCATCTGGCTGGGTTTGTCCGCTTTCCCATCCATAGATCGTCTTTTCTGCAATTTTGCATCCATGGTCTTCTTCTATCCGTAAGGCTACATCATGTACGGTCATCTTTCTCAGTTTACGGTATTTCTTCAGCTGTTTTGAAATAATAGGGTTTTTCATCCAATCCCTCCACTATCTTGATTTGGTTCTTTTATTTTAGTGAAAACGGGAGGCTGTGTCAATCGCTGGATTTTCCAAACCTTCTCCAACGGAAAAACATAAATACGCCACGGACACACTCATCCAGTCCAAGTGCAAGCCAGACGCCAGGAAGTCCCAGTCCCAGTTTCAGACCGAACAGGTAAGAGAATAAAACGGCAACCAGCCACATGGAAAATACGCCGACGATGACCGGATAATTCACATCCCCGGTTGCCCGGAGACTGTTAATAAAGACCAGATTCGCACACCGCCCTGCTTCCGTAATGAAATTTAACAAAAAAATCGTATTGCCAAGTGCAAGTATCTCTTTGTCGCTGGTGAGAAAAGAGAGAAACCAGTGGCCGCCGAATAAAAAGATGACGGACATAATCATGGAAGCCGTGAAGCCGAAGCAGAAGGAGCGCATGACAAGGGAATAGGCTTCTTTCTTCTTGTTCTCACCTGCCAGCCAGCCCACCATGATAGAGGTTCCCTGTGCAATCGAAGCAGAAAAGATATAGATGAAACTGGTAATACTGCTTAGATAGGAATTGGCCGTTACGGCGCTTGTTCCAATGTAAGTCAGAATAATTACAGTAGTGGTTTTAGCCAGATTATAGGAAATCTGCTCTCCGGCTGCCGGAAGGCCAAGGGAGAGAATGGAGCGGATTTCTTTTTTTGGAAATCCATGAAAACAGGAAAATGAAAAATCTGGCAGGCATGTTTTGAACAAAACGATTCCAAGCACAATCGTGGAGATGAGCCGGCTGAAGCTGGTGGAGATGGCGGCACCTTCCACACCAAGACGGGGTGCTGGACCTAGACCAAAGATTAATACCGCATTTCCGGTGACGTTAATCAGGTTAATGACAATCGTTGTAAACATGCAGATTTTTGTGCGGCCGTGTGCTCTTAGTATAGCTGAAAAAGTATTGGTAAGCGCCTGTAAAAACAGACATCCGCCAACGATTCTTAAGTAGATGGAAGCATCTGGCATAAAAACCGCATCGGTATGCATAAAGGTGAGCAATGGCTTGTATCCAATGCATAGGACAAGACTTATAAGGAGTCCGGTAACGAGGTTAAAAAGAATTGCCGAACCAATCAGACGGTTCTTTTCGTCCGAAGATTTTTTTGCCCCGATGTATTGGGCACAAATGATGGAAGTTCCATTGGTGATAATGGAGAACATCAGCTGCAGCATCGATACGAGCTGGTTAACAATTCCAACTGCACCCACCGATGTGTCGGAATATTTTCCAAGCATAAATACATCCATATTTCCCAAAAGAAGAAACAGGCTGCATTCAATCAGAATGGGCCAGGTTATGGAAAAAAGCTGTCTGTTAAGGGATGTGTTCTTTTTTATCATATTATCACCGTCTTTCTTGCTATCTTTTTCTGATTCGATTATAATAGGAAAAGGAATCTGGAGATAGTACATTTCAATTGAAAAATAAAACAATTCTATCATAAGTTTATAGGTAAAGGAACAGAACAGGGATGACAGTTTCGGAATATATGCCGCTAAAAGAACAAAAGAGCCATGAGAGGGCCGGATTTCCATTTGTACGATACGATTGCACGATTCCAAAGATTTTTTCTTTTTATCCAATGCATTGGCATCAGGAAATGGAACTGATTTATGTGCTGGAAGGCAGGGGGATTATAGGGATTAATCTGGAGAATCACGAGGTGCAAGCAGGCGACCTTATGCTGATTAGTCCGGGAATGCTTCATATGATATCCCAGTGCGGGCAGGAAATGATGCACTATGTCAATATTGTATTTGATGTGAATATGCTATATACTTCCAGTTATACGAAATCCAACCGGTTATTCCGTAAACTGGCAGGTGGTACACGGATGTTTCCGGTAAAAATCGGGAAGAATCATCCTTTATCAGAACCGTTAAGCCGGGTTATTGCCGGAATGATGGAGATATATGATAAAAACCGGGAAGGATTTGAATTGGGAATCCAGTCTGGATTATATGAATTTTTTTACATACTGGTAAGCAATGGATGCCTGGAAAATGAACAGATGGAAGAAGTATCGGATGGAAACCGGGAGCGGATTGTCCGTCTGGTAAACTATATAGAACAGCATTATGACCAGGAGATTACCGTCCATGAGCTGGCACAATTATGTGGATTTAGCGATTCCCACTTCATGAAATTTTTTAAAAAATATATGGGTGAGTCCTGTGTGAAATACATTAACCAGTATCGTCTTTGCATGGCAGAAGAACGGCTTCTGGAAACGGATGACCCGATTCTGACAATTGCGCTGGATACCGGCTTTTCCAATGCATCCTATTTTAATCATGTGTTCCGGGAAAAATACCGGATGACGCCAAAAGAATTCCGTGCATCCCGTGGAAACAAAGCAAAACAGAAAGGTGAGAATCATCATGAAATGGATTAAACTATCAGTGGACACGACAACAGAGGCAGTGGATTTTATCAGCAGTCTGTTTGATGAGCTTGGGTTAGAAGGAATCGAGATTGAGGATAAGGTTCCATTGTCAGAAGAAGAAAAGAAGCAGATGTTTATTGATATCCTGCCGGAATTAGGTCCAGATGATGGAACCGCTACGGTTTCGAGCTATGTGAAAGAGGAAGACTATGAGAACTCTTTGAAGGATGAGATTGAAAAAGGGCTTTCCGAACTTCGTGCGTTTGTGGATGTGGGAACAGGACAGGTAACCGTGTCCGTAAAGGATGACCAGGACTGGGTAAATAATTGGAAGAAATATTTTAAACCATTCCGGGTAGCAGAAGATATTGTGATTAAGCCAACCTGGGAGACTTTGGAAAAAACAGAGCCGGATGATCTTGTAATAGAAATTGATCCGGGAACTGCTTTTGGAACAGGCTCCCATGAGACAACCAGACTGTGTATTGAAAGTATCCGGAAATATATAACGAAAGAAACTGTTTTGCTGGATGTAGGATGCGGAAGCGGAATTTTATCGATTATTGCCATGAAGCTTGGAGCCAAAAGAGCCGTTGCCACCGACATTGATGCAGAAGCGATCCGCGCAACAAAAGAGAACATGGAGGTTAACCACATTCCAGAAGAAAAAATTACCACTTATACCGGTAATATTATTGATGAGAAGGCATTGCAGGAAAATGTGGGATATGGCTGTTATGATCTGGTCGTTGCCAATATTCTGGCCGATATTATTATCCCTCTGTCAGGTGAGATTGCACAGCATATGAAAAAAGATGGCTTGTTTGTTTCTTCCGGTATTATTGATATGAAGCGGGATGAAGTAAGAGAGGCCCTTCTTTCGAATGGATTTGAGATCGTAGAAGAAAACATGATGAAAGACTGGGTTTCTTTTGTGGCAAAAAAAACAGAAGTCTAAAGGAATTGAGATTATGTGGTTTTATGTAGAAAATAGTCAGATTACGGAGCAGGAAATACAGATTACCGGGTCAGATGTGAATCACATCCGGAATGTCCTTAGAATGAAACAGGGAGACCATCTGACAATCTGTGATGGCGAGGGAACGGATTATGAATGTGAGATTGAAAGTCTGACTCCGGAAAAAGTCATTGCCCGGATCGTGGAGATGGGACCGAATGAAACGGAGCTTCCCGCCAGAATTTACCTCTTCCAGGGACTGCCGAAAAAGGATAAAATGGAATTGATTATTCAGAAAGCAGTGGAACTGGGGGTTTACGAGATTATTCCGGTGGCTATGAAACGTTGTGTGGTAAGATTAGAAGATCCGAAAAAAGAGCAGAAAAAACTTGGACGCTGGCAGACGATTGCACATTCTGCAGCAAAACAGTGCGGGAGGGGAATCCTTCCAAAGGTGAAAGAAGTGATGACCTTAGAACAAGCCGCATCGTATGCATCTGGTCTTTCAAAATGTCTGGTTCCCTATGAACTGGCTGAGGGAATGGCACAGAGCCAAAAAGCTGTAAAAGAAGCCGCAAAAGCTCCATCGGTTGGTATATTTATTGGCCCGGAGGGAGGATTTGACCAGGCAGAGATTGAGACATTGCGAAAAAATAACGCAGAGCCAGTTACATTGGGAAGAAGAATTCTTCGTACCGAAACGGCAGGACTAACTGCATTATCGATACTCATGTTTGAAATGGAAGGAATGGGAGAAAATGAAAATGGAAGCTTATCTTGATAATGCAGCAACAACCAAGCCATCTCCTATGGTCAAAGAGCAGATGCTAAAAACACTTTGCACGGATTATGGCAATCCTTCTTCCCTGCATCAGAAAGGACTGGAAGCGGAGCATTATCTGAAAGAAGCCAGACAGGTAATTGCGGATAGTATGAAAACCCGGCCTTCCAATATTATTTTTACATCAGGTGGAACAGAGTCTAATAATATGGCTCTGATTGGAGGGGCTTTGGCCAGAAAACGCCGGGGAAACCATATTATTACCACAAAAATCGAACACCCTTCGGTGCATAATCCGGTTTTGTTTCTGGAATCCCAGGGATATCGTGCGACTTTTTTAAAGGTTGACCGTCTGGGGCATGTGGATTTGTCCGAATTAAAAGAAGCACTTTGTGAGGACACGATCCTTGTATCGGTTATGCATGTCAATAATGAAATGGGGGCAGTGGAGGATCTGGAAGCAATCGCCGATCTTGTAAAATCCTATAACCGGGAGATTCTATTTCACGTAGACGATATCCAGGGTTATGGAAAATACCGGATCTATCCGGAACGCACCGGAATTGATCTTCTTTCTGTCAGCGGTCATAAAATCCATGGACCGAAAGGAATTGGTTTTTTATATCAGGCAGACGGGACAAACATTCTTCCGATTCTCTATGGCGGAGGACAGCAGAAAGGAATGCGTTCCGGCACAGAGAATGTTCCGGGCATTGCAGGGCTGTCACAAGCAGTAAAGGAAATCTATGAAAACCATGAGGAAAAGAGAAAAACGCTATATGAACGCAAGTGGCAGATGATAGAAAGACTCCTTCGCATGGATCAGGTGACTGTTCATGGAGTAAGGGAAGACGGGCAGAATATTACGATGGATGACGTTAAGAAAACAGCTCCACATATTGTCAGTGCAGGTTTTACGGGCGTACGAAGTGAGGTGCTTTTGCATGCACTGGAAGAAAAAGGGGTCTATGTTTCTTCCGGCTCGGCATGTTCCTCGAATCACCCCCAGTTAAGTGGAACATTGAAGGCAATCGGAGTAGAGGATTCTTTATTGGATTCTACTTTGCGTTTTAGTTTTTCTGTGAATACGACAAAAGAAGAAATTGACTATGCCTGTGACCGGATTGAGGATTTACTTCCGTTACTTAAGAGATTCACAAGAAGATAGAGAAAGGGACTATTATGAAAGAAAATGAATTATTTCATGCATTTCTTGTAAAATATGCAGAGATTGGGATTAAAGGAAAAAACCGTTACATTTTTGAGAACGCCTTATGCAGCCAGATTAAGCGGGCTCTTAACCCACTGGATGGAGTATACCATGTGGAGCGGGAGCAAGGGAGAATCTTTGTAGAAGCAGAAGGAGACTATGATTACCTGGAGACGGTTGAGGCATTAGGAACCGTATTTGGTGTAGCAGGAATCTGCCCGGTGATGGTATTTGAGGAGCATGACTGGGATACGTTGACCGAAAAGACAGCGCAGTACGTTGATGAAGTATATCCGGATAAACACTTTACATTTAAGGTGATGGCAAAACGGGCAGACAAGCATTACCCGATGACGTCTCCTGAGATTTGTGCAAAAATGGGGGAATATCTGTTAGACTGTTTTCCAGACATGAAAGTGGATGTTCACCATCCGCAGGCAGTCATTCATGTGGAGCTTCGCAGTAAATGCTATGTCTATTCCAAGATTATTCCAGGTCCTGGAGGGATGCCGGTTGGAACGGCCGGAAGGGGAATGCTTCTTTTATCTGGCGGAATTGACAGTCCGGTAGCTGGATATATGATATCAAAACGAGGCGTCTTTATTGATGCGGTTTATTTCCATGCGCCGCCGTATACAAGTGAGAGGGCGAAGGAAAAGGTAGTCGATCTGGCACGGCTGATCTCCCGTTATACCGGACCGATCCGCCTTCATGTGGTGAACTTTACCGATATTCAGCTTGCCATCTATGAGAAATGTCCTCATGACCAGCTGACGATTATTATGCGCCGCTATATGATGCGAATTGCAGAAGAGCTGGCGGTGAAAAATGACTGTCTTGGACTGATTACCGGGGAAAGTATTGGACAGGTTGCCAGTCAGACGATGCAGAGCATGCTTGCCACAAATGCGGTATGCCATATGCCGGTTTATCGTCCATTAGTCGGGATGGATAAGCAGGAAATTGTAGAGATCTCCCAGAAGATCGGGACATATGAAACATCCATTCTGCCTTATGAAGACTGTTGTACGATCTTTGTTGCAAAACATCCGGTTACAAAGCCGTCTTTGGAATTGATTGAGAACTCGGAGAAAAATCTGGTGGTTGTAATAGAGGAACTGTACCGGAAGGCCATGGATTCCATTGAAGTAATTGAAGTGAAATAAAAAAAGCAAAAGAAAAAGAGGATACGGTGTATCCTCCAAATACATTAAGTTTTCTCCATTATGTAAGGATATATTGTTCAGTATGAAATACTACTGAACAATATATGGTGCTAAAACATTAAGGATTTCGTCAGCATCTTCTGAATGGATGTTCAAATCAATTGGTTTGGAAAGATCCAGACTGAAGATACCCATAATTGATTTTGCATCAATGACATATCTGCCGGAAACAAGATCGAATTCAGAATCGAATTTAGAGATCTCGTTTACGAAGGATTTTACCTTGTCGATGGAGTTTAAAGAAATCTTAACTGTTTTCATATTATGTTCCTCCTTTCATTTACGGTTACTATTATACTAACCATTGAAAAGGGAAAAGTCAATATATAATGTTGATAAAAAAAGAAAAATTCAGGAGTTTATTTTATGGAAAGAACGCAAAAAAGTGCTGCATTTCTTACACTCGGCTGTAAAGTGAATGCATATGAAACCGATGCAATGGAGCGGGTGATGAGAGAAGCCGGTTACCGGATCGTGGACTTTGATCAAGAGGCGGATGTGTATATTATCAACACCTGTACGGTTACGAACATGGCGGACCGGAAGTCCAGACAGATGCTTCACCGGGCAAAACACAAAAACCCGCATGCTTTAGTGGTAGCAGTGGGATGTTATGTTCAGGCAGCCAAAGAAGCATTAAAGAAAGATGAATGTGTGGATCTTGTAGTGGGTAATAACCAGAAGAACCAGATCGCACGGATGATTGAAGAACACTGGAAAAATCAGGAATGGGACGGGACGGTGCTGACGATTCAGGAGCAAAACGACTATGAGAGAATTTCCATTGAAGATGCGGGAGATAAAACAAGGGCTTATATAAAAGTACAGGATGGGTGCAATCAGTTCTGCTCGTACTGTATTATTCCTTTCACCCGGGGGAAATTGCGAAGCCGCAGTATGGAGGACGTGCTTTTGGAAGTAGAACTTCTTGCAGAGAAAGGATACAAAGAGGTAGTAATTACCGGGATTCATCTGTCCTCTTATGGAGTGGATCTGCCGGAATGGAAAGAAAAAGCACCATTTTTGCAATTTACCGAATTAAAAGGGGAGCCGCTTCTTCTACTGCTCGAACGGTTATCCGGGATTGAAGGGATCCACCGTATCCGCCTTGGTTCGCTGGAACCACGGATCATTACGGAAGAATTTGTATCCCGGTTAAGCAAGATTACAAAGGTATGCCCTCATTTTCATCTCTCTTTGCAAAGCGGCTGTGATGATACGTTAAAGCGCATGAACCGTCATTACACCACGAAAGAATATCTGGAAAAACTGGAGATTTTGAGGAAATATTACAAACAACCGGCGATTACAACAGATGTGATTGTTGGATTTCCGGAGGAGACAGAGGAAGAGTTCCGGATCACAAGAGCATTTCTTTCGAAAGCCTTTTTTGCCCAGATGCACATTTTTAAATATTCTGTGCGGAAAGGAACGAAAGCAGAAAAAATGCAGCAGGTTCCGGAGCCGGTTAAGGCACAACGCAGCGACTGTCTGATGGAACTTGAATCCGATATGGAGGCGAACTACCGAAGGCTGTTTGAAGGAACAACACAGGAAGTACTGTTGGAAGAACCAATCCGGATAGAAGGAAAAGAATACTGGATTGGGCATAATGAGCGTTATATTAAGATCGGAATTGAAAAAACGAAGGAAAATGAAGCATTGCTGGAGTCAAACCGGATTGTAGAGGTAGTTGTGAATAATTGCATAAAACAGGGAATACTTTTGGGAAAATTGTGTTAGGGCTTGCTATTTCCTCTTGTTTATATTAAAATAGGGATAATGGTTTTATTCTTGGTCGGAAAATAAAAAGAGGAAGTGATAAAAGATATGCAGGAGATTAATAATACACAATATTTTGATGTCCAAAAAGAACCTGAGATTGAAGTAAAAGATATACTGGCATCTGTTTATGATGCGCTTGTGCAGAAAGGATATAATCCTGTAAATCAGATTGTAGGTTACATTATGTCTGGTGATCCTACTTATATTACCAGTTATAATGGAGCGAGAAGTCTGATTATGAAAGCAGAGCGAGACGAACTGATCGAGGAGATGCTGGGTGATTATATCCGGCATAATCTGCAGAATTAGGCGGGATAAGGAAGAACGATCATGGGACGAATTATGGGACTGGATTATGGTTCTGTGACGATGGGCGTAGCAGTCAGTGATGAACTTTGGCTTACCGCCCAGGGATTGGAAGTAATCCGAAGAAAAGAGGAGAATAAACTGCGCCATACGCTTCAGCGGATTGAACAACTGATTGAACAGTATGATGTAGAATTGATTGTCCTTGGCTATCCGAAAAATATGAACAATACAGAAGGCGAGCGTTGTCAGAAGTCAGAAGCGCTGAAGGAAACACTTGAGAGAAGAACCGGGCTGGAAGTGGTACTGTGGGATGAACGGTTGTCTACCGTATCTGCACACCGTTCCATGCTGGAAGGAAACTTAAGCAGGGAGAGACGTGCTAAGAACGTTGACATGATTGCTGCTGTGTTTATATTACAAAATTATTTGGAACGACTGAATTACCAGAAAAATAGAAAGGAGAACGAAGATGGCAGATAATAGTGTTACATTTACGGATGAAGACGCACAGGATATGGATTTTTATGTGATTGAAGAGACAAAAGTAAACGGATTTTCTTATCTTCTTGTATGCGATGAAGAGGACATGGAGCAGGGCAATGTATTTATTTTAAAGGATATTTCTGCGCCGGAAGAGGAAGAAGCAATTTACGATGTCGTGCAGGATGAAGTGGAATTACAGGCCGTTTCTAAAGTTTTCTCAGAACTTGTAGACGGAATCGACATTGAGATCGAAGAAACAGAACTTGAGATGGAAGATTAAGGAATCAGGATTCATAATTAAGGGTAACGTGTGGATAAAGAAATAAGACTGCCTTATTTGGCTGAACGGTTAATACGGTATGGTATTTTTCTTCGGCTGAAGTTAAGGTAGTTTATTTTGGTACGCCTTTTCTGCGTCCGATTGTACCCACACGGCTTAAATTTATAATACATTTAAAATATATGGAGGTGCAGTTTTGAAAAAAAACGTAGATACCAGTGTTCCAATTAAAATTATACCACTTGGCGGACTGGAACAGATTGGAATGAATATTACCGCATTTGAATATGAAGACAGCATTATTGTGGTGGACTGTGGACTGTCTTTCCCGGAAGATGACATGTTGGGAATCGATCTGGTAATACCGGATGTGACCTATCTGAAAGATAATATTGAAAAAGTAAAAGGATTTGTTATTACCCATGGACATGAAGATCATATCGGCGCACTGCCGTATGTGCTTCAGGACATTAACGTTCCGGTGTATGCGACAAAGCTTACGATGGGGCTGATTGAACACAAATTAAAAGAGCATAATCTGCAGAAGCTGGTAAAACGGAAGGTAATTAAATATGGTCAATCCATTAATCTGGGATGTTTCCGTATTGAATTTATCCGCACGAACCACAGCATTGCAGATGCTGCTGCACTGGCAATCTATTCCCCGGCAGGAATTATTGTCCATACAGGGGATTTTAAAGTGGATTATACGCCGGTATTTGGAGATACAATTGATCTGCAGCGGTTTGGCGAGATTGGGAAAAAAGGCGTGCTGGCGCTGATGTGTGACAGTACGAATGTCATGAAACCTGGTTTTACGATGTCAGAAAAAACAGTGGGTAAAACGTTTGATAGTCTGTTTGCCCAGTACACGAAAAGCCGCATTATCGTTGCGACGTTTGCGTCCAATGTGGACAGGGTGCAGCAGATTGTGAATTCTGCCCAGAAATATGGACGGAAGGTTGTAGTGGAAGGCCGAAGCATGGTAAACATTATGGGGACGGCTGCAGAGCTTGGCTATCTCTCTCTGCCGGATAATATTTTAATTGACATTGAAGAGATGAAGAATTATCCGGATGAGAAAATTGTGCTGATTACGACTGGAAGCCAGGGTGAGTCCATGGCTGCCTTGTCCCGGATGGCCGCATCGATTCACCGGAAAGTGACGATTAAGCCGGGCGACACCGTTATCTTCAGCTCAAATCCAATTCCGGGAAATGAGAAGTCGGTTTCGAAAGTAATTAATGAACTTGCCATGAAAGGTGCAAATGTAATTTTCCAGGATGCCCATGTATCCGGACATGCCTGTCAGGAAGAAATCAAGCTGATCTATGCCCTGACAAAACCAAAATACGCCATTCCGGTTCATGGAGAGTACCGTCATCTGTTAGCCCACGCGGAAGTGGCAGAGGAGATGGGAATCGAGAAAGATCATATTATGATTCTGTCTGCAGGAGATGTGCTTTCCCTTAGTGAAGAAAAAGGAGAAATCATTGACCATGTGCCTGCCCAGGGTGTATTTGTAGATGGACTGGGAGTTGGCGATGTAGGAAATATTGTACTCCGGGATCGTCAGCACCTGTCAGAGAATGGATTGATTATTGTGGTTGTGACATTGGAGAAATACAGCAATCAGGTGTTGGCAGGACCAGACATTGTCTCCCGTGGTTTTGTTTATGTACGGGAGTCAGAAAATCTTATGGATGAAGCCAGAGAAGTTGTAACCGAGGCGATGGATAAATGTCTGGACCGTAATGTGACAGACTGGGGAAAGATTAAAAATGTAGTAAGGGATTCTCTCAGCGAGTTTATCTGGAAACGAACGAAACGAGATCCAATGATTCTTCCAATTATTATGGAAGTATAGATTCAGTTAGCAGAACAAAGGAGTACAGATATGGAGACACAGGAATTACTGGAACAGACAAAGGAACTTGCTGTTTTAATCAAACAGTCAAAGCTATATCAGGAATATCTTGGTGCTTTGGAAGTTGTGAAAAAAGATGAAGAGCTTTACCGCCGGATTAATGAATACCGCCGCATCCGAATGATGCTTCAGATGAATGATGTCAATCAGACATTGCAGGAGAGCGGAAGAATCCGGTGGGAATATGACTCTGTGCTCCGAAATGAACAGGCTCTGGCATTTTTTACAGTAGAGAGAAGATTGATAAAATTATTAAGAGACATTAATCACTGTGTTATGGATGGAATCGAACTGGATGTGGATTTTCTGCAGTAAGTAACAGGAATCATGGAAAAGGGGGGACTTCATGGAACAGAAAGAACAGACGGTTGATACGAAGACATTGGTTTCCATGGTGTTTCGCTTTATTTTCAGTATGGTTTCCAATGTGATCGTTTATCTTGTTATCATTTTTTTGGCTGTGGAGTTATGTATTACGGCATACGAGTATGCTTATCAGATCTTTGGTGATGTGACCGTGGCCAGTGAGCCTGGAACGGATGTTACTTTAAAGATTGAATCGGGAGATTCTTCCATGGCAATTGCACGGCGTCTGGAGAATAACCGTGTGATTGTAAACCAGTATACTTTTTATATCCGCACAAAGCTGTCAACCAGTGAGCGAAAACCGATTCTGCCGGGAAGATATACCTTTAATACGTCTATGACGTACGATGAGATCATCCAGATGATAACCGATCCGGAATATCAGGCAAAACCGGAAGGAGAGGAGCAGGAGAATAAGTGAGAACGATTACCGATGAGCGGATTGCTTCTTTTATTCAGTCAATGGAACCGGAAAAACCGTCTTATCTTTATGAAATGGAAAAAGAGGCAGCAAAACATCATGTGCCGATTATCCGAAGACCAGCCCAGAGCTTTTTAAAATGGCTTCTTGTTACCATCGAACCAGCCCAGATATTAGAGGTGGGGACTGCGGTGGCTTTTTCCGCTATCTTTATGAGTGAATACCTGCCGGAAGGCGGTCATATTACAACGATTGAAAAAGTACCGATGCGGATTGAAAAGGCACGGGAAAATCTGGAACAATATAGGAAAAATGATGTAATAACCCTTCTTGAAGGGGATGCTTCCGATCTTTTGAAAGAGCTTGCGGACGCAAAACCGAATGGATATGATTTTATTTTTATGGATGCGGCAAAAGGACAATACCCGCATTTTCTTCCGTATGTGCTGACACTTTTAAAACCGGGCGGTATTCTTTTATCGGATAATGTTCTGAAAGAAGGGGACATTGTGGAGTCCCGGTATGCCATTACGAGAAGAGACCGGACAATTCATTCCAGAATGCGGGAGTACCTGTATCAGCTTACCCATGATGACAGGCTTGATACGGTCATTCTTCCGATTGGGGATGGCATGACATTAAGTACGAAAAAAAGGAGTTGCCCATGAGAAAGAAAAAGCCAGAATTATTAATGCCGGCAAGCAGCCTGGAGGTGTTAAAGGTTGCCATTCATTACGGCGCAGACGCAGTATATATCGGAGGAGAGATGTTTGGCCTTCGTGCAAAAGCAAAGAATTTTTCAAAGGAAGAGATGATGGAAGGCATAGACTTTGTCCATGCCCACGGAAAACGAATCTATATTACGGCAAATATTACCGCCCATAACGGGGATCTGGAAGGTGTTAGAAAATATTTTCAGGAATTAAAAGAAATGGGACCGGATGCCTTGATTATATCCGATCCGGGTGTATTTTCCATTGCAAGGGAAGTATGTCCGGAGATTGAAGCTCACATCAGCACCCAGGCAAACAATGTGAATTACGCAACCTACCAGTTCTGGCATAAACTGGGAGCTACCCGGGTGGTGTCTGCAAGGGAGCTTTCCATTGAAGAGATCCGGCAGATCCGGGAGCATATTCCGGATGAACTGGAGATTGAGACATTTGTTCACGGAGCGATGTGTATCTCCTATTCCGGACGGTGTCTGTTAAGCAATTATTTTACAGGACGGGATGCAAATCTGGGAGCCTGTACCCATCCCTGCCGCTGGAAGTATTATATTATGGAGGAAAACCGTCCGGGAGAATATCTGCCGGTGGAGGAAAATGAACGGGGCACTTATATCTTTAATTCAAAAGATCTGTGTATGATTGAGCATATCCCGGATATTGTAGAGGCGGGAATCGACAGTATGAAAGTAGAGGGACGGATGAAAACAGCACTCTACGTTGCGGTAGTTGCACGAACCTACCGGGAGGCACTGGATGATTATTTCAAAGATCCTGCACTCTATGAAAAAAAGATTCCACATTATATGGAGGAGATCTCAAAGTGTACATACCGTCAGTATACGACCGGCTTTTTCTATGGGAAGCCTACCCATGAGGATCAGGTGTATGACAGTAATACTTATGTGACAGAGTACACTTATCTCGGGCTGATCGGAGAAGAACGCGGAGGCATGTATTCGCTGGAGCAGAGAAACAAGTTTTATGTGGGAGAGCAGATTGAAGTGATGCATCCGGATGGAAGAACGGATGAAGTGACTGTAAAAGCCATGACGGATGAAGAGGGAAATCCGATCGAAAGCTGTCCACATCCAAAGCAGAAGATCTATGTAGATCTTGGAATTGCCTTAGAACCTCTGGATGTTTTGAGAAGGCATGATAAAGAAGGAATATAGACACGCACGGGGAACCAAACAGATGCATAAAATAGTAAAAATGCATTTTGGGAGGTTCCTTTTTCTTGAAGTCGTTTCCAAAGCCACTCAATGCAAAGGAAGAGCAGTTTTACATTGAGAGAACCATTATGGGAGACCGGGAAGCAAGAGAGATCCTGATTGAACGCAATCTGCGGCTTGTGGCACATATTGTTAAAAAGTATAACCTCGGTGACAGAGAAACCGATGATTTGATTTCCGTAGGAACGATTGGTTTGATTAAGGCAATTGACAGTTTTCAGCCGGAAAAAGGAATCCGTCTGGCAACCTATGCGTCCAGATGCATTGACAATGAACTATTAATGAGATTACGCAGTGGTAAGAAGAAGGCAAGAGAAATCTATCTTCAAGACCCCATTGGTTCGGATAAAGAAGGAAATGAGATTACACTGCTTGATGTGATTGAATATGAGGATGAAGATGTGGTAGAGGCATTCACTTATTCGGAAAATGTCAAGATGCTTTATCAGATGCTGAATGAATGTCTGACCAAACGGGAGCGGGAAGTATTGATATGGAGATACGGCTTATATGGTGAAAATGAGGTTACACAAAGGGAGATTGCCAAGTATCTTGGAATCTCCCGAAGTTATGTTTCGCGTATTGAAAAGAAAGCGATTGCAAAATTGCGGGATCAGTTTCCCGCTACTTCGTAGTGGCTGGTTTCTTTCAGAATAAAGCGGTCGATCACATATGCGATTCCATCTTCATCATTGGAAAGTGTAATAAAGTCGGCTGCTTTTTTGACGACTTCCTGTGCGTTTGCCATAGCAACTCCGATCCCGGCATATTGGATCATGCTAAGATCATTAAATCCGTCACCGCAGCAGATGGCATCTTTTTTTGTCAGCCCAATCTGGTTAAGAAGAACATCCAGGGAGGCAGCTTTATCAATATTCTTTGGCATGATTTCAATAAAAAATGGTTCGGAGCGGTAAATGCTTAAAGCATCCCCAAAACGCTTCTGCAGTTCTTTCTCGTGGGCAGCAGCGGCAGCAGGTGGAGCTGTCAACAGACATTTGTTCAAAGGAAAATGAGTTTCCTTTTTAAAGTCATGGGTTACCACAACATCCATATGATTAATCCTGCTTTCCATCTGGAGATATTCATCCATGCGGGTACCGCACAGTACCGTATCATCTTTGTAGGTAACGATGCCCATATCGTGGGCAAGGGCGTAATCGTGAAGGCGTGGTACGATTTCTGGCGGCAGTGTCTTCTGGTATACTACGTTACCGGTACTGCAGTGCACGATTCTACCTCCGTTAAAAGAGAGCATATAGCCACCGAATCTTGCTAATTCCAATTCCTCTGCTGGTTTCTCCATTCCCTTGGTCGGCCGGCCGGATGCAAGAATGACAATGTGTCCCATTTTCTGGATGTTTTGTATCTTTTTTCTTGTAAGATTTGTAATTTCTTTCTTTGAGTTGGTCAAGGTTCCATCAATATCAAGAACCAGCGCTTTCTTTTTCATATTTTGTTATCCTTTCCATACGAAATAGTCAAAACCGAAGGTGCAGTAAACTGCTTTTACACAGGAGATTCTATCGTAATTTCGTCAATCTGTAAAGTTTAGCCCCAGAGATTTCTGTGGCTTTCATAAAAAATCTGTTTTTTTGGAAGTTTGATCCAGCCGGATGTTCCAGCACGATTTGACACCTGGAGGTAAAGCTGGCTGCCTTTTTTTACTACAGAATCAATGTAGCAGAGACTTCCAGGATTAAGTGTAAATGCGGTTTCACTGCCTCCCATTTCTTTTGTCACCGCAAGTTTTGTAAGAGGGGTAAA
>JAQXIP010000052.1 GCA_029007845.1 Clostridiales bacterium
CGTGACGTGCAAAAAATCATCGACATCCGGCTCAGGACACGTTATAATATAGATAACTATCTCAAACTTCGCACATGGATTTTCCCGCAGCCCCCCAGCCTGCCACCTGGCTTCTACGGGAAAATCCATGTGCGAAGTTTGAATAACTATGATTAAAAAATGAGAGGAATCGTCGATGAATGTATCAGTTGAATTAACAAGCGCTGAAGTGCGCAAAGAACGTCTTCACATTAAGATGAAAGTAATTGTGCTGGATAATGTGTTTGAGGAAATGCCGCATATTATGATGTTGTGCGAATCGGAAAGTGGAAGCAGGGTTGTTCCTTTGCCGGCAACTTCCTGGAGAATGGATGGCCAGCAGGAAATCTTTATTGTGAATCAGTATTTTACAATGGAACGAATTGTAGGGGATCGTTTTTTAGGCGGAGAGATTAAGGTGAGCTTTCGTGTGCTGTTTGCACAGGACGAATTTAACCGGGTTAATTTCAGTTACAATGACCCATTAAAAGGATACCTGCCTATTATTGAGAATGAGCTTCTTCTAAAGGTAGATGCATATGAGAAAGTAGAAAAAAAGACTCCATTTTATTATCCACTGTATTGTGGATGTTCATTCCTTGTCTGTACCTGCCTTCTTCCATTATTTTTACTGGATGGATTGATGGCATATCAGGGCTATAAAAAAATGTCCAAGAAGGCAAGGGAGAAAAATGGATTTCTCGCAGTATGGCAGCATGCCTCAGGACTGGTGAAATTAATATCTGGTGTGGGATACGGAAGAGAAGAATGGCAGCAAAGAGTATGGAACTGGGTATATAAAATCAGCGGCTTTCATTCTCTTCATGAAAACCGGGTATTATTGCTGGCGGAGTATAAGCGGGTACCGGAAGACCAGTATGATTATCTGGAAAAAGCCATTAAAGAGAAAGAGCCAAGAATTGATGTGGTACAGGCCAGCTGTCCGAATCCATGGAATGAGATGAAACTAAAAGACCGTTTTGATATTATCCGGAAAATGGCCTCCTCAAAAATATTGATCGTCAGTGACCGGATACAGCAGTTAAAGTTTGTAAAGCTGAGAAAAGAAACAGTCGTTATCCGGCTGGCAGGAGACTGCTCCTTTTTAAAGGATGGATATGCATTAGAGGATAAGATGGGAGTCAGCCAGGTAAATGAAGAGAACTGGAAATACGAAGCAGTTATCACAAACGGAAAAAACAATGCTGCATTCTGCAGTGAAAGCTACGGCGTTACTATGGAGCAGGTAAAACTGTTTGGAATGCCGGGAGATGATGTATTAGTCCATAGGGAAGTCAGAGAAAAAATCAAAGAAAATCTTATTAAAAAATATCCGGAATTAGCACAAAAAAAGGTAATCTTATTTGCGCCATCTTACCGGGGAACAACAAGAAAAAATGCGGGATATCCGGAAACGGAGTTTAAGTTAAATGAATTATTCCAGTCGGAGCCTGATAATACAGTCGTGATTATCCGGAACCACCCGTATGTGCGTACTTATTACAGTTCCTTCCAGGAATATGAAAACCGGATTCTGCGTTTAAATGAAGAAAGTCTGGAGTCGCTGATGTGTGTGGCAGATGTGATGATTACCGATTATCTGGATCGAACCTTTGAAGCAGCAGCAATCGGTCTGCCAATTGTATTCTTTATTCCGGATCATAAAAAAGCAATGGCGGAAAATGGTGTTTATTATGATTATGAGACGTATGTTCCTGGACCAATTGCGCAAAATATGAATGAGCTTTGTAAACAGCTTAAGACGGTAGATCAGCAAACGGGAAAATTGGATTTATTTGCAAGACGGTATATGGAAACGTTTGACGGCTATGCCACAGACCGGATTGCCGGATATATTTCTGATCTGATTTAACAGGAAAAGAAAGGAACTGCCTATGGATGATAATAAAAAGAAGCGGATTGCGATGATGCTATTTGGTAACTTTATTATTGGAATCAGTATTGGCATGTTTAATGTTTCTAATTTTGGCGTAGATCCTTTTACGAGCCTGGTAAAGGGGATGAGTTCCTTTTTGCATATCGGACTGGGGAACTTTCAGGTGATGGCAAATCTCGTTGTGATTATTTTTGAAGTGATTTTTTACCGGAAAGGAATCGGAATTGGAACGATAATTAATATGTTCTGCATCGGATATATTGTCCAGGGATTTCAATATGTTATGGAAACGGTGTTCCATATTATACAGCTGTCTCAATTTGTGTGCATCCTGTTTGTTATATTTGGATTACTTCTTTTATCCTTTGGAGCGGCAGTATATATGGCGGCGGATCTTGGAATTGCTCCTTATGATTCATTGGCACTCATTTTTGAAGAGCGGTCTAATGGGAAAATTCCATACCGGTATGCAAGAATGGGAACGGATCTCTTTTGCGTGATCGTGGGAATTACGTTTGGAATGCTGGCAAAAACAACCGTAGCCGGAGTGGTTACGGTTGCAACAGCATTCTGTATGGGACCATTTATTCAGTTTTTCCGGGAAAAGGTGGCAAAACCATTTCTGCACGGAAAGAAAGACAACTCATGAATGGGACTCTATAATTTTTTCTTTTAAATCCGGATCAAATGTTCCGGAGCGAATCATGGCAATCTCATACTTATAAGGTGGGATTGTCTTTTTTGTTTCTTCCGGTAACGGAATATATGGAGTTTCCAGAATCTTTGGTACATGTTCAAAACGGGAATCTGTAATGACCTGGTATAAAGCATCAAAGCCAAGATAGCCAAATCCAAAATTTTCATGGCGGTCTTTATGGGAAGAAGCCGGATTCTTACTGTCATTTACATGGAAGACGGCAATCTGGTCTATTCCAATAAAGTGATCGAATTGTTCCATGACATGCTCATAATTATGAATGATGTCATAGCCTGCATCATGGACATGACAGGTATCGAAGCAAACCCGGAGTTTTTCGGAATAGGTGACACCATCATAGATGGCAGCAAGCTCTTCAAAGGAGGAGCCAATCTCGCTTCCTTTTCCTGCCATGGTTTCTAATGCAATATAGACAGGGGTATCTTTGGTCAATACCTGGTTTAATCCATGAATAATCTGTTTCGTGCCTGCCTCGGTGCCGGCACCTACATGGGAGCCGGGATGTAGCACCAGAACCTTACATCCCATAGCTTCTGTGCGCGTGAGCTCCACAGCAAGGAATTCTTCTGCCAACTGATAAGTCTCTGGCTTTACGGTATTCGCAAGATTAATAATGTAGGGAGCATGTACAATGACATCCTCTTTTTGGATACCGGCTTCATCCATCTTTTTATGGGCAAGTGGAATGTTTAATTCTTCAATTTTTTTGCGCCGGGTGTTCTGGGGAGCACCTGTGTATATCATGAATGCATTTTCACCGTAGGATAATGCTTCTTCTACAGAACCAAGAAACATTTTTGAACCGTTCATCCCTACATGAGAACCGATCTTTAACATAGTTGTATTATTTCTCCTTTCTGATAACCATTGAATCTGGAAGATACCTTATCTTAACATAATAGAAGAAAAGGAGCAAACAAATAAGGAAAAAAGACCGGGATTATGCTATACTATATAGGAAAAAATATGGATGCAGAGTATGTGGAGAGAAGTATGGGCAAGACAATATATAACCGTTTAAAAGAATTAAGGGATGGTCCGGATTATCCGTTTCATATGCCGGGGCATAAGCGGAATACGGATCTGTTTTTCATGGACAATCCATATGGCCTGGATATCACAGAAATTGATGGGTTTGATAATCTTCATGACGCAAAGGATCTCATTAAAAATGCAATGGACCGGGCAGCACGGATCTATCAGTCAGAAGAAACCCATTTTCTTGTGAATGGATCGACCGGCGGCATGTTATCTGGTATATTGGGCGCTACCCGGGAAGGTGACCGGATTCTTATGATGAGAAATTGTCATAAGTCGGCATATAATGCAGTGCTCTTGAATCATCTGGATGCCTGCTATCTGTATCCGGATATGATTCCAGAGTATGGGATATGTGGCAGGGTAACTGCAGATCAAGTGAACCAGTCTATTAAAAAAATGGATGTGCCACCCAGGTTAATTGTACTTGTCTCACCTACTTATGAGGGGATTCTTTCAGAGGTAAAAGAAATCGTTTTGCTGGCACATAGTCTTAATATTCCGGTACTGGTGGATGAAGCACATGGGGCACATTTTGGTTTTTACCCTGCCTTTCCGGTTTCTGCGGTTTCGGCAGGTGCAGACATTGTGATCCAAAGTCTTCATAAAACAATGCCATGCTTTACACAGACGGCGCTGATTCATTTGCAGGGGAACTTAATTGACCGGGAACGGATCCGGCAGTATCTGTCTATGCTTCAGACAAGCAGCCCGTCCTATCTGTTTATGGCGTCAATTGATGAATGCATGGAAATGGTGGAAAAAAAGGGACAGGTTCTGTTCCAAAAATATGCACAGCGTTTATCCGCATTTTACAATAAGATGGAATCGCTTCAATCACTGCGTGTGATGGGGGCAAAAGAAGAAAAATACCGGAATCCGGATATCCGGGATCTATCCAAAATTCTAATCCATACAGGAAAGACAACTTTAAATGGACATTTCTTACAGGATATTTTATGGAAAACGTATCATCTGCAGATGGAGATGGTTTGCGAAAACCAGGTGCTTGCCATGACGTCCATCTCCGATACAGATGAAGGGTTTCAGAGGCTTTCGGATGCATTGATTTTAATTGATCAGTCAATGAAGGAAGAACGAAGAGAAGATGCGTTAAAAGAGCAGGATCCGGTCTTATGTCCAACAGAACCGGATATGGGAATCTGGCAGGCATTTGAACGGGAAAAGGAATGGACTGTGCTGGAAGACGCAGAAGGGAAAACGGCCGGAGATTATGTCTATCCATATCCACCGGGAATTCCGATTTTAGTACCTGGCGAAATCGTAAATCAGGTGGTGATTGACCGGATCAGAAAAATGCTTCAGGCAAAGCTTGATGTAAAAGGAATAAAAAACCGGGAAGACCAATTCATGATACAGACGGTAAAGAAAGACCGTTCGTTAGAATAGGAGCAAAAAACATGCAGGAAACGGGAAGATTATATATCGTAATGGGAAAAAGTGCTTCCGGAAAGGATACCATCTTTCAGAAGCTGAAGGAGAGGAAAGAGCTTGATCTGGAAACGGTAGTTCCTTATACGACAAGACCAATCCGGGTATCGGAGAAAGAGGGAGAGACGTATCATTTTGTCAATCTGGAGCAATATGAGAAAATGAAGGAAAAAGGGCTTATTGTGGAAGCGAGAACGTATCATACGGTTCATGGTGACTGGATTTATTTTACAGCCGATGATGGAACGATATTAAAGGAACCGAAAAATTATATTATGATTGGAACACTCGAAACGTATGAAAAGATCTGTGAGTATTTTGGAAAGAGCAGGGTAGAACCGATCTATATAGAAGTAGAAGATGGGGAACGGCTATTGAGAGCCGTTTTGAGGGAGCGGATGCAGAAGGAACCAAAATATAAAGAACTTTGCAGAAGGTTTATAGCGGATCAGGAAGATTTCTCAGAGGAAAAATTACTGCATGCAGGAATCCGTCATCGGTTTGTGAATTATGATCTGGATCAGTGTTTAGGAGAAATTATACAGCATTGCTTTCCTCAAATGGTATGATATAATAAAATAAGATAAGGAGCTGGGGGGGTGGTTTCATATGGAAATAAAAGTAAATCAGGTACAGAATCTGAATCAGATAGAAGCAAAGACACCAATGCCTGAAAATGATGAATCCTTTAAGTTCACATTAATTAGTAATATAGAGGAAAGTGAACTGAAAGAACGACTCGGCTTTATGATGAAAGAGATTATCCAGCATGGGGAGAAGCTTGCAAAACGGATGGATATCCGGGATATGAAAAAGTACCGTGGGCTGATTAAAGATTTCATGAATGAAGTGGTGAACCGCTCCCACAAATTCAGCAGACAGAATTTTCTGGATAAAAGGGGACGCCACCGTGTATATGGAATCGTGAAATTAGTGGACAAGAATCTGGACGAGCTGGCAACGGAATTAATGAAAGACGAAAAAGACCATGTTGCCATACTTGCGAAGATTGATGAGATTAAAGGATTACTTCTGGATATTCTTACATAAAAACAGATAAGGAAAGGACTGAGCTGCATGAAAAAGGCCGGGGATATTGTAAGTCGGACAGAACTCAAAGAATATTTAATAAAAGCCGTTGAAACACAAAATATATCTCATGCATATCTATTTACCGGAGAAAAGGGCAGTGGAAAATTATTGTTAGCCCAATTTTTCGCAGAAGCGATTTTGTGTACCGGCCAGGGGGAGAAACCTTGTGGAACATGTAAGTCATGCCTGCAGGCTGATTCCGGAAACCAGCCGGATATTCGGAAAATCGTTCATGAGAAAGCATCAATCGGTGTAGATGAGATTCGGGAGCAGATTAACCAGGACATCTCCATTAAGCCATACAGCAGTAATTATAAGATCTATATTATGGAAGATGCGGATAAAATGACGGAACAGGCGCAGAATGCGTTATTAAAAACCATTGAAGAGCCGCCGGAATATGCTATTATCATGCTTCTTGCAGAGAATGAAAACCGGCTTTTGGAAACGATCCGATCCAGAGTGGTGAAGCTTGAAGTGAAACCGGTAGAGCAGGAGACGATCAAGCAGTTTTTGATGAAGGAAAAACAGGTTCCGGATTATTTAGCGATAGAAAGTGCGAAATTCTCACAAGGAAATATTGGCAAAGCGATCCGTTATGCATCAAGCGAAGACTTTATGGAATTAAAACAGAATGTGCTTCATCTTCTGCGCTATCTTTCAGACATGACGATCTCAGAGATTGTAGAAGGCGTTAAAGAGATTGGCGGGCGCAAAGAAGAAGTACAGGATATCCTTGATCTGATGATTCTGTGGTACCGGGATGTATTAATGTGTAAGGTGACATCTGATCCAAACCAGCTTTTATTCAAAGAAGATTTTAAATCTTTAAAAGAACTTGCCCGGAAAATTGATTATGAGGGCATTGACCAGATCATTGAGGCAGTAGAGAAAGCAAAACAAAGATTGAAGGCAAATGTGAATTTTGATATGACAATGCAGCTTTTGATGTTGACAATAAAGGAGAACGAAAATGGTACGAGTAATCGGAGTTAGATTCCGCAGAGCTGGAAAAGTATATTTTTTTGATCCTGCGGGACTGGATATCAAAAAAGATGACAATGTAATCGTGGAGACTGCCCGTGGTGTGGAATATGGAAGGGTTGTGCTTGGACCGAAGGATGTGGAAGAGGAAAAAGTAATCCAGCCTTTAAAGGCTGTTATCCGGATTGCTACGCCGGAGGATGATAAACGGGAAGAGAACAACCGGAAGAAAGAAAAGGATGCTTATCAGATCTGTCTTCAGAAGATTGCAAAGCACGGTCTGGAGATGAAACTGATTGAAGCGGAATATACATTTGACAATAACAAGGTTTTGTTTTATTTTACTGCGGATGGACGAATTGATTTCCGGGAATTAGTAAAGGATCTGGCCAGTGTATTTAAAACAAGAATTGAACTTAGACAGGTTGGAGTCCGGGATGAGACAAAAATTGTTGGAGGAATTGGTATCTGTGGCCGTACACTTTGCTGCAACACTTACTTAACAGAGTTCGCTCCAGTGTCAATCCGGATGGCAAAGGAACAGAATCTGTCCCTTAACCCGACGAAAATATCCGGTGCCTGTGGACGTCTTATGTGCTGCCTGAAAAATGAAGAGGAGGCATATGAGGAATTAAACAGTAAGCTGCCTGCAGTTGGGGATAAGGTTACTACGCCGGATGGAAACCGTGGAGAAGTCCAGAGTGTCAGTGTGTTAAAACAGCTGGTAAAAGTAATTATTACCGTTGAAAATGATGAGAAAGAAATTCATGAATACAAGGTAGATGAATTAAAGTTTAAGCCTCGGAGAAGACAGGAAAAAGTGACTGTGGATAAGGAGCTGAAAGAGTTGGAGCGGCTGGAACAAAAAGAGAACAAATCCAGAATTGACTAGGCAGGAGTGAATCATGTCGTTATTAAAAGAAGGAGAGCGACTGGATGATCTGGAGCGGAATGGGTATCAGATTATCCAGAATCCGGGACGATTTTGTTTTGGAATGGATGCGGTATTGTTAACCGGTTTTGCGAAGGTAAAGTCCCGGGAGCGGGTGCTGGATCTTGGAACTGGTACCGGAATCATTCCGATTCTTTTAAATGGAAAGACAGATGGTGCATGGTTTGAAGGGCTGGAGATTCAGCCGGAAAGTGCAGATATGGCAAAAAGAAGTGTCATATTGAACAGTCTGGAAGAAAAAGTTGGAATTACCGTGGGTGATATTAAGGAAGCCTCTCAGATATATGGAGCGGCTTCCTTTGATGTCGTTACCTGTAATCCTCCTTATATGAATGAAAACCACGGTATTAAAAATCCGGAAGAGCCGAAGGCAATTGCACGTCATGAGATTCTGTGTACGTTAGAGGATGTTATCCGGGAAGGTACAAAGGTGCTAAAGCCCGGAGGAAGGTTTTATATGGTGCACCGTCCCCATCGTCTGGTGGAGATTATTATGCTGATGGAAAAGTACCGCATTGAGCCAAAGCGCATGAAATTTGTGCATCCATTTGTCTGGAAAGAGCCGAATATGGTATTAATTGAGGCAGTACGTGGAGGAAATCCAATGCTGAAGGTAGAGAAACCAATTATTGTGTTTCAGGAAGAAAATGTATATACGGACGAAATCAAAGAAATCTATGGATATTAAGGAGTGAATGGAAGTGGCTGGAAAACTATATCTTTGTGCGACGCCGATTGGAAATCTTGAGGATATTACATTCCGGGTACTGAATACACTAAAAGAAGTGGATTTAATTGCAGCGGAAGATACCAGAAACAGTATCAAGTTATTAAACCATTTTGATATAAAAACCCCGATGACAAGTTATCATGAGTATAATAAGTATGACAAAGCGGATGTTCTGGTGGAAAAGATGCAAAAAGGGACAACGGTTGCATTGATTACGGATGCCGGGACGCCTGGAATATCAGATCCGGGAGAGGTGTTAGTGCAAAAGGCTTATGAGGCGGGAATTGAAGTGACCTCCCTGCCTGGTCCGGCTGCCTGCATTACTGCCCTTACGTTGTCGGGGCTGTCTACCAGGAGATTTGCTTTTGAGGCGTTTCTTCCATCGGAGAAAAATGAGAGAAAGCGGATTCTTGGTGAACTGAAAAATGAGACGAGAACGATTATTCTCTATGAAGCACCCCATCATCTTGTAAAAACACTGAAAGAATTAATAGACGTTCTTGGGGATCGTCAACTGTCCATCGTAAAGGAATTGACGAAGAAGCATGAGCAGGTACTTCAGACAACTCTTCTGGAGGCAGTTCAATATTATGAAAAACAGGAGCCAAGAGGAGAGTATGTATTAGTCCTTAGTGGAAAGAATCCGGATGAGATTCTGCGGGAACAGCAGTCCCAGTGGAAGGAAATCAGCATTGAGGAGCATATGAACCAGTATCTTAGAAATGGAATTGATAGAAAAGAGGCAATGAAGCTTGTGGCGAAAGACCGGGGAATAAAAAAAAGGGAAGTGTACCAGTGGCTGGTGGAGCACTAAGTTGGGCATCTGCCATGCCATGAAAATCTGCCATGCCATTCATAATTTGGCGTTCCGCCAAATTATGAATGTAGGGCATCCGCCCTATACAAAAATATAAAAAATATGTGCTTTGTGAGCAAGCTCCCACGCACATATTTTTTATATTTTTGTGCATGGCAGATTTTAGACAAAAAATTAGACAGATAAGTATGAGGGGAGGTCTTATCTGTCTAAAAAATGAGAGGGGAGTATAATATATTATATAATCGCAAAAGCATTCATTACTGTGAAGGAATGGTTTGCAATTATATGGCAAAATCATCACGATTCGAACGTTTTCTACGTTTTCCTCGTTTACATGACATATCATATCACGTATATGAGAATGCTACAATTTAATTTCTTGTGACAAAATAGCATTTTTTTAATGTAATTCAATTTTCGCATGCCAAATCAAAGAAAAAAATGGCAGAAAAACCGATATTTTCAGTACAAAAAGAGTAGAAAAAAGTCGTATTTTGGAGGAAAATTAATGCTAGACACGTGTTTCATGGTTATTGGGGGAAAATTAGAAAGGGCATTTTTATCATAAGAGAATTTCTTTTGGAATATGTTTTATTGAAGAAGGAAAGAGATGGTGCATGGCGGGATGCTCAATTATATATGGGGTGTGATGATCCTGATTGGTGTCATCTATGGCGCACTTAACGGAACGATTCAGGAGGTTGGTGACCAGATGATTTCTTCGACAAAAGAAGCCATCTCTCTTTGTATCGTTATGGCAGGGGTGACTGCTCTGTGGATGGGAATGATGCAGATTGCCACCAGTGCAGGATTGATTGAATCTATGACGGATAAAATGGAACCGGTTATCCGATATTTATTTCCAAGGCTCCCCAAAAAACATGCTTCCAGAAAATATATTGCTGCCAATATGATTGCAAATGTTCTTGGGCTTGGCTGGGCAGCTACGCCTCTTGGATTAAAGGCAATGAAAGAACTGAAGAATCTGGAAAAAGAGAGAGCATTGACGGATCAGAATAAGAATCGTGCCAGTGATGAGATGTGTACGTTTCTTGTAATCAATATTTCATCGCTGCAGCTGATACCGGTCAATATTATTGCATACCGCTCCCAGTATGGTTCTGTGAATCCTTCGGCTATTATTGCTCCGGCAATTCTGGCTACTATGGTTAGCACATTTGCGGCAGTGGTATTCTGCCGGATTATGAATCGGAAAGGGAGTCGGTGATGGATGCAGTTCTTATTATATTTGTCGAACTATATGATACCATTTGTGGTGCTTTATGTAATCCTGTTAGGACTGATTAATAAAGTGCCAATATTTGATGAATTCGTAAAGGGATCAAAAGAAGGGATTCGGGTTGTAGTAGAGATTATGCCTACATTGATTGGCCTGATGGTGGCAGTCGGCGTACTGCGCGGCTCAGGGGCACTGGAAGCATTTGCAGGGTGGATATCCCCGGTGATGAATGTCATTCATTTTCCAGCGGACTTAGTGCCGCTGACGCTGGTAAAATTATTTTCTGCGTCTGCGGCCACCAGTCTTTTACTGGATATTTATAAACAGTTTGGAACCGATTCTGAGCTTGGACTGGCAGCATCTCTGTTCATGAGCTGCTCCGAAACTATATTTTATACGATGAGTGTGTATTTTATGGCGGTTCAGGTGAAAAAAACACGATGGACACTGCCTGGAGCCTTTCTGGCAACTGCGGCCGGAATTGTGGCCAGCCTGCTTCTTGCCCACGGAATGGTTCATTAACCGGATATTACAGTAAACTTTCCAGAGTCTCACGGATGGCTTTGATAAAGCCTTCGCTGGAGAGTACAACCGGATTCTCGATAGAAGTAATCAGTGCCAGATCCTTTGTCATCTTGCCACTTTCGATTGTCTGCACACATGCTTTTTCCAGTTTGTCTGCAAAGTCGCTTAATGCAGTGTTCTGATCAAGTTCGCCACGTTTGCGGAGCGCTCCGGTCCAGGCAAAGATCGTTGCCACAGAGTTGGTAGAGGTTTCTTCACCCTTCAGATGCTTGTAATAATGGCGCTGTACAGTACCATGGGCTGCTTCGTATTCATAATATCCGTGAGGAGAGACAAGAACGGATGTCATCATGGCAAGAGAGCCGAAGGCAGAGGAAACCATATCACTCATTACATCGCCGTCATAATTCTTGCATGCCCAGATAAATCCGCCTTTTGCTTTCATGACGCGGGCTACTGCATCATCAATTAAGGTATAGAAATATTCAATACCAGCCTCTTTGAACCGGGCATCATATTCTTTGTCATAGATTTCCTGGAAAATATCTTTAAAGGTGTGGTCATATTTTTTTGAAATCGTGTCTTTTGTGGCAAACCACAGATCCTGATGGGTATCCAGTGCATAATTAAAGCAGCTTCTTGCAAAGCTTTCGATGGATTCATTTAAGTTGTGCATACCCTGTACGATTCCAGGTCCTTTGAATTCGTGAATGAGTTCTCTTGTCTCTGTTCCGTCTTCTGCAGTAAAGACGATCTCTGCTTTTCCGGCACCAGGAATCTTCATCTCAGAACCTTTATATACATCACCGTAGGCATGTCGTGCCAGGGTAATTGGTTTCTCCCAGTTTTTTACACATGGCTCAATTCCTTTTACTACGATTGGAGCACGGAAAACGGTTCCGTCTAACATCGCACGGATTGTTCCATTTGGGCTTTTCCACATCTGTTTTAAATTATATTCACTCATACGTGCTGCATTAGGGGTAATGGTAGCACATTTTACAGCAACGCCATATTTTTTTGTGGCTTCCGCAGAATCAATGGTAACCTGGTCGTCAGTATCATTCCGGTGTTTTAAGCCAAGATCATAATACTCTGTGTTCAGTTCAATAAAAGGACATAACAGCTCATCCTTAATCATCTGCCAGAGGATGCGTGTCATCTCGTCTCCATCCATTTCAACCAGAGGAGTGGTCATCTTAATTTTTTCCATGGGGTACCTCCTGTTAGTATGTAATATTTGTATCTTTTGCTAACTATTGTACCCTCTGACTGCATATTGCGCAAGTGATTTATGGTTTCTATTTTTCGGAAATTATGATAGAATAAGTTAAAAAGATTTGTAGTCCGATTATTAGGAGTGGTACGGAATGGATGTGAATACAGCGCTGACGGATATGTTTGGACGTCTGTTCAGTGAAATTAACCAGATAGAGGAAAAAGCACTGATTACAGAGGAATTTCAGGATATATCCTGTAAAGATATGCATATTCTTGAGGCAATCGGACCAGACATTCCCAGAACCATGTCGTATGTTGCCGGGCAGATGAACATTACGATGGGTACTTTGACGATTGCCATGAATAATCTGGTGAAGAAAGGTTATGTAAGCCGTACAAGAAGCAATGAAGACCGGCGTGTTGTGTATGTAACGCTTACCAAACGGGGTGAGAAGGCTTATTTAAGACATCAGAATGTTCACAAGAAGATGGCGGAGGCATTGCTTAAGGATACGACGGAGGAAGACCGGCGGGTGCTGCTTCGGGCAATGGGACGGCTTAATGATTATTTTGACCAGTATCGTAACAGTTAAAAAGGAATAAAGAGGAAGGAGGATAAGAAGATGGATGTTCAGTTATTTACCGATGATGATCTGCAGGATCTCTTTTCACAGCTTGATGCGGTGGAAGAACTTCCGGAGGAAAAAGATCCGGAGATGGAAGCATCTCAGAGAAGATACAAAGAGATTATCCGGAAGCATAAGGAAGCATAAAAAAGGAGCGCAGCGCGCTCCCTTTTTTATGTCAGATGACTCTGATATCACATTAGTTTAATTCATCTACTAATTTCTGTAATGCTGCAAGTGCATCATCTGGAAGTTTATCGTAACCTTCTTTGTCTGTAGCGAATTTCTCAACAGCATTGACACGGTTCTTCATAGCATCCTGTAACTGTTTTCTGTAGTCAGGATCGTCGATGTTAACATCAAAACCTTCCCAATCCATGATCTCGATGTCTTCGAAAGGACCCCACTGTTTGAACTG
>JAQXIP010000053.1 GCA_029007845.1 Clostridiales bacterium
AGGAGCAGAAGGAGACACTCGATGTCCAGACAATCGAACAGCTGGAGGAAAGCGGATGGCTGAAAAGCCTATTTATGGATACGACTGTCATTTTAAATGAGGCGCTGAGCCTTGCAAAAAAGGCGGAAGAGATGTGTCTTATGGGTACCGCGGGAGCACCGGCGGCGTATGCGCAGGCATTAAAGAGCGATGTTGTCATGATCGAGTATCTTTTATCAAAAGAGACCTATGCACAGAGAAATCAGGCTTTTGCTACCCTGTCTTTTGAGAAATTAGGGAGGATTTCCAAAAAAGACGGAGTGGATGAAGTCTTACAGGAGAAAGTAAAAAGTCTTCGTGACCAGGAAAAAGAGGTGCTGAAAAATCTTAAGAAGCAGTTCTTTTTTCAGGATACCCAGAGTATGGTGGATGATATGTACCATGCGTCGTTTGTAATGGAAGAACTGCTTTCCCTTACGATGGAATTCTACCAGCGTTTTAACGAGGAAAAGAAGCGGCAGAAAGCGATGGACTTCTCGGATATTGAGCATTATGCCCTGGATATTTTTGTGACGAGGAATGCAGATGGAAGTCTTGTCTATTCGGATGTGGCAAAGGAACTAAGGCAGCAGTATGAAGAAATCATGATTGATGAATACCAGGATTCCAATCTGGTACAGGAACTCATTCTGTCTTCGATATCCGGGGAAGAGGAGCATCACCCGAACCGGTTTATGGTAGGGGATGTAAAACAAAGTATATACAAGTTCCGGATGGCGCGTCCGGAATTATTTATGGAAAAGTACCGTACTTATCAGCCGCTGGCAAAAGGGGATTCTCTCTACCAGCGGATTGACTTGCAAAAGAATTTCCGGAGCCGGAAGGTAGTACTCGATTCGGTGAACCAGATCTTTCAGAAGATTATGCAGGAGCGTGTCGGGGGAGTGGAGTACGATGAAGATGCCCAGTTAAATGAAGGGATGAAGTATCCGGATACAGAAGAGCCGGTGGCGGATTGCTGTGAGTGCCTGCTGGTTGATGACCTTGACGAGACAGAACACACAAAACAGGAGTTAGAGGCAAAAGCAGTGGCGAAAAGAATCCGGGAACTTCTGCGTACGCTTTCGGTATGGGATAAGGAGCAAAAACAGTACCGTCTGGCAGAGCCAGGGGACATGGTCATTCTGCTCCGTACGATGTCGGGATGGAGTGAAACCTTTTTAAATGTGCTTCTGGAAGAAGGGATTCCTTGTTACAGCGAAACGAGAACGGGTTATTTTTCTGCGCTGGAGATCCAGACGGTGCTGAATTATCTGAAACTTGTAGACAATCCGAAGCAGGATATTCCGATGGCGGCGGTTTTAAGGTCTCCAATCGGCGGGTTTACTTTGGATGAGATGGCAAAGTTAAGGATTGTTAGCAGGGAAGGAAGTTTCTCCCAGACGGTATATTCTTATGCAGAATGTGGCGGCGAGGAACTGCTTAGAGGAAAAGTTCAGACATTTCTTCATACCCTTAACCGGTTCCGGGAAAAATCGGTATCGGTTCCGGTTCATGAACTGATTGAAGAGATTCTTACCGTAACAGGGTATGGGGCATATGTGGCTATGATGCCTGCAGGTGAGCAGAGAAGTGCGAACCTGAAAACATTGGTGGCAAAGGCATGTGCCTATGAGGCAACTGGAATGAAAGGTCTGTTTTCTTTTAACCAGTATATTGAGAAGATGCATAAGTATGAGGTGGACTTCGGTGAGGCACCGCTTAAACAGGCTGGTGGCGCTGTGCGGATTATGTCAATCCATAAAAGTAAGGGGCTGGAATTCCCGGTTGTATTCGTCTGTGGAATGAGTAAAAAATTTAATGAGATGGATGCACGGGCATCGGTGGTATTTCATCCGGATTTTGGAGTGGCATCGGATGCGATTGATCTGGAAAGCCGGGTAAAGGTTCCTACCTTACTGAAAAAATATATCAGCCACCGTCTGAAACTGGATAATCTGGGAGAGGAGCTGCGTGTTCTTTATGTGGCGCTTACCCGGGCGAAGGAAAAGCTGATTCTTACCGGAACCTGCACCGATTATGAGAAAACGGTAAAGCAGTGGGAACAGGCGGGTGTTTTGGAACGTCTGGATTATCTGACTCTTACGAAAGCCAGTTGTTATCTGGATTGGATTGGTCCTGTGCTTATGACAGATACGGGCGAAAAGGCGCCAATCTGCCTTCGCCTTGTAACGATGGAAGAGCAGATGGCAAAGGAGATGGAAGCACAGCTTTCTCTTGAAGAAAGGGAAAAAGAGTTCCGGAAATGGCTGAAGGAAGATGCCGGATCCGCCGTGGCAGATACGAAGCTTATTAAGGCAATTCAATGCCAGAAAGAAGAGCTTTTGCAGGGGAATAATCTGGAGCAGATACCAGTCAAATATTCGGTATCAGAGCTGAAAGCAGGTCATATCCGGGAACTTATGGAAGAGGAAGCAAAGACCGGGGCGTTATTTCCTGAGACTAAGAGTCAGGAGGAACCGGTTCCTTCCTTTATCAAAAAGGAAGAAAAACTGTCCGGGGCGGCCAGAGGTACGGTCTATCATAAAGTAATGGAATTAATTTTTTCCCCTTATTGCGAGAAGGTAGAAGAAGGTTCCCGTGCCAGAGATTACATCAAGGTATTGCGGGAAGCCGGGATGTTATCAAAGGAGGAAGAGGACAGTATCTATCTGAAAGATCTGGATGCCTTTTTGGGGTCAGAAGCAGCAAAAGAGATGTGGAATGCCAGAAGAAGGAACCGTCTCTTTTGCGAGCAGCCATTTGTAATCGGCCTTCCCGCCAGGGAACTGGAGAATCTGCCTGACCGGGAAGATCTGGTTATGGTTCAGGGAATCGTGGATGTGTTCTGGGAGAGAGAGGAAGGTCTTTATCTGCTGGATTATAAGACCGATCATGTCAGAACAGCACAGGAGCTTGTGAAACGATATGAGGTCCAGCTGGGGTTTTATAAAAAGGCACTGGAGCAGGCTTCTTTGAAAAAAGTGGCAAAGTGCTATCTTTATTCCTTTTGTCTGTCTGAACTCATTGAAGTTGAGCCGGAGGATTTTCCGGTGTCCTGAGAGGCGGCCATCCGTGCATTCCGGCTCCGGATGATACCGCCAATCCGGCCGCTTTCCTTGGCAGAGAGGGAACGCCAGCCAGACTGGAATACCTTGTCAAGTATGCCCAGCTCTTCCGCTATTTCATATTTTGTCTGTTCCTTTTTGGGAAGGCTGCGTACATCCTCCATACAGGTGATTTTCTTCTTTTTTGGGGATTCGTTCATGAGTCATGCTCCTTTCTGGATTGGAAATGGATGGGTTCTATACTGGGATTGTAGCCAGTTTTGGAGGATTTATTCATGGGTGTCTGTTCGCTCCCTGGGATTGCATTGTTCAGCACGCACCAGGCTATGGACGCGGATTTGAATATGCCGCCGCTGTAGGTCGATGCCCTGTATCTTGAAATACACGCTTGCGCTCAGTTGAACACGCAGCGGTACTAAGGTTTTGCGGGAAACATGCAAAACCAAGTGCCGGCGTGTTCAAAAGGATATTTCAAGATACAGGGCATCGACCTACAGCGGCGGCAATACAAATCCGCGTCCATAGCCTGGTGCGTGCTGAACGATGCAATCCTAGGGGGGCAAACACGCACCATTAATGCTTTGCATTTTGTCCGTATGTCTGATATACTGTAGATGGTTCATGCAAAGACTGGAGGAGTACGGATGGAAGCATACACAGGATTTGCCCAGGTATATGACGAATTCATGGATAATATACCTTATGAGGAGTGGAGCCGGTACCTCATTGGATTGCTTAAGGAAAATGGGGTGACGTCTGGCCTGGTCTGTGATCTTGGCTGTGGAACCGGAAAGGTGACAAGAGAGCTTAAGAAAGCAGGCTATGATATGATTGGTCTGGACTGTTCAGAGGAGATGTTATCCATTGCAAGAGAAGATCTTTCCCAGGAAGGAATTCTTTATCTTAAACAGGATATGCGGGAGATGGAACTGTTTGGGACGATTGCGGCTGCGGTAAGCATCTGTGACAGTATGAATTATCTGCTTGAGAAAGAAGATCTGGTAAAAGTGTTTTCTCTGGTGAATAATTATCTGGATGAAAATGGTTTGTTTATTTTTGACTTAAATACGGAATATAAGTTCCGGACAATCCTGGCAGACAACACATTTGCAGAGAACCGGGAAGACGCAGCATTTGTCTGGGATAACTATTATTATGAAGAGGAACAGATTAATGAATACGACCTGAATCTGTACATTCAGGAGACACCGGATCTTTACCGGAAGTATTCGGAGATTCATTACCAGAAGGCGTATTCACTTGATACGATAAAGGAATGTCTTTTGCAGGCAGGAATGGTATTTGTAGATGCCTATGACGCATTTACAAAAGAACCGCCTGGAACAGACAGTGAGCGCATCTATGTGATTGCCCGGGAAGGGCATCAGGCTGGAAAGTATTATGAGAATAAATGAGGAAAGAACATGCAGGACTATCAGGATTATATTGTAAGGGCAACTGCCGGGAATAACCAGATCCGGGCATTCGCAGCGACAACCAGAGACATGGTGGAAGCTGCAAGAGTGGCACATAACAGCGCGCCGGTGGCAACTGCTGCACTGGGACGCCTTCTGACTGGCGGTGCCATGATGGGTGTCATGATGAAGGGGGAAAAGGATCTTCTGACCATCCAGATTAAATGTACCGGTCCTATGAAAGGACTTACGGTTACGGCAGATTCCCATGGAAATGTGAAAGGCTACGCCATTGATCCAACTGTTATGCTGCCACCGAATTACCTTGGAAAGCTTGACGTGGGAGCAGCCATTGACCAGGGTATGTTAAGTGTCATTAAGGATATGGGGCTAAAAGAGCCATATGTAGGTCAGGTACAGCTTACCACTGCGGAGATTGCGGATGACCTTACGTATTATTTTGCCTCCTCGGAACAGGTACCATCCTCCGTAGGACTTGGCGTATTAATGAATAAGAATAATACGGTAAAACAGGCAGGAGGCTTTATCATCCAGTTAATGCCTTTTGCCGATGATGACATTGTGAACCGTCTGGAAGAAAAAATTAATTCCATTGACTCGGTAACCGCTATGCTGGACAAGGAAATGACTCCGGAAGATATCCTCTCCTATATTCTTGGGGAGTTTGATCTGGAGATTCTTGATACAATGCCAACCCGTTTTCATTGTGACTGTTCAAAGGAGCGGATTGAGCGGGCAATTGTGAGCCTTGGAAGAAATGAGATTGAGAAGATGGTAAAAGACAACGAGCCAATTCAGGTACATTGTCATTTTTGCAATAAAGATTACACATTTTCAACAGAAGAGCTGAAAGCGATTCTAAAACGGAAGTAACCCGGACTTCATGAATAAAATCCGGGAATAATACAGATAAAGGGATTTACAAAAAAGGAGGAAGTAAAAATGCAGTACAACATTGTTGGACAGACGATGCCTGCAGTGGAAGTGGTTTTAAATGCAGGGGAATCGATGTATACCCAGAGTGGCGGTATGGCATGGATGAATGATGGAATTGAGATGAGCACCAATGCAAGGGGAGGAATTGCAAAGGGCATCGGAAGAATGTTTTCCGGAGAATCGTTCTTCATGGCCAATTATACGGCAAGAAGAGATGGAGCGATGATTGCTTTTGCATCTACTGTTCCAGGTGAGATTGTTCCGGTTGACCTGACTCAGGGACCAGGGCTCATCTGCCAGAAAGGTTCGTTTTTATGCGCAACCCAGGGCGTAAATATGAATGTAACCTTTACAAAGAAATTTTCTGCCGGTTTATTTGGCGGAGAAGGTTTTATCTTACAGGAAACGTCCGGGGCAGGTATGCTGTTTTTAGAGATTGATGGAGATAAGATCGTAAAGAATCTGGCTCCGGGAGAAGTCTTAAAGGTAGACACCGGAAATGTGGTTGCATTTGAAAAAACGGTAAGCTATGAGATTGAAACCGTAAAAGGATTCGCCAATATTTTCCTAGGCGGTGAAGGATTGTTCTTAACAAAACTTACCGGACCGGGCGCGGTTATCTTACAGACACAGAACTTCAATGACTTTGCAGGACGTATTGCACGGATGATTCCTTCAAAGGGCTAACATAGGATGTCGTTTATGGCAGCTGCCACGCCGTCTTCGTTATTCGTAAGCGTTACGGCGTCGGCAGCATTTTTGACTTCTTCAGAGGCATTGCCCATGGCAACTCCGTAGCCGGCGGCTTTCAGCATGTCCAGATCATTTCCGCTGTCGCCGCATGCCATGACATTCTGCCGTGGAATCCCAAGGATGGAAGCAAGGGCGAGAAGACCGGTTCCTTTATTGGCAGTGGCGGCATTGATCTCCAGATTCGTGTTCATGGAGTAGGCAATGGCACAGGGAAGCGACAGTTTTTTCAGTTCTTTGAGTGAGGCATCCCTGGTATCCTGATCTGGATACAAGATGTGCATTTTTTCAATAGGAAGTCCCCGTTTTTTTATGGTCTGGGGCATATCCTTCATGGGAACTCTTGTTTTTTTGATGTAGCGGTAAAGCGGTTTCCCTTCATAACGCAGCAGGGAAGCGTAAAACCCTTCCCACTGGCTGTAACCGAAGCCGTCCATGAAGATCTCATTTAAGACGGCTGGATTTTTTGTGGTGCAGGCAAGTATGGACAGGGTCGTATCAAGTGGAAGGAGATTCTCATAGATCACCTCGGCGTGGGTCTGGTCTAATGTGTTAAAACGGTCTTCTGACAGGATAGGAGGATCGGCCAGGGCTTTTTTCAGGTCATAGACTCTGGCACCATTAGAGCAGAGGGCATACCGGATTCCCGGGAGAGAAAGAATCTCATCCGGAAGCCCGGACAGAGGGCGTCCGGTGGCAGGAAGAACGATGATTCCCTGCCGGGATGCTTCGTTAATCGCTTCAATAGTTGCCTCTGAAATTGTCTTGTCATCCCGGAATACAGTTCCATCCAGGTCAAGACCGATTAATTGAATGGTTGGTTTCATGTGGAATCCTCCTTACGTGCCTGTGTAACGACCGCTTTGACCCCAACATCATAGCATACATGGAGGAAGATATTCAAGCACGTTCCCATGGCTTGCATATCAAACTAATATTTTTTATAATGGGATACAAGGGTCAACAAGTCAGAACTCTTATCCTGCAAGCAGGAACGAGTTCTGACCTTTTGACCCTGGCATCAAAGAATGATTCTAGAAGAGGAAAAGCATGTCAAAGTATTTATATATTGCAGAGAAACCAAGTGTGGCAAAGGAATTTGCCAAAGTGCTGAAAGTGGGCGGCACAGGCAGGGATGGATACATGGAATCAGAAAATGCCATAGTGACCTGGTGTGTAGGACATCTGGTAACGATGAGCTATCCGGAGGCCTATGATCCGGCTCTTAAGAAATGGAGTTTTCAGACACTGCCATTTCTGCCGGAGGAATTCAAGTATGAGGTGATTCCTTCGGTAGAAAAACAGTACCGGATTGTCTCGGAGCTTTTGAACCGGGAGGATGTGGAACGAATCTATGTCTGCACCGACTCGGGACGGGAAGGAGAGTACATATACCGTCTTGTGGACACAATGGCTAAGGTGCCGGATACAAAAGAAAAAAGAAGGGTATGGATTGATTCCCAGACAGAAGAAGAAATCATCCGTGGAATAAAGGAGGCAAAATCCCTCAAGGAATACGACAACCTGTGTAATGCCGCCTATCTTCGGGCAAAAGAGGATTATCTGATGGGCATTAATTTTTCCAGAGTCTTATCGTTAAAATACGGCCAGACGGTAAATGATTTTCTCAAGAATAAGAAGTGGTCTGCCATCTCGGTCGGCCGGGTTATGACCTGTGTTCTTGGGATGGTCGTGCGCAGGGAACAGGAGATCCGGGACTTTGTTAAGACTCCATTCTACCGTGTGCTTGGAACGTTTGGGACAGATGGGAAGACCTTTGAAGGAGAATGGCGTGGTGTGGAAGGCTCTGCCTATTTCCAGTCTCCGCTTTTATATAAAGAAAACGGATTCAAAGAAAAAAAAGATGCCGAGGCACTGATTGAGATGCTTGAACAGTCAGGGCAGCCTGGGGTCGTGGAGAAAGTAGAACGGAAAAAGGAAAAAAAGCAGCCGCCCCTTCTATTTAATTTGGCGGAGCTGCAAAATGTCTGCTCAAAAATGTTTAAAATCAGTCCGGATGAAACATTAAAGATCACCCAGGAATTATATGAGAAAAAGCTGGTAACCTACCCAAGAACGGATGCCCGTGTGCTTTCCACCGCAGTCAGTAAGGAGATTGCGAAAAATATCCGCGGTCTTTTAAACTTCGTTCCGGTAAAAGAGTTTGCCGGGGAGATCTTAGATTCCGGCAGTTATCGTGGTATTGCCAAAACAAAGTATGTCAATGATAAGCAGATTACCGACCATTATGCCATCATTCCTACCGGACAAGGATTTGGGGCGCTAAACGGACTTTCATCGGTGGCACACAAAGTGTACGAAACGATTGTCCGGCGTTTCTTAAGTATTTTTTATCCTCCGGCCCAGTATCAGAAGACCGGAATCGTGACAAAGATTGGAACCGAACCTTTTTTCTCTTCTTTTAAGATGATGGTGGATGAAGGATACCTGAAAGTGATGCATTATACGTTCTTTCAGGAAAATGTCGGCCAGGACTCCGGCTCTGAGAAGTTAGATCCTGTTTTTTTGGATGCTGTTGGCAAATTAAAAAAAGGTTCTACGGTTACCTTGTCCGGTCTGCAGATTAAGGAGGGGGAAACTTCCCCGCCGAAGCGGTATAACTCCGGCTCGATGATTCTTGCCATGGAAAATGCCGGACAGCTTATTGAAGATGAGGATCTGCGGGCGCAGATTAAGGGAAGCGGAATCGGAACCAGTGCCACAAGGGCAGAGATCTTAAGCAAGCTGGTCAAAATAGAGTATTTAAACTTAAATAAGAAGACACAGATTATTACCCCGACTATGCAGGGGGAACTGATCTACTATGTGGTTCTTGGCTCCATCCGTTCCATGCTGAACCCGGAGCTGACCGCAAGCTGGGAGAAGGGACTTACTTATGTGGCAGAGGGTTCTATTACAGAGGAAGAGTATATGCAGAAGCTGGAACGGTTTATCCGGAAAAATACGGATATGGTGAAAAACCAGAACAACCAGTATCAATTAAGAAGGGTATTCCAGCGGGTAGCAGGATATTATGATGATGTCAGGGTCAAATAGACCCTTTTAGCTTATAAATAAAAGAAAGGATGATAAAAGATGCAGCAGGCAAAAATATCAGAATTATTTCATGATTTGAACCAGACACTGGCAAAGGAGTTACTCGAGTCGGTTACCTATCCGTGGGAGGCACTGCCAAAGATCGGGGAACTGATTGTTGCCATCGGGTCTTCCCTGCCGGAAGAAGAATATGAACAGCGGGAGGAACATGTGTGGATTGCCAGAACGGCACGCATTTACCCGAATACCTATATTCAGGGACCGTGCATCATTGGGAAGGATACCGAGGTGCGGCCGGGTGCTTTTATCCGCGGAAATGCGCTAGTTGGCGATGGCGCAGTAGTGGGCAACTCTACAGAACTAAAAAATGTGATTTTATTTAATAAAGTCCAGGTGCCTCATTATAATTATGTGGGAGATTCGATTCTTGGCTTCCGTTCCCATATGGGGGCAGGCTCGATTACATCGAATGTGAAATCAGATAAAACCCTTGTAGTGGTAAAGAATGGACAAGAGCAGATTGCAACGGGTCTGAAGAAAATGGGTGCCGTTCTTGGAGATTGTGTGGAAGTTGGATGTGGGAGCATCTTAAACCCGGGAACCGTAATTGGGGCGGATACCAATATTTATCCATTATCCAGTGTCCGAGGAGTGATCCCTGCAGGAAGCATTTATAAGAACCAGGGAGAGATCGTAGAGAAGAGAGCAAACTAACTGTATGGACGGTTATGGATTAACGGTTGTGATAGAGGTAACAGTTCAGCCGTAACGAGCTTTCGGCGGCTATGCGCTCGTTACGGCTGAACTGTTACTGATAGAGTAAAAAAAATATCAAAAGGACTAGATTTTTTATGAAAGATGTGAGAAAATAAAAAAGAATGTGAGGCTCGATGGTCGGGCAATATGATTGACGTACATTTTGAAAGGAGTTTAGACATGATTTATTCACAAGAAGTAGAAAACATGTGTCCAGTAGCACAGGGTGTTGCTCATGGTTGTGCACCAATTCCAGAAGAAGCAAAATGGGTAAAGGCAAAGGAGATCAAAGATATTTCTGGTTTTACACACGGTATCGGCTGGTGTGCACCACAGCAGGGAACCTGTAAATTAACCTTAAATGTAAAAGAAGGTGTTATCCAGGAGGCATTAGTTGAGACAATCGGATGTTCCGGTATGACTCATTCTGCAGCTATGGCAGCTGAAATCTTACCAGGAAGAACCATTCTGGAAGCACTCAACACAGACTTAGTATGTGACGCAATTAACACTGCTATGAGAGAGTTATTCTTACAGATCGTTTACGGTAGATCCCAGTCTGCATTCTCAGAAGATGGACTTGCTGTAGGCGCTGGTCTGGAAGATTTAGGAAAAGGTCTTCGTTCTCAGGTAGGTACAATGTATGGTACCCTGAAAAAAGGTCCTCGTTATCTGGAGATGACAGATGGATATGTAACAGGCATCGCTTTAAATGAAGACGATGAGATCATTGGTTACAAATTCGTTAATTTTGGTAAAATGATGGACTTCATCAAAGCTGGTGACGATGCAAACACTGCTTTCGAGAAAGCACAGGGTCAGTATGGCCGTGTTGATGATGCAGTGAAAGTAATTGATCCACGTAAAGAATAATTTGGTGAATTTATCTGCATACATAAGTTACACAGTCATTTTGAATCGTTATAAGGAGGACAACTATCATGGCTTTATTTGAGTCTTATGAAAGAAGAATTGATAAGATTAATTCGGTATTAAACAGCTACGGCATCTCTTCTATCGAAGAAGCTGAGAAAATCACAAAGGATGCCGGTTTGGATGTATACAACCAGGTAAAGGGCATTCAGCCAATCTGTTTTGAGAATGCCTGCTGGGCATACACAGTAGGTGCTGCCATCGCAATCAAAAAAGGATGCAAGAGAGCAGCTGATGCAGCAGCAGCAATCGGTGAAGGCCTTCAGGCTTTCTGTATTCCTGGATCTGTTGCAGACCAGCGTAAAGTAGGTCTTGGACATGGTAACTTAGGAAAGATGTTACTGGAAGAGGAAACAGAATGTTTCGCATTCTTAGCCGGACATGAGTCTTTCGCAGCAGCAGAAGGTGCAATCGGTATCGCTGAGAAGGCAAACAAAGTACGTCAGAAACCATTACGTGTTATCTTAAATGGTCTTGGAAAAGATGCAGCTCAGATTATTGCACGTATCAATGGATTTACTTATGTAGAAACAGAGATGGATTATTATACAGGCGAAGTAAAAGAAGTATTCCGTAAAGCATACTCCAACGGACTTCGTGCAAAAGTAAACTGCTATGGTGCCAATGATGTAACCGAAGGTGTTGCGATCATGCACAAAGAGAAAGTTGACGTATCCATCACTGGTAACTCCACCAACCCAACCCGTTTCCAGCATCCGGTAGCAGGTACATACAAGAAAGAATGTATCGACCAGGGCAAGAAATATTTCTCGGTTGCTTCCGGCGGTGGTACCGGACGTACCCTTCATCCAGATAACATGGCAGCAGGTCCTGCTTCCTACGGTATGACCGATACAATGGGACGTATGCACAGTGATGCACAGTTCGCTGGTTCTTCATCCGTACCTGCCCATGTAGAAATGATGGGTCTGATCGGTATGGGTAACAACCCGATGGTAGGGGCTACCGTTGCCGTTGCAGTATCTGTAGAAGAAGCAGCAAAGGCTGGTAAGTTCTAGGAAAATCCTTTGATTTTGGGCCGTTTTCAGGTCTTGGGTAGTTTTGAAAAGCTATAAAAAGACTACTTAGGTATTTGGGAACAGTTCCCCGGTTTATTTATTTTTAAAGAACTATATACCCCTCAAAATAAGGGTGAAAAGATGTTGACAAACCCTTATTATGAGGGGTATATTATTGCTAAAATAAGGGAACGTTATTGATTGGCAGAAGGGAGGAATTGGCTTGAAATCAAAAAAGTATGCAGTATCGGACGTTTTAAATGGAAATGATATAAAACGAATCCGAAAAAAATTACAATTAACCCAGGGAGAATTTGCGGAACTGGGAAATGTATCAGCAAAAACGATAGAAAGATGGGAAAGTAGCAGCAAACCTATTACAGGACCAATTGTGACATTGGTAAAAATCTTAAAAGAATATCCCCAGATTGAGGAAGAACTGAAAATACCAGTTCGGGAATATCAGATGCGTTTATGGTATATGTATAAAGAAGAGATCTGTACGATTATTGATGCAGATGAGAGGGAAAGAAAAATAAAAATATACAATTATACGAAAAATTATTCGTTCAGAGCTTTTGGAAGGGAGGAAAAGCCAAGCTTTGAGCAGTATGAAGAATTTTTAGAAAGCCGTTGTTTTCCAAGAAGTCGTGATAAGATGAAGCTTATTTTGAAAGAATTGAATCTGCCGTTTTATGAACCTCTGATGATTATTGAAAAAACCCAGGGGAGAATGGCAGAAGATGATTTCTGGATTAAAATTGAGAGGTAGTTGTATGGTTGAATTGTTTCAGTATGATATGGAGAAAAACAGTAGAAAGTCATCAAAAGGAAACCAGTTAAAGTGGTTAAAAAAAGACGTATGGTACAAGGCAGATTATACTGGATACGAAGGAGCGGCAGAGTATGTGGTGTCAAATCTTATGAGATATTCTAATCTAAAAGAATCAGAATACATTTGTTACAATACGGAAGAAATACATTATGGACACGTTAGGTACCTGGGATGTAGCAGTATCAATTTTCTTCCAGATGGGTGGCAGCTTATTACATTAGAACGTTTATTTCAGAGCTTTTATGGGGAAAGCCTGAATAAAAGTATCTACTTGATCAATGATGTTGAAAACAGGATTCGTTTTTTGGTAGAGCAGACGATACGGATTACCGGATTGGAGGAGTTTGGTGAATATATCAGTAAATTGTTGACAATTGATGCATTTTTTTTAAATGAAGACAGGCATACACATAATATTGCGGTGTTATTAGATACGGAAGGAAAGTATCATGTATGCCCGTTTTTTGATAATGGTGCAGGATTGTTGTCGGATACAACAATGGATTATCCAATGAATATTGAAGTGGAAGAATTGATGAGAAGCGTAGCATCGAAGACGTTCTGCCAGGACTTTGATGAACAGCTGGATGCAGTAGAAAAGCTGTATGGACAGCATATAAAATTTACTCAAACTTCGCACATGCGAATCAGGCGGTATGCCGGGACGTGCAGGGGATGCGATGTATTATGAAATACCCGCTTTCGCTATTTGAACACGTAACGGTACTAAGGTTTTGCATGCGCAAAACCAAGTGCCGACGGGTTCAAAAAGTATTTCATAATACATCGCATCCCCTGCACGTCCCGGCATACCGCCTGATTCACGTGTGCGAAGTTTAAGTTAGTTAGATAAGGAGAGGGAAGCGTTATGAAGAGAGAACAGATTCAGGAATATACATTGAAGATTGCCCAGGCAAGCCGGAGCGGGCTTGTGGTAATTACCTATGATATCATCATGCGTGAGATGGAAAATGCCCGGGAATATGAGAAAGAGAAAAACGAGGCGGAGATGGTTAAGTCCTTAAAGAGTGCCCAGCGTTTTGTCAATAATCTTATGGGAAGTCTGGATTATCATTATGGGATTTCGCTGGAACTTCTGTCTTTGTACCGCTATGTCAATCAGACGCTGGTTACAGCCATGATGCAGAAACAGACAGAAGGACTTTCCGGGGCAGAAGATGTTTTACGGAAATTGAGAACCGCCTTTGAAGAGGTGGAAAAGCAGGATCATTCCGGGGCGGTGATGAAGAACACCCAGCATGTGGTGGCAGGACTTACTTACGGAAAAGGACAGCTGATGGAAACCTGTGTTGGAAAGGGAGAAGAAAATCGTGGAATTATCGCATGATTTCTATATGAAAGAGGCACTACGCCAGGCAAAGAAAGCATATGCCCTGGAAGAAGCGCCGATTGGCTGTGTCATCGAATACCAGGGTAAGATCATTGCCAGAGGTTATAATAAGAGGAATACGAAAAAGAGTCCACTGGCTCATGCGGAACTGCTTGCCATACAGAAAGCCAGCAAAAAGCTGGGGGACTGGCGGCTGGAAGAATGCACTATGTACATTACCCTGGAACCGTGCCAGATGTGCGCAGGTGCCATCGTACAGGCAAGGATTCCCCGGGTAGTTATTGGTGCTATGAATGCCAAAGCAGGCTGTGCCGGTTCTGTCTTGAACCTGCTTAATGTGGCCCAGTTTAATCATCAGGTGGAAGTAGTCTATGGTGTCATGCAGGAAGAGTGCAGCCAGATGATGTCTGACTTTTTTCGTGAACTGCGCAGGAAGAAGAATGCAAAAAAATGCGGTGCTTTCAGCCTTGACAGATAAATTGAATTTCAGTATACTAAATCTGCATCTGGTCACAAGAGAGACATCAGATGCAGATTCGATATGTCATAAAGTTTCCACGCAGCCGGGGAGTTAGCGGTGCCCTGTACCTGCAATCCGCTATAGCAGGGGTGTTGTCCCGTTTCGGGTTCGTTGTTGGGAAGCTGCCCTTAATGATGGGTGTTGACGTTTTGGTCTTGCGCAACAGAAATTTGCGAACCGTGTCAGGTCGGGAACGAAGCAGCACTAAGCAAAACCTTTTGTGTGCCGTAAGGTAGCCGGAACTGAGCCTGTCATTCTGGTAACGTTCCTGGCAGAGGATTCAACGCGGGATGCGTGGATTTTTCTTTCTTGTTTTTCCTAGCATATAATGATACAATGATATGAGGGTTAAAAGGTATTTTGCCCCTCATTTGATACACGAATTGCTCCATTGCTACGCAACTTCCGCAATTCTACACACATTCGGAATCCGTTGATTTTCCAGGAAAAATCACTACTTCCTCATGTGTGTGCGGGTCAACAAGTCAGAGCTCTTATCCTGCAAGCAGGAACGAGTTCTGACCTTTTGACCCTTGTATCATACAATGGAAAAGGAGTATTTGTTCTTATACTAAAGGAGTAAGGGAAGATGGCAGGTAATATGACAAAAGACATTACTGCAAAATGCGCAGAGATTCGTTCACTTGTGGAGGAACGAAGATATAGAGAAGCATACGAGATATTGGAAGACCTGGATGTAGACCGGGTGAAAAGTATTATGGATCTGAATGCTTTTTCAGAAGTATACCGTAAGATGGAAGATTATGAGAAAGCCATGGACATGCTGGTGCGGGTTTATGACAAGGCGCCTACCAAGAGGGTGATCTATAAACTGGTGTGTCTGGCTGTGAAATCGGGTAATTTTGAAGAGGCAGAAGAATATTATCAGGAATATGTGGAGGTGGATCCGGATTCCGTAGAGCGCTATATCCTGCGCTACCGGATTGATAAAGCGAACGGAGCCGGATATCAGGCGCGGATTGATTCTCTGGAGAAGTTAAAGACGATCGAGTATATTGAAGAATGGGCCTATGAGCTGGCAAAGCTCTACCATAAAGCAGGGATGAAGATTAATTGTGTCCGGGAGTGCAGTGACATTATCCTGTGGTTTGGGAATGGCACCATTGTGGAAAAAGCCAAACTGCTGAAAGACTATTATGAAAAAGGTGCCCATGTTCTGGAGAAGGTCGGAGTGGATGAAGAGAAGCTTGCTGCTGCAAAAAGGGAAACTGATCCGCATGATCTGGTTATGGATACGAAGGAACTGAGCAGCCAGGTAATCGAGATTGCCGAACAGGAACATATGGAGGCTGTGAAAAAAGAACTGGTTCAGGATCTGCAGCCTACCCAGAATATCCAGGAGGCAATCCGGGAAGACTTAAGCCGTATGGATGTATCCGACTGGACAAAGCCGGATCTGAAGGCAATCTATGACGAGTCTTTAAGCGGTTTATTTGAGAAAGAGGATTCCAAAGAAGAAGAGGAACCGGAATTAACAAAGGAAGACTTAGACAGCATTTCGGAGCTGAAAAAATACTTTCCGGACCAGATGCAGGATCTGGCAGGGGAACGGCGCTTTCTGGAGCTGTCAAAGCATATAAAGGAAAAACAGGAATTTCAGATTCACTATGCGGTGATTAGTGAAGAGGATGGAGCTATTGATTTCTGTAAGAACCTTGCCCGTTATCTTCATGCCAATGGTGTGATATCCACCCAGAAAGTAGCAAAGATTACGGCTGAAAAATTAAACCGTATGGATCTGGAGGCAAAACAGGAACAGCTTAAGGACTGCACCTTAGTAATTGAAGGTGCCGGTGGACTGTATATCCCTACGGTAAAGACGCTGATGAATATGATGGATTATTTTGAAAAAGATATTGTGGTAATCTTTTTGGACAAGGAAGAACCAATTCAGATTCTGTTAGAGGAGAATTTTCTGCTGCGCCATTATGTGGGAGAGCAGATAAAGTTACAATAAGATAATAACAAGACAGGCTGTTGCATGATTGTGCGACAGCTCAAATTTTCCCAGGAGGTATATATGAATCAGGACCGCGTCTATGTGATTGGACACCGGAATCCGGATACGGATTCCATCTGTTCAGCCATTGCTTATGCAGAATTAAAAAATAAACTTACGGGAGACAAAAAATGTTACCATGCAAGAAGAGCGGGGCAGATCAGTGCAGAAACTGCGTTTGTACTGAACCGGTTTGAGGCTGCACCACCTGCATATCTGTCGGATGTAAGAACACAGGTGAAGGATATTGAATATCGTAAAGTAGAGGGAATCTCTTATGACATGTCACTCCGCAGGGCATGGGAGAGAATGACGGAAAATAATCTGGTAACCCTTCCAGTACTGGAAGGCCGGAAGCTGGAGGGCCTGATTACAATCGGGGATATTACAAAGGCCTATATGGATGTAAAAGATAGCTGCATTATCACAAAAGCCAACACATCATTTCATAATATTATTGATACCCTGGAAGGAGAAATGGTAGTAGGTGACCCAGATGAGAGTTTGTGCGAAGGTAAGGTATTAATCGCCGCAGCTAATCCGGATCTGATGGAAAGTTATATTGAGAAGGGCGATATCGTCATTCTTGGCAACCGGTACGAGTCCCAGCTTTGTGCCATTGAGATGAGTGCAAAGTGTATTGTAGTTTGTGACGGGGCTATGGTTTCTTATACCATTGCAAAACTTGCAGAAAATAAAGGATGTACCATAATCAAAACACCATACGACACCTATACTGTGGCAAGACTGATTAACCAGAGCATGCCGGTAGGGTACTTTATGATGCCGAAAGAAAACCTGATTACCTTCACAGAGGATAATTATATTGATGATATAAGGGAAACCATGGCGAAGCTTCGGCATCGGGATTTTCCAATTCTAGATAAAAATGGGGATTTCTGTGGTATGGTTTCCCGCCGGAACCTGTTGGATGCACGGAAAAAGAAAATCATTATGGTGGATCACAATGAGCCATCCCAGGCAGTGGATGGACTGGACGAAGCAGAGATTCTGGAGATTATCGACCACCACAGGCTGGGAAGTATTGAGACGATGGGTCCGGTCTATTTCCGTAACCAGCCTCTGGGGTGTACAGCAACGATTATCTATCAGATGTATGTGGAAAATCAGGTTCCCATTTCGAAGCAGATTGCAGGACTTTTATGTTCCGCGATTCTTTCGGATACTCTGGTATACCGTTCACCTACCTGCACACAGACGGATCGTGAGGCAGCAGAAAAGCTGGCTCAGATAGCAGGAATCCATGTGTCACAATACGCAAAGGAAATGTTTACAGCAGGTTCCGATCTCAGGGAAAAAGCACTGGAAGAAATTTTTTACCAGGATTATAAAGAATTTTCCGCAGGAAAGCTCCGCTTTGGTGTTGGACAGCTCAATTCTATGGACGGAGATGAACTCAAGACATTAAAGAAAAGGATTATGCCTTACATGGAAAAGGCTTATAAAGAGCATAAGATTGATATGCTGTTTTTTATGCTGACAGACATTCTGGCAGAATCAACAGAACTTTTATATATCGGGGATTCGGCAAAAGAAACGCTGGAAGAAGCCTTTCATGTGAACATGCAAAACAAGGACAGCATCTATCTGTCCGGTGTTGTGTCAAGAAAGAAACAGCTGGTACCGGCACTTATGATGTCATTGCAGCAAGATGCGAACTGATGGTTATCCTGGCCGGTGTATTAGAAAAAGAAAGGGATACAGGCTTATAGTTTAAACTGAACCTGAATCGGTTTTTTCAGTCTTTGTCCCCCTTTTGACTGTACTTTTGTGGTAATGTTAAGATAATATGATTCATTTACAGCATAAGGCTCCGCAGGTTCTACTTCGATGACATTGTCCTCGGTATTATAGCGGATCAGTGTACTTAAAGGCTGCTGCTTGCTGTCAGTTACAAAGAGATTCACGTTATTAACCGTCTTTGGATTTAAAGGGGTATTGAATTTAACCCGCCATACGAATTTTCCAGTGCGGAATTTCATAGTCTGACGGACTTTTTTTTCATCACCAGGGGTGACGGATTCAATGTTCAGATAATTGGATGTCATAATAATCACCTCGAAGAATGCTGTTTTTTCTATTTTAGCTTATTTTGAAATGATTGTAAACTGCTACTCTTGCGAATGGCGTAGGCTGAACCGTAACGGTAACGTGGAGAACTGAATATATGGAGGAAAAGATGGAGAAAGAAACATGGAAACCCGGGAATATGCTTTATCCCCTTCCGGCAGTTATGGTCAGCTGCCAGTGTCCCGGAGAAAAACCCAATATTATTACGGTAGCATGGACCGGAACCGTATGCACCAATCCGGCAATGGTTTATATTTCGGTGAAACCGGAACGGTATTCCTATCGTATTATAAAAGAAACGAAAGAGTTTGTCGTGAACCTGACTACGGAGAAGCTGGTGAAGGCAACCGATTTCTGCGGGGTCAGATCCGGAAGGGACGTGGATAAATTTCAAAAAATGCATCTGACGCCTTCAAAATCAAAAACCGTCCAGGCACCAGGCATTCTGGAATCGCCGGTGAATATCGAGTGCAAGGTAAAAGAGATTCTGCCGCTGGGAAGCCACCATATGTTTCTTGCTGAAGTGGCTGCCGTAAGGGTAGATGGTGCTTATCTGGATGAAAAAGGAACATTCCAGCTAAATCAGGCAGGTCTTATCACTTATTCCCATGGAAAATATTTCCGCCTTGGACAGCAGATTGGTACATTTGGCTATTCTGTGCGGAAAAAAGAAAATAAAAAAGTAAAAAATTAGCAAAGAGTGCGTGGGTAAAAAAAATCTGTTTAACAAATACTGATATTGTGATATAATCCATATGTATGATACGCTTACAAAGTGGAAAATTATGCGTATTATTATGTACCATTGTTTTACATATGGATGATTAGCAGAATTTTTTGATAGATAGATTAAATAGAATAGAGGGAACAATATGGATCAGTATGTGATTAAGGGTGGATGTCCATTGCAGGGTGAAGTGGTAATCAGTGGAGCGAAAAATGCAGCTCTGGGAATCCTTGCAGCGGCAATTATGACAGATGAGACCGTAATAATTGATAATTTGCCGGATGTGAATGATATTAATGTGTTGCTCCAGGCGATTGAAGAGATTGGGGCAATCGTAGAACGGGTAGACCGCCATACAGTTAAGATCAACGGAAGCCAGATTACCGGAATGAGCATTGATTATGAATTCATAAAGAAGATCCGGGCATCTTACTATCTGCTTGGGGCATTGCTTGGAAAGTACCGGAAGGCACAGGTTGCCCTGCCGGGAGGATGTAATATTGGAAGCAGGCCGATTGACCAGCATATAAAAGGATTCCGCGCCCTTGGTGCCCAGGTTAAGATTGAGCAGGGGATGATTGATACGAAGGCAGAGAAGCTGGTGGGCAGTCACATCTATATGGATGTAGTCAGTGTGGGGGCTACGATCAATGTGATGATGGCGGCCAGCCTGGCGGAAGGTAAGACGATTATCGAAAATGCTGCAAAAGAGCCTCATATTGTTGATGTTGCCAACTTTTTAAACAGCATGGGAGCGAATATCAAGGGAGCCGGTACGGATGTTATCCGTATCAAAGGAGTTCCATCCCTTCATGGCACAGAGTATTCCATTATTCCGGATCAGATTGAAGCGGGAACCTTTATGGTGGCAGCAGCAGCTACCAAAGGAGATGTTCTGATTAAGAATGTGATACCGAAACATCTGGAAGCCATTAGTGCAAAACTGGTAGAGATTGGTGCCAAAGTAGTAGAGTATGATGATGCAGTCCGGGTAATCGGAGCAAAGGAACGGCTTGGCAGCACCCATGTAAAGACTCTGCCGTATCCGGGTTTTCCTACCGATATGCAGCCGCAGATTGCCACCCTTCTTGCGTTGTCAGAGGGAACCAGTATCGTTACAGAAAGTATATTCGAAAACCGGTTTAAGTATGTGGCAGAGTTAAACCGAATGGGAGCCTCCATTACCGTGGAGGGCAATTCGGCAGTTATAGACGGTGTAGAAGGATTTACCGGAGCCAGTGTCAGTGCGCCAGATCTAAGAGCGGGAGCTGCACTTGTGGTTGCCGGACTGGTTGCCGAAGGCTATACCATAGTAGACCAGATACAGTATATTGAACGGGGATATGAAGCCTTTGAAGATAAAATGAACGGACTGGGAGCAAAGATGAAAAAAGTTCCAGTGGATGATGAGAAAGAACTGCAGAAATTTATGTTACAGGTAATTGGATAAAATGTACGAGTCGGGGAGTTGATTGGATGAAAGTAAAGCGTATCTTAACGATGCAGGCGAAACCGGGAATGATAGTTGCAGAGAATGTATATAGTTCCAGTCATCAGCTCATTATTGCAAAAGAGACAGCACTGGATAACCGGGCAATTGCCATGCTTAAATTTTATTCCATCACTGATTTTAAGATCGTGCAGGAGGAGAAAGAGGAAGTAAAAAAAGAGGAGGAGCCGTCTTTGGTTCCTCCTGAGAAAACAGAGCCAAATTTTAATGAAACGGTGAGAAAGACCAAGGAATACCAGATGTTTAATAAGGAATTCCGGTTATCAGTTGTTTCCTTAAAAGGGATCTTTGATAAATTTATGGCAGATGATACGCAGCCTCTTGATATGGAGCAGATACTGGCCCGGGTTGATTCGGTGCTGTCAGAGACCAGAAATGGGGTTCATGTCATACATATGATGCAGTGTATGCGGAATTTTGACGATCTTACCTATGTGCACTCCATGAATGTGGCATTATTGTGCAGTGTTCTGGCAAAATGGTTCCGTTTTTCCAAAGAGGATGCCAGGCTGTTAGTACAGGCAGGTCTGCTTCACGATATTGGAAAATTAAAGATTCCAAGCGCAATCGTAATGAAACCAGGTTCTTTAACGGATGAAGAATATCAGATTATGAAAACCCATCCGGAAGAAGGGTTTGCGATTCTAAAAGATCAGGACCTTGATTTGCGGATTAAACTGTCTGCGCTGATGCATCATGAGAAATGTGATGGAAGCGGATATCCGAATCATTTTGTGGCAGACAAGATTATCGACTATGCCAAAATTGTGGCAATTGTAGATACCTATGATGCCATGACAAGCGCCCGGATCTACCGCGGTGCGATCTGTCCTTTTGAAGTTATCAGCTCTTTTGAAAAGGATGGCTATCAGAAGTATGATCCAAAATTCCTGGTTCCATTTCTTCAGGGAATCGTGGATACTTATCTCCACTGCAATGTCCGCCTTAGCGACGGACAGTTAGGGGAGATCATCTTTAATAATCCTGGTGCCCTGTCCAGGCCAATCATCCAGACAAAAAACGGATTCATTGACCTGTCAGCAAAAGAGCATAAAGATCTGAAGATTGTAGAACTGTTATAGTCTTATTTCAGATATCCTTTGAGAGTATCTACTTTATCAAGCTGTTCCCAAGGAAGGTTTAAATCATTGCGTCCAAAGTGTCCATAGGCTGCGGTCTGGCGGTAGATTGGACGGCGAAGGTTAAGCATTTTAATGATTCCAGCTGGACGAAGGTCAAACTCTTTCCGGATGATATCGATCAACTGCTTGCTGGAAAGCTTTCCGGTTCCAAATGTATCTACCATAATGGAAGTCGGCTGTGCAACACCGATGGCATAGGACAGCTGAATCTCGCATTTGTCAGCCAGTCCGGCTGCAACGATATTTTTTGCAACATAGCGGGCAGCATAAGCAGCGGAACGATCCACTTTTGTGCAGTCTTTACCAGAGAAGGCACCGCCGCCGTGACGGGCATATCCGCCGTAGGTGTCTACAATAATCTTGCGTCCGGTAAGTCCACTGTCTCCGTTTGGTCCGCCAATGACGAAACGTCCGGTTGGGTTAATATACATCTTTGTGTTTTCGTCTACCAGTTCAGAAGGAAGGATTGCATCCAGAACTTCTTTTTTAATATCTTCATGAATCTGTTCCTGGGTAATCTCGGCAGCATGCTGGGTGGAGATGACAACGGCATTAATGTGAACCGGTTTTCCGTTCTCATCATATTCGATGCTGACCTGGGCTTTTCCGTCCGGACGAAGATAAGCAAGTGTACCATTTTTTCGGACTTCAGAAAGGCGTTTGGTAAGTTTGTGTGCCAGTGCGATTGGATATGGCATGTATTCCTCGGTTTCATTGCTGGCAAAACCAAACATCATACCCTGGTCTCCTGCACCGATGGCATCTAACTCAGCTTCGGTCATGGTGTTTTCCCTTGCTTCCAGCGCTTTATCCACACCCATGGCAATGTCCGGTGACTGTCCGTCTAATGCTACGATGACACCACAGGTATTGCAGTCAAAGCCTTTATCCGAATGGTCATAGCCGATATCCCGGATGGTGTCTCTTACGATTTTCTGAATGTCGATCTGGTCTTTTGCTTTGGAAGTAACCTCGCCCATAACCATAACCAGTCCGGTAGTGATTGCAGTCTCGCAGGCCACACGGCTCATAGGATCCTTCTCAAGCAGCGCATCCAGAATGGAATCGGAGATGGCATCGCAGATCTTGTCCGGATGTCCTTCCGTAACGGATTCGGATGTAAACAGTAATTTTTCCATTTGTAAATATCCCCCTTTTGTAAAATTAAGTAATAAAAAAATCCGCTTAAAGCGGACCTGAATGTGAATCAAATCCTCTTATTGCTCGATTACTCGCTCAGATTGGCACCTTCCGCTAAGGGGGTTGCCGTGGTTTCACAGAGCCTTCACTCTCCGCCACTCGAAATAAGAGTCTAAGTTGTTACCATGTTAAGTTGCGATATAAGAGTATAATACATTGAAGAAGATGTCAAGAGGAAATATTAAATATTTTTACGGCATGGCAACAGTTCAGCCGTGACGAGCACACAGCCGCCGGAAGCTCGCCGACGTGTTCAAAGGGATATTTCAGTGCACCTGATATTCTGCGTGCTTCCGGCGGCTGTGCGTTCGTCACGGCAGAACTGTTACACGGCATGGCAACCCCTAAAGGGACTGCCCGGTATCCCATCCGGTATATTCCTGACAGAGAAACAGGATCAGAATAATGGTTAATGGTCCCAGGAGAATACCGGTGATCCCGTATATTTTTAATCCGGCATAGACGGCGGTTAACATATATAGGGATGGAACACCAAGATTTTTTCCGAGGAGGCGTGGCTCCAGATATTGCCGGATGAGCCAGCAGGAGAAACAAAGTAATAATAGTGTTATACCTGTGGATAGCCTGCCCCTGAGAAGGGAGAAGATACCCCATGGGATGAGGACGATGCCGCTTCCAAGTATGGGAAGTGCATCGATGACGGCAATGCAGATGCCGAGAAGCAGAGCATAGGGGTTCGTAAGCAGGGAAAAACCGCAGCACAATATAAGAAAAACGAAAAAGGTAACGATGCATTCCATTTTCAAGTAGGCGATTCCAGTCATGGAAAGCTTTTTAAGAATGCGGTGGATATCCCGAAAGAGTGGACAGCTGCGGTAATCCTTCTGCAGTCGGCCGGAATCGGTCATAATAAGCCAGGCGCCTAAAAAGGAAAGAAAAAGGATCAGTCCGCTTTTCGCTAATATGCGGATGAGGGATATGCTGCATCTGGCAGCAATGGATAAGATGGATGTTTCCAGCTGCCGCATAGAGGATTCCATCTGTGCGGACAGAAAGGAGTAGGAAGTTCCGGAATCCAGATGCAGGAGTCTGTCGCAGTGCTGGCATATGGAACGTCCGCCCTGGGCACATTCTGACAGAAGTTTTGGGTAATGGAGAACAAGGTCTTTTGTCTGCTGGTAAAAGGTATAAAAGAACCAGCATAAAAAAATGAGCACTCCACATAAAAGAATCATCAGGCATAAAAAAACAGCTGTTTTCTGAGACAGAGGAACCCATTTTTGGATGAAACGAACCATGCGGGAACAGAGCCGGGCAATCCAGAACGAAAATAAAAATGGAAGAAATAAGGGAAGAAGATATTTTAACCCTAAAATGGTTCCAAGTACGCATAAAATTAAAATAATGGAGAAAGATGCTTTTTGGCGGGTAAAATTAGATGGCATAACAGAACTCCTTCCCTTGGACTTACGGTCACTGCATATCAGTTACGTTTTTCTTACTCAAACTTTGCACATGCGAATCAGGCGGTATGCCGGGACGTGCAGGGGATGCGATGTATTATGAAATACTTTTTGAACACGTCGGCACTTGGTTTTGCGCATGCAAAACCTTAGTACCGTTACGTGTTCAAATAGCGAAAGCGGGTATTTCATAATACATCGCATC